>NZ_KZ614149.1:3345271-3677784 GCF_002886255.1 Alteribacillus bidgolensis
TTATACGAGAATTCAGTCAAACTCCGAATGCCAGCGACTTGTTATCCGGGAGTCAGACTGCGAGTGCTAAGATCCGTAGTCGAGAGGGAAACAGCCCAGACCACCAGCTAAGGTCCCTAAGTATACGTTAAGTGGAAAAGGATGTGGAGTTGCTTAGACAACTAGGATGTTGGCTTAGAAGCAGCCATCATTGAAAGAGTGCGTAATAGCTCACTAGTCGAGTGACTCTGCGCCGAAAATGTACCGGGGCTAAACGTATCACCGAAGCTGTGGATGCACACCATCGGGTGTGCGTGGTAGGGGAGCGTTCAAAGGGCGGAGAAGCCGGATCGTGAGGACCGGTGGAGCGCTTTGAAGTGAGAATGCCGGTATGAGTAACGAAAAGAAGGGTGAGAATCCCTTCCGTCGAAAACCCAAGGTTTCCTGAGGAAGGTTCGTCCGCTCAGGGTTAGTCGGGCCCTAAGCCGAGGCCGAAAGGCGTAGGCGATGGAAAACAGGTTGAAATTCCTGTACCACCTCCTTCCCGTTTGAGTGACGGGGGGACGCAGGAAGGTAGGGTAAGCGCGCTGCTGGAATAGCGCGTCCAAACCGTAAGGCCGATGAACAGGCAAATCCGTTCATCATTAGGCGAAGCGGTGATGGCGAGGGAAATAATAGTACCGAAGTTCCTGATCCTACACTGCCAAGAAAAGCCTCTAGCAAGGGAAGAGGTGCCCGTACCGCAAACCGACACAGGTAGGTGGGATGAGAATTCTAAGACGCTCGGGAGAACTCTCGTTAAGGAACTCGGCAAAATGACCCCGTAACTTCGGGAGAAGGGGTGCTCTCTAGGGTGAATAGCCTTGGAGAGCCGCAGTGAATAGGCCCAAGCGACTGTTTATCAAAAACACAGGTCTCTGCGAAGCCGCAAGGCGAAGTATAGGGGCTGACACCTGCCCGGTGCTGGAAGGTTAAGAGGAGGGGTTATCCCTTTTGGGAGAAGCTCCGAATTGAAGCCCCAGTAAACGGCGGCCGTAACTATAACGGTCCTAAGGTAGCGAAATTCCTTGTCGGGTAAGTTCCGACCCGCACGAAAGGTGCAACGACTTGGGCACTGTCTCAACGAGAGACCCGGTGAAATTATAATACCTGTGAAGATGCAGGTTACCCGCGACAGGACGGAAAGACCCCATGGAGCTTTACTGCAGCTTGATATTGGATTTTGGTACAGCTTGTACAGGATAGGTAGGAGCCTTGGAAACCGGACCGCCAGGTTCGGTGAAGGCGTCGGTGGGATACTACCCTCGCTGTACGGAAATTCTAACCTCGGACCGTAACCCGGTCCAGGGACAGTGTCAGGTAGGCAGTTTGACTGGGGCGGTCGCCTCCCAAACAGTAACGGAGGCGCCCAAAGGTTCCCTCAGAATGGTTGGAAATCATTCGCAGAGTGCAAAGGCAAAAGGGAGCTTGACTGCGAGACCTACAAGTCGAGCAGGGACGAAAGTCGGGCTTAGTGATCCGGCGGTACCGTATGGAAGGGCCGTCGCTCAACGGATAAAAGCTACCCTGGGGATAACAGGCTTATCTCCCCCAAGAGTCCACATCGACGGGGAGGTTTGGCACCTCGATGTCGGCTCGTCGCATCCTGGGGCTGAAGTAGGTCCCAAGGGTTGGGCTGTTCGCCCATTAAAGCGGCACGCGAGCTGGGTTCAGAACGTCGTGAGACAGTTCGGTCCCTATCCGTCGCGGGCGCAGGAAATTTGAGAGGAGCTGTCCTTAGTACGAGAGGACCGGGATGGACACACCGCTGGTGTACCAGTTGTTCCGCCAGGAGCATGGCTGGGTAGCTACGTGTGGACGGGATAAGTGCTGAAAGCATCTAAGCATGAAGCCCCCCTCAAGATGAGATTTCCCATAGCGCCAAGCTAGTAAGACCCCTTGCAGATGACAAGGTTGATAGGTCTGAGGTGGAAGCGTGGTGACACGTGGAGCTGACAGATACTAATCGGTCGAGGGCTTATCCAAAACAAAGGTAAGCGCCTCGTAGAGCGGCTCATGTATTTCGTTGTGCAGTTTTGAGGGAGCAATTCCCTATCAAGAAAAGGATCGTTGAGATGTTGTCTCCTATGACGATGATCAAACGATTCCATCCAAAGTCTGGTGACGATAGCGAAGAGGTTCCACCCGTTCCCATGCCGAACACGGAAGTTAAGCTCTTCAGCGCCGATGATAATGAAGGGGCAACCCTTTGTGAAAGTAGGACGCTGCCAGGCCATAACGAAAGCTGTCAGAATAGAATTCTGACAGCTTTTTTGGATTTTTAAAAAATGGCTCTATTATATTTGTTGGGGTAAAAACACGCAAGCTCCAAAATCCTTTACACTTGAATTGTCCAAGAAACAAGAAAAAGATTGGAGTTGCGCAAAACGGAAGAGATAGGGGAGGCATTTTATCTCCACGTGGAGATACCTCGTAAATCCCATCGGTGTCCAGCATGCGGGGAAAGAACAAGCCGAGTCCATGATTACCGTATCCAAAAGATCCAGCACCTTAAAGTATTTGAACGAACGTCTTATTTATTTTATCGAAGGCGTCGTTATGTGTGCTCCTGCGGCAAACGCTTTGCGGAACGCAATCCTATCGTCCAGCGGTATCAACGCCACTCCAGGGAATGGAATCAAGCCCTTGGTCTGGTGTCATTCAAGGAAAAAATTTCAAAGATACGGCAAGTCAATTTCGTACATCCTCTGCTACCGTGATTCGGCGTTTTGATTCGATGTCGGCCCCAACGTTAAAGGAAGTGAAGAGCCTGCCGCCGGTGATTGCGATCGATGAATATAAAGGGGATACGAATGAAGGGAAGTATCAAGTAGTCATTGCGGATGGAGACACCAGAGCTCCTCTCGATATTCTTCCTAATAGATCCGTTGAAACGGTGAAAAACTACTTACGGGAAAAGGGTTCCGACGTGGAGATGGTGATTATGGATATGAGTTATGCCTTTAAGTCTGCCGTTCGAAAAGCATTAGGAAACCCTATCATTATTGCGGACCGTTTTCACTTTTGCCGCTATATTTATTGGGCATTAGAGCGCGTGAGAAGGAAAGTGCAGAAAGAGTTCCACGAGTATGACCACGAGTATGATCGGAAAAAATGTAAACGAATGAAACATGTCTTTTACAAACGGTATGAAGAGTTAAGTGAAAAGCAGCTCTGGTATTTAGAGTTATCCGATGAGTTAAGAAGAGCCTATCATTTAAAAGAAGTGTTTCGAAATTGGTTTGAAGAAGCGAAAGAAAAAGGAAAAACGGCTGCCGGACAAGTGAAAGAGGAATTATACGCTTTGTATCAACAGGTACATAACGAGAGCATGCCGGAGTTTATTCAAACGATTCAAACGCTGAAAAACTGGCAGGTAGAGATATTAAACAGTTTTGCCTTTGGATATACCAATGGCTTTATCGAAGGCTTAAATAATCAAACAAAGGTGATGAAACGAAATGCTTTTGGCTTCAAGCGTTATGATCGTTTAAGGTTACGTGTCTTATTACATCACCAATATAAAACAACGGAATTTCAAGTAGGAGCAAGCCACTCCTACCCCAACATTTGACATAGAACCTAAAAAATACAGGATTTTACTGGCAGCCAATATAAACAAAACGACGACATTCAAAGTACAGGAACGCCGTTGTCACAGTACTTGGTGTTTTATACTATCAATTGACTTCCACACACTTCTTCTAAGTTGAATCCCACAGTATGCGTGGATTTTTAGCAGAAGTACATTAAATCTGCCGCCAAAAACCTCCATGTTCTGTGGCTTTGGCTACATTAGCACGTCCTATACATCAAGCGTGTTGCGTGCAGTAGAAGCTCCTTACCTTAGCCGAACTTCCTTTTTTAGGATTATACTTTGATCCTTTAACAAAGGTAAAATTTTCTAAAAGTATAAAAAGGGAGTAGCTCCCTAAAAATCGAAGATATGAAGATATATAGTTACCACACAAAATCCCAAGATTCAAGGACAACTCTTTGTGCTGAAGAAGCACTGTACCTAAGCCTCTCACGAACAGGAAATTAGATTTGCTTAGAGATTTTGTCTCCAAGACTTTTTGAAGGCATAAGATTTTTTAACTGAGAAATTAGGTGTGATCCTCATTCATTCTTTGCATGTCTAGCAATGTTAGTGGGTATAAGAAATAAAATATAATAATATACATAGGCTTAAAAGCAGGGAGGGGAAATGCATATGGATATGTGGCTTGATCAGGAAGCATATACAATAATAATTAGAATACTAGCAGCTGCTTTTCTGGCAGGATTAATTGGAATAGAACGAGAATATAAACGACATCCTGCTGGATTCCGAACACACCTTTTAGTTGGGACAGGGGCATGCTTAGTGATGGTTATGGCACTATTTGGATTCCAGGAATACATGGAAGCAAATAAAGAAATTGTACGATATGACCCATCTCGGCTTGCTTCTTATGTGGTGAGCGGGGTCGGCTTTTTGGGAGCAGGGACAATTATCGTTCAAGGCGTTTCCATCAAAGGTTTAACAACTGCAGCTTCTATTTGGGTGGTAGCTGCGATAGGACTAGCTGCTGGAGCCGGAATGTTTTTTGCAGCTGTTTTTACTACAATTGTTGTTTTACTGAGTTTATTTTTTCTTAATAATGTTGACCGTTTTTTTCGAGCCTCTTCACGTCCTGAGAAAATAGAGGTTACTGTACGAAAAAATACATCGGTTTTATCATCATTAATAGAAATATTGGAAGATAATGAAGTAATTATTAAAAAAGTAAATGGGAGTACAAAAGAAGGTAATGGTAAAGAAAGTAAATGTGTTTATGATCTGCATGTTCAATCTCCAAATGCCCTAAAGCGTTCCCAGCTTTATGAACGATTACTATTGACTGAGGGGATCTTAGAAGTTGAAATGCAAATGGAAGAAGAATGATTAAAGACAACTTGGCTATAATGAATAGTACCGTCTGCTTGAAATTTGCAGACGGTTATATTATATTTATAGTCAAAGATAGTCAAGGTCAAAACCTGAGGGGAACGGCTTACAGCAGGAAGGGGGTTGTTTTCTTGCGTAATATTTCTGATGTGATTGAAAACTATTTAAAAGAAATTCTTATGCAAAGTGAGAAGGATTTAATTGAGATTAAACGAAGTGAGTTGGCTAAACGGTTTGAATGTGTTCCCTCTCAAATTAATTATGTGATAAGTACTCGTTTTACAACAGAAAAAGGGTATATTGTAGAAAGCAAAAGGGGCGGCGGTGGGTATATACGTATTTCAAGAGTGAAAATTGGTGACCATGCTGAGCTTATTGATCAATTAATACATTTAATAAAAGAAGGAATTGACCAGCTCACAGCCGAAAGTATTATTATGCGTCTTTTTGAAGAGAATGCAATATCTAAAAGGGAAGCTAATATTATGCTTGCATCCGTACATCGTTCGATAATTTCCTTGCGGCATGCAGAAGACAGAGACTATATCCGGGCCAAAATGCTGAAAGCTATGCTTCACAGCTTACGTTATAAATGAGTATATTAGCTGCGAAGGGAGGAGATGAAAATGCTCTGTGAAGAATGTCACCAGCGTCAGGCCACGTTGCATTTTACAAAAATCATAAACGGAAAAAAAGAAGAGATGCATCTGTGTGAGGAGTGTGCTCGTGATAAAGGGGAACATATCCCGGGTTCAAACAGCTATTCTATCCATGATTTATTATCAGGGTTGTTAAACTTTGAACAACCGATGGGGAATGGGGGGCCTCACCCTTCAAGGGCTTCTGTTCAAAAGCAGCTTGTTTGTGATTCTTGTGGGCTTTCATATGAACGTTTTGCAAAAACAGGAAGATTTGGATGCTCGCACTGTTATAAGGCGTTTGACCCAAAACTTGACCCAATTTTCAAAAGGGTTCACAGTGGAAATGTACGTCATGCTGGCAAGGTTCCAAAAAGAGCTGGCGGCCGAATGCAAATTCAAAATCAGATAGATAAGTTGAGAAAACAAATGCAGCAGCATATTGAACAAGAGGAATTTGAAGAAGCAGCCCAACTCCGCGACCAAATTCACGATTTAAATGAAAACATACGTGATGGAAAGGGGGGTGCTTAATGTCACTTCAACGTTTCATTTCAGAAGCGATCAGTCCGTGGATGAAAAGTGGGCCTGGTCCAGAAGGTGATATTGTTTTAAGTACAAGAATCCGTTTAGCAAGAAACTTGGAAAATTACCCTTTTCCAATTGTGGCTTCCGAGGAATCGGCAAACACGATGCTTCACTACACTTCAAAAGAATTGGCAAAGGATCCATATCAATATGTTGGAAATCTGGAAGTATTAAAAATGGATGATCTTTCTTCCAATGAAAAAAGAGTATTAGTAGAAAAGCACTTGATCAGCCCGCATTTGGCAGAAAAAGCTCAACATGGTGCTGTAATGCTGAGTGAAGATGAGTCTGTTAGTATCATGCTTAACGAAGAAGATCATATAAGGCTTCAATGCTTATTCCGGGGTTTTCAGTTAAATGAAAGTCTAGTTTTATCTAACGGTTTAGATGATTGGATTGAAGAAAAAGTGACATATGCTTTCGATGAGAAAAGAGGATTTTTAACAAGCTGTCCAACAAACGTTGGAACAGGTATGAGAGCTTCGGTTATGATGCATCTTCCTGCACTCGTTATGACTCAGCAGCTCAATCGTATATTACCTGCGATTAATCAGTTGGGGCTTGTGGTGAGAGGTATTTATGGAGAAGGAAGCGAAGCGTTAGGAAACTTATTCCAAATATCAAACCAAATGACACTTGGTAAATCAGAGGAAGATATTGTAGAAGATCTTAGAGGCGTTGTGATGCAGTTAATTCAACAGGAGCGTTACGCAAGAGAAGAGTTAATACGTACTTCAAAAATCCAAATAGAGGATAAAGTATTTCGTTCATTCGGACTGCTAACAAATAGCCGGGTGATGGAGTCAAAAGAAGCAGCAAAAAGACTGTCCGATGTTAGATTAGGGATTGACATTGATTTAATCCAAGGAATTTCGGGTAATATTTTAAATGAACTAATGATTCTAACTCAGCCTGGTTTTCTGCAGCAATATGCAGGTAAAGGTCTTACACCGGATGAGCGTGATGTGAGACGGGCGGCGTTGATTCGTGAGAGAATGAACTTAGAGAGAGAAGATTAAGCAAAATTTGGAGGTGCGCATATATGATGTTTGGAAGGTTTACAGAACGAGCGCAAAAGGTATTAGCCTTGGCTCAAGAAGAAGCGATCCGTCTTGGGCATAATAATATAGGTACAGAACATATTCTGCTAGGGTTAATTCGTGAAGGTGAAGGAATTGCAGCAAAAGCACTGCAAGCACTTAATCTTGGCTCTGAGCAAATCCAAAAAGAAGTGGAGTCTTTAATTGGAACTGGTCAAGAAGGCTCTAAGACTATCCATTATACTCCACGTGCTAAAAAAGTTATTGAATTGTCCATGGATGAGGCTAGAAAGCTTGGTCATTCATATGTAGGGACAGAACATATCTTGTTAGGATTAATACGAGAAGGCGAGGGAGTGGCTGCAAGAGTATTAAACAATCTTGGTGTCAGCTTGAATAAGGCTAGACAGCAAGTGTTACAGTTGCTTGGAAGTAATGAGGCATCAACCTCTAATCACCAGCAGGCTTCTGGAGCCGGCTCTTCCAATGCTAATACACCGACTCTAGATAGTTTAGCGAGAGACTTAACTGCAGTTGCTAAGGAAGAAGGGCTTGATCCAGTGATCGGCCGCAGCAAAGAAATTGAACGAGTCATTCAAGTGTTGAGCCGTCGTACAAAAAACAACCCTGTTTTAATCGGTGAGCCAGGGGTTGGTAAAACAGCAGTTGCTGAAGGGCTTGCCCAGTCCATTATTTCAAATGAAGTGCCGGAAATTCTTAGAAATAAACGCGTGATGACGCTTGATATGGGTACAGTAGTGGCAGGAACCAAATACCGCGGCGAGTTTGAAGATCGTTTGAAAAAAGTAATGGAAGAAATTCGACAAGCAGGTAATGTGATACTGTTTATTGACGAACTTCACACTTTAATTGGTGCAGGTGGAGCAGAAGGAGCTATTGATGCTTCGAATATCTTAAAACCATCACTTGCTCGTGGAGAATTACAGTGCATTGGAGCTACTACGCTAGATGAATACCGCAAATATATTGAAAAAGATGCAGCATTAGAACGCCGCTTTCAACCTATCCAAGTGGACGAACCGACAACTGAAGAGTCCATTCAAATTCTCGCAGGTCTTCGCGATAGGTATGAAGCACACCACCGGGTTACTATTACGGATGAAGCTATTGCTGAAGCCGTTAAACTTTCTGACCGTTATATCTCGGATCGTTTCCTGCCAGACAAAGCAATTGACTTAATTGATGAAGCTGGTTCAAAAGTACGGCTGCGTTCCTACACGGCTCCGCCAAACTTAAAAGAGCTCGAGCAAAAACTAGAAGAGACACGAAAAGAAAAAGATGCCTCTGTTCAAAGTCAGGAGTTTGAAAAGGCGGCTTCCTTACGGGATAGTGAACAACGGCTTCGTGAAGAATTAGATAAGATGAAAAACGAGTGGAAAGAAAAACAAGGTCAGGAGAATACGGAGGTAACCCCTGAAGATATTGCACAGGTTGTAGCTAGTTGGACGGGAATTCCTGTCTCTAAGCTTGCTGAAGAAGAAACAGATCGCCTTCTTAAAATGGAAGATATTTTGCACAGTCGTGTCATTGGCCAGGAAGAGGCGGTAAATGCAATTTCTAAAGCAATCCGCCGTGCTCGTGCAGGATTAAAGGATCCAAAACGTCCGATTGGTTCTTTTATTTTCCTTGGGCCTACTGGTGTCGGGAAAACAGAATTAGCCCGGGCTGTTGCTGAGACATTATTTGGTGACGAAGACTCGGTTATTCGTATAGATATGTCTGAATACATGGAAAAACACGCGACCAGTCGTCTTGTAGGTTCCCCTCCTGGTTATGTAGGGTTTGAAGAAGGCGGCCAGTTGACGGAAAAAGTTAGACGTCACCCATATTCCGTTATCCTGCTTGATGAAGTAGAGAAAGCTCACCCAGAAGTGTTCAATATCCTTCTCCAAGTTCTTGAGGATGGTTTTCTCACCGATTCCAAAGGGCGCCGCGTTGATTTTCGAAATACCGCAATAATCATGACATCCAATGTCGGGGCTAGTCTGCTAAGACGCAATAAAAATGTAGGCTTTACCACACAATCAGAGGGAGAAAAGTTTCAGGATATGCGGGATAAAGTAATGGGAGAATTAAAAAATACGTTCCGGCCTGAATTTTTAAATCGTCTGGATGAAATTATTGTCTTCCACAGTCTTGAAAAAGAGCACATTAAGAAAATTGTGGTGCTTATGACAGAACAATTACAAAAACGTTTGGCCGAACAGGGTATTAATGTTGAATTAACAGAAGAAGCTCAGAATAAAATTTCTGATGAAGGATTTGACCCTGAGTATGGTGCACGTCCATTGCGTCGTGCTCTGCAAAAGCAAGTCGAAGACCGTTTATCAGAAGAACTTCTTCGCGGAAAGATTCAAAAAGGTGATACGGCAGTGATCGATGTGAAAAACGATGACTATGTCGTTGAAACGAAAACAGGAGCTAGAACGTAAATATATTAAGAGATAAGACTGTCCGATATTATTTTCGGACAGTCTTTTTCACCCAATTTCTGTTACTTTTTCGTGGTAAAATAGAAGGTGGTATACATAAGTTAAAGTGAGGGTAAAAAAAGTATGGCGAAACAAAAATCAAAATTTGTTTGTCAAGAATGCGGATATGAATCAAGAAAATGGATGGGGCGCTGTCCTGGCTGCAACCAATGGAATACCATGGTAGAGGAGTTAGAGGGTCCGTCAGTTAAAAGTGGAGGAAGGAAATCATTAAGTACTTCACCAGATGGAACCCGCCAACAACCACAACCCATTACGAATGTAACTGGAGAACGTGAACCAAGAATTGATACTTCCTTAAAAGAGCTTAATCGCGTACTTGGAGGAGGAATCGTTCCTGGATCATTAGTGCTTGTAGGAGGGGATCCAGGAATTGGTAAGTCTACTCTTCTATTACAAATGACAGCCATTTTAGCAGCTCGTGATCATAAAGTGTTGTATATATCAGGAGAAGAATCAATAAAACAGACAAAATTACGCGCTGATCGACTCGGAGCACATTCTGATAAACTATATGTATTTGCTGAAACAGATATGGACTTAATCGAAAATGCCATTGACCAAATACAACCAACACTAGTTGTTATTGACTCAATCCAAACAGTACACCAGGCCGGGGTTACCTCTGCTCCCGGAAGCGTTGCGCAAGTCAGGGAATCAACTTCTATGTTTATGAGAATTGCCAAAACACGAGGCATCGCTGTTTTTATTGTAGGTCATGTAACAAAACAAGGCTCAATTGCAGGTCCAAAAATGTTAGAACATATGGTGGACTCGGTGTTGTATTTTGAAGGAGAACGACATCACACTTACAGGATGTTACGTGCAGTGAAAAACCGTTTTGGTTCAACAAACGAGCTGGGCATTTTTGAAATGAAAGAAATGGGATTAAAAGAAGTGAAAAATCCGTCTGAAATTTTTTTAGAAGATCGAACAGAAGGAAGCTCTGGTTCTATCGTAGTTGCTTCCCTTGAAGGCACACGTCCGGTTCTAGTGGAACTGCAGGCCCTAATAGCCCCTTCTAGTTTTGCCAATCCGAAGAGAACCTCTACAGGGGTGGACCAAAACCGAATTGCATTATTAATGGCAGTTTTAGAGAAAAGGTTAGGAATGCTTCTGCAAAACCAGGATGCATATATTAATGTCGCAGGCGGTGTGAAACTTGATGAGCCTGCAATTGATCTTGGTATTGCTATTTGTATTGCTTCAAGTTTTCGAAACCATACAACAAATCCTACAGACGTAGTGATCGGAGAAGTTGGACTAACAGGAGAAATAAGACGGGTCGCTAGAATTGAAGAAAGAATTCAGGAGGCAGCAAAACTAGGTTTTAAAAGAGCAATCATACCTGAAAAAAACATGGATGGATGGACGTCTCCTAACAATATAGAAGTTGTGGGAGTAACAACACTAGAAGAAGCGCTGGATATTACACTGGAGGGGAGAGCACCGTCTTGGTAATCGCGCTGGTCAGCAAAAGGAGGAAAAGAAATGCTAGATAAACAACGTGACTCATTCATTCGAGAAGTACTGCATTTCGTTGCCCCCGGCACCCCCCTTCGTGATGGTATAGATAACGTTTTGCGGGCTAACACGGGTGGTTTGATCGTTCTTGGATATTCAGAAAAAATAAAAAGTATAGTGGACGGTGGTTTTTTTATTAATTGCCCTTTTACCCCAGCTTATTTGTATGAACTAGCAAAGATGGACGGGGCCATTATTTTAAGTGAAAAAGGCGAGCGTATCCTTTATGCGAATACACAGCTCGTTCCTGATAACACCATTGTTTCCAACGAGACAGGAATACGGCATCGTACAGCTGAAAGAGTTGCTAAACAAACAGGAAATCTTGTCATTTCTATTTCACAGCGTCGTCAAGTTATTACTTTGTACAAAGGTGCATACCGATACTCCCTCAAAGATATGGAAATGATTTTAACGAAAGCAAATCAGGCCGTACAAACCCTCGAAAAGTACAAAGCGGTGCTTGATCAGAGCTTGACCAATCTGGGGGCGCTGGAATTTGAAGAGCTGGTTACTTTCCAGGAAGTGGCACAAGTCATTCACCGAATTGAACTGGTTATGCGAATAAAATATGAAATCTTAAACTACGTGATGGAATTGGGAAATGAAGGTCGTTTAATAGCAATGCAGCTCAATGAATTAGTTTCTAACTTAGAAGAGGAGACGTACCATTTAATAAAAGATTATATTGCAGATGCCAGTATCGACCCAGAAGCCATTAATCAAAAGTTAAAACAAATGACAAATGAAGAACTTATGGATGACACCGTTATTATGAGATTGCTTGGTTATTCTCAACGAACCAATTCTTACGAGCAGTCTGTTTCTCCAAGAGGGTATAGAATATTGCATAAAATTCAGCGGCTGCCAGCTGGAATAATTAACAACTTGATTCATCGGTTTGAAAACTTAGGAGGAATAATGAAAGCTTCTATTGAAGAACTTGATGAAGTTCAGGGAATAGGCAGAACCCGTGCAAAAAAGATAAAAGAAGGACTGAGCCGTATTCAGGAACAGTTATTTATTGACCGGCATATATAGATTACATCTGACCTCTCTCCAAAAAAAGTGATTGACGTTACAATTTGTTCACGATACAATGAAAATTTATTAAAAACTATGACAATCCCGTAAAAATTTGCTACATTAATAATAAACGTTCCCATAAAAAGTAAATTATTGGGTGATTGAAGTTTCATAGGTTTTAAAATAAAGTATTTGTCTATAATAGAGAAAAGGAGGTGCATGTTAAGGTGTTAAAAAGGATAGTACAATTGTTTTTTATACTTGCCGGGGCTACACTCGGATTTATTTTTATACCGGAATTTATTACCTTATTGGATTATAGCTCATTTCCTGAGTGGCTCGGTAATCCTTATGTCGGCGGTCTTATCGGCGCGGTTATTCTCTTTTTGTCGACATTCTGGTTTGCAGATTATATCGTGAATGGCATGAGAGTACTAGAAGAAATGATTGTTAAAGCACCAGTGACAGACGTATTATTTGGTACACTTGGATTAGTTTTTGGATTACTTGTTGCTTTTCTTATCGGTATTCCTTTAAACTCCGTAGATTTTCCGGTAATCAGTTCCGTCTTGCCTATTTTCATCACATTTTTTCTTGGCTATTTTGGCTTCCAGGTAGGGTTTAAAAAACGAGATGAACTTATGAATTTATTTCCAGCAAGCCGTGTTGCAGCTAAAAAAAGGGAAGAAACGGGGCAAATTTCAAACCAATCCAAAGTAAAGATTCTTGATACTAGTGTAATTATTGATGGACGTATTGCAGATGTTTGCCAGACTGGTTTTCTTGAAGGTACTTTAGTTATACCGGAATTTGTATTAGAAGAACTCCAACATATTGCTGACTCTTCTGATGTTTTGAAACGAAACCGAGGACGCCGGGGACTTGATATTTTAAACCGCATTCAAAAGGAATTGGCTGTGGAAGTTGAAATTTACGAAGGAGACTTTGAAGACATACAAGAAGTTGACAGTAAGTTGGTGAAGCTGGCCAAGGTTAGACAAGGAATGGTCGTAACCAACGATTTTAATCTTAATAAAGTTTGTGATCTGCAAGGTGTAGAAGTCCTAAACATTAATGACCTTGCCAATGCTGTTAAGCCCGTCGTTTTGCCAGGCGAAGAAATGAATGTCCAAGTAATAAAAGATGGAAAAGAGCAAAACCAAGGAGTTGCCTACCTTGATGACGGTACAATGATCGTCGTCGAAGGCGGACGTGATTATATAGGTGAAACGATTGAAGTTGTGGTAACAAGTGTTTTGCAAACAAGTGCTGGACGAATGATTTTTGCAAAACCTAAGTTAATGGAGAAAGCACTTTAATTTATATACGGAAATGCCTCTGTCGGGTGGTTTTTTAAACCGGTTCACAGAGGCATTCTTTTGTGAAATCTCATCAACAATTGGTGAAAAGATGTGGTGGATAAGTCATTGCCTAGTACGATCTTTCAAGTGTATGATAATAAGAGCCTGAAAAATGACTGAAATTACATTGGAGAGGTAATATGAATTACGATGTAGTTATACCCGCAGCCGGGCAAGGTAAACGAATGCAGGCGGGCTGTAATAAACAATTTTTAATGCTTGAAAAAAAGCCTGTGATTATTCATACCGTTTCTATTTTTGATAATGACCCTTGGTGTGAGCGGATTATTATCGCAGCTAATAGCAATGAGATCAATGCAATGGAACGTTTGATGAAAGATTGGAATATTAAAAAGGTAAAGGCTATTGTAGCGGGCGGTCGGGAAAGGCAGGACAGTGTGTTTAAAGGTTTAAAACAGCTGAATTCCTCCAGTCTGGTTCTCATTCATGACGGCGCTCGTCCCTTTATTACAAAAGAACAAATTCATTCTTTAGCCGAGAAAGCCAACACAGACGGAGCGGCTGTATTGGGTGTGAAAATGAAAGATACCGTAAAAAAAGTAAAAGATGGGCTTGTTCTAGAAACGATAGAACGTTCTAGTGTATGGTCTGTGCAGACACCCCAAGCTTTTCAATTTCCTATTATTTTTGATGCTTACAAGAAGGCAGCAATGGATGGGTATGCTGGAACAGATGACACTAGTTTAGTAGAGCGGTTAGGCTTTCCGATACATATGGTTGAAGGCAGCTACGATAACATAAAATTAACCACTCCAGAAGACATGACAGTAGCTCGAGCTATCTTAAATAAACGAAAGGAGGAGGCATAAGAGTGAGAATAGGACATGGATTTGATGTACATCAGCTTTCAGAGAACCGCCCGCTTATTATCGGCGGTGTGAATATTCCTCATAGTAAAGGCTTAATCGGTCATTCTGATGCAGATGTTTTACTTCATGCAATATCAGATGCCTTGCTCGGTGCAGTAGGGGAAGGTGACATCGGCAAACATTTTCCTGATACAGACCCGGCCTTTAAAGGTGCAGACTCCGCAAAGTTGATGAAACATGTTTATCAACTAGTTGATGAAAAAGGCTATTACATAGGGAACGTAGACTGTACGATTATGGCAGAAAAGCCAAAGTTGGCTCCTTATATTAAGGAGATGCAGTCCACAATAGCAAGCATTTTTGAAATAGAACAAGCTCAAGTAAATGTAAAAGCTACTACAACAGAGAAGCTGGGATTTACAGGAAGAGAAGAGGGTATTGCCGCTCATGCTGTAGTATTACTGCAGCCATTATAGTAATTTTATTCTTCTTTAATTGGTGGTAAAATAGGAAAAGTATTTATACACAACGTTAGGTATATCTAAAAAATAAAACAAACTAAATCTGATAAAATATTGAGAAATGGAAGGTGTAGAAACATGAGCAATGAAGTACGAGTACGTTTTGCTCCTAGTCCAACTGGACATCTTCACATAGGAGGCGCACGTTCTGCTCTTTTTAATTATCTTTTTGCAAGAAGTCAAGGCGGAAAATTTATTATTAGAATTGAAGATACCGATCAAGCAAGAAATGTTGAGGACGCTACAGAAAAACTAATAAACAGCATGAAGTGGCTCGGTGTCGATTGGGATGAGAGTGTGGATATTGGCGGACCTTATGGACCGTATCGTTCCATGGAACGGCTTGAAATATACAAAGAGTATATTCAGCAGCTTCTAGATGAAGGTAAAGCATACTATGACTATATGACAGAAGAAGAATTAGAAAAAGAACGGGAAGAACAGCTTGCACGAGGCGAAGCTCCAAAGTACAGCGGGCGGGACCGTGACCTGACAGAGGAGCAGCGGAAAGCGTATGAAGCGAAAGGGATTAAGCCCGTTATTCGTTTTCGTGTGCCGGAAAATCAACAAGTCCTCATCGAAGATGCTGTACGTGGAGAAGTAACTTTTGAAACGGATGACATTGGAGATTTTGTTATTGCTCGTAAGGATGGTATTCCTACGTATAACTTCGCTGTGGTAGTAGATGATCATTTGATGAAAATTTCTCATGTCATTAGGGGAGAGGAGCACTTGTCTAATGCTCCGCGTCAGGCTCTTGTATTTGAAGCACTTGGCTGGGAGAAGCCGATGTTTGCCCATGCCTCTCTTATTTTAAATCCAGACCGCCAAAAAATGAGTAAGCGTGACGAGTCTATTATTCAATTTGTAGAACAGTATAAAGAGCTCGGTTATCTTCCAGAAGCAATTGTTAACTTCCTTGCTTTATTAGGCTGGTCTCCAGTGGGCGAAGAAGAAATTTTTTCATTAGAAGAACTAGCATCTCAATTTAGTTTGGAACGTGTCTCTAAAGCTCCGGCCGTTTTTGATACCGATAAGCTCGCATGGATGAATAATCAATATGTGAAAGAAGCAGATATTGAGCGGTTGACACAACTGGCTGTTCCACACCTTCAGAAAGAAGGAAAACTCCCAAGTGAACTGTCAGAAGAGCAATATGAATGGGCTAAAAAGCTGGTAGCATTATATCAGGAACAAATGCATTATGCTGCAGAGATAACAGACTTAACCGAACTGTTCTTTAAGAAAGAAATAGAGTATAATGAAGAAGCGAAAGAAGTACTTAACGGTGAACAAGTTGCACAAGTTTTAGAGCAATTTTCTAAAGAATTGGACGGCCTTGAAAACTTTGAGCCGGATGAGATTAAAGCTGCAACAAAAGCAACACAAAAAGAAACAGGGCAAAAAGGAAAAAAATTATTTATGCCTATCCGAGTTGCTGTTACAGGTCAAACGCATGGACCTGAACTTCCTCACGCTATTTCTTTATTAGGTAAAGAAGTCGTACAAACACGGCTTCAACAAGCTATTAAACAATAAAAACAGAATTAAATAAGAAAAAAGCATTGAAGGGAAAAAGTAGGAATGTCAATTTCTGTACAGAGAGAATCACGCTGCTGAAAGTGATTTCAGAAATCATTCTGAACATGCATCCCTGAGCCTTCTGTTGAATAAAGTAGGCAGAAGCGGCAGACATCCGTTACATGTTTAAGGGGAAAGGCAGTATATACATGCTTCTTATCTGCTGCCTTTAAACAGAGTGGAACCGCGCCATAAAAGCGTCTCTGTGCAAAACAAGCACAGGGATGCTTTTTTAGTTATTGTAAAAAGTTTAAAAGCTAAAGGTTTTACGCGGCTAATACAATTCGTAGTATCACTCAAAAACAGTCGCTTTTGGGAGGATAGAGGAGAGGAGAGAAGTAATATGTTAAAGACATTTAAAAACGATATAGATGTTGTCTTTGACCAGGATCCAGCTGCTAGAAGCAGAATGGAAGTAGTATTGACCTATGCAGGTGTGCATGCGATTTGGTCACACCGAGTAGCTCATTGGCTTTGGAAGAAAAAAATGTATTTTTTAGGAAGGCTTCTTTCCCAAATAAGCCGTTTTTTTACAGGTATTGAAATTCACCCGGGTGCTGTAATAGGCGAGCGTCTTTTCATTGACCACGGTATGGGAGTGGTAATTGGAGAAACCTGTGAAATAGGGGATAACGTTACCATTTATCAAGGAGTAACACTTGGAGGTACAGGGAAAGAAAAAGGGAAACGCCATCCAACCGTAGAGGACAATGTGCTTATCGCTACAGGAGCTAAAATTCTTGGCTCAATGACAATTGGAAAATACTCAAGGATTGGGGCAGGCTCTGTCGTTTTAAACGAAGTTCCTCCCAATTCAACGGTAGTTGGTATTCCAGCAAAAGTAGTTGTCCAAGATGGTGTGAAGGTGAAAAAAGATGAGCTTGCCCATCATATACTTCCTGATCCGGTTGCCGATAAGTTTAAGGAACTTGAAAAAGAAATTTCAGAGCTCAAAAAAGAATTAGACGCATATAAAGATAACAAAACTGACGGAAGGACCGATGAATAATGGCCATAAAATTATATAATACATTGGCTAGAAAAAAAGAAGAATTGAAACCTCTTCAAGATGGAAAAGTGACGATGTATGTATGCGGGCCAACAGTGTATAACTATATACACATCGGAAATGCCCGCCCTGCTATTGTTTTTGACATGATCAGAAAATATTTAGAATACAGGGGCTATCATGTGCACTTCATTTCTAACTTTACCGATGTGGACGATAAAATCATTAATGCTGCAAAGGAATTAAAAGAAGAAGTTCCCGTATTAGCTGAACGTTTCATCGAAGCTTATTTCGAAGACACCGGTGCACTTGGAGTGAAAAAAGCTGATATACATCCGAGAGTAACCGAAACAATGCCTGATATTATTTCCTTTATAAAAGCATTAATGGAAAAAGGCTATGCTTATGAAGCAGAAGGCGATGTATATTTTGAAACAAAATCTTTCAAAGAATACGGCAAGCTTTCTTCCCAATCCATTAATGATTTACAAATGGGAGCACGGATTGAAATTGGCGAAAAGAAAAAGGATCCACTGGATTTTGTGCTTTGGAAGAAAGCAAAAGAAGGTGAAATTTCTTGGGATAGTCCATGGGGAAAAGGTAGACCAGGATGGCACATTGAATGCTCTGCGATGGTAAAAAAATATCTTGGCGATACCATTGACATTCATGCAGGCGGACAGGATTTGGCTTTTCCGCATCATGAAAATGAGATTGCTCAATCAGAAGCATTGAATAATAAGCAAATGGCTAAGTATTGGCTGCATAATGGATATATTCAAATAAATAACGAAAAAATGTCGAAATCACTCGGAAATTTTGTATTAGTGCATGACATTATTCAAAAGCATCGCCCTGAGGTTATACGTTTTTTTATGCTGCAGTCTCACTATCGCAGTCCGCTTAATTTTAGCGAAGAATTGTTAGAAAGCGCGAAAAGCAGTCTTGAGCGTATTCATACAACGACAAATAACTTGAAACACCGGTTCAATGAGAGCGCTGATTTTGGTGAAGAAAGTGATTGGATCGACACGGTTCGACAGCATAAAGAAGCGTTTATTAGGGAAATGGATGATGATTTTAACAGTGCAAATGGAATTAGTGTACTTTTTGATTTAGTAAAAGATGCTAATCGTTATCTTCAAAAAAACCATTCGTCCAAACGGGTGATGCAAACATTTTTGGATGTTATTCGTGAAATTGGCGGGGTTCTTGATATTCCAGTCGAAGCTGAAGAGGAAATATTGGATGAGGAAATCGAACGTTTGATTGAGGAAAGAAACCAAGCAAGAAAAGAAAGAAATTTTGCTCGGGCTGATGAAATTAGAGACTCATTAAAAGAACAAGGCATTATTTTAGAAGATACTTCACAAGGAACACGATGGAAGAGAGAGTAGACAATATGATAGGAAAGCTAGAAGGAGATAAAGTGGACGCTAAACAATTGAATGCTCTGGCGCTAGCTTATATAGGAGATACAGTTTATGACCTTTATATAAGGCATTACCTCATTGCGTCAGGACGGGTGAGACCTCACCTATTACATCGAACCTCTACATCTTTTGTGTCTGCTTCAGCTCAAGCAGCAGTTATGTTTGAAATTCTTGATAAACAACTCCTCACAAAAGAGGAAGAATCGGTGGCTCGTCGAGGAAGAAATGCAAAATCAGGAACGGTACCAAAAAATACCGACCAAAACACTTATCGTTACAGTACTGCTTTTGAAGCTTTATTAGGCTATTTGTATTTTCTAGGTAGAGAAGAAAGAATAGAGCATCTGGTCACATTTGCCATTGAAACAATTGAAAGGAGTGAAAAGGAATGAAAGAAGAGTGGATTTCTGGAAAAAATCCAGTACTAGAAGCAATACGTTCTGAACGATCGATCAATAAAGTTTGGATAGCAGAAGGTGCTGGAAAAGGGCAAATGAAACAAATTTACCAGACTGCTAAAGAAAATAATATCATTGTTCAGCAAGCCCCTAGAAAGAAGTTAGATGAGCTTTCTGGTACTTCTCGCCACCAAGGTGTTGTTGCTTCAGTGGCAGCATATCGTTATGCAGAACTAGAAGATATACTTGAAAAAGCAGCCGATTTGCAAGAAGATCCTTTCTGTATTTTATTAGATGAAATAGCTGATCCTCATAACCTTGGCTCCATTTTAAGAACAGCAGATGCTGCAGGAGCTCATGGAGTCATCATTCCTAAAAGAAGATCTGTGGGCTTAACTCAGTCTGTTGCTAAATCTTCTACAGGCGCTATAGAACATGTACCTGTCGCTAGAGTTACCAACATGTCTCGGACAATGGATGAGTTAAAAAAACGAGGATTGTGGCTTGCGGGTACTGATGCTTCGGGAAAAGAAGATTTCAGAGAATGGAATGCTGATATGCCGCTTGGGCTAGTTATTGGGAGTGAGGGCAAAGGGATGAGCCGTTTAGTAAAAGAAAAGTGTGATTTCTTATTAAAAATCCCGATGAAAGGACATGTTACATCCTTGAATGCCTCTGTAGCTGCCAGTCTCCTAATGTATGAGGTATACAGGAAACGTCAGCCGATAGGAAGAAAATAACATGAAAGATATACTGTTAGTAGATGGTTATAACATGATTGGGGACTGGCCGGAATTAAAAAAATTAAGAGATAAAAGTTTAGCAGAAGCTCGTGATCGCTTGGTTGAAAAAATGGCAGAATATCAAGCCTACAAAGGATGGGAAGTTAAAATCATTTTTGATGCCCATATGGTTCCTGGTGTAGGACGTAAATACAACAATTATCTCGTAGATATAATTTATACTCGAGAAAAAGAAACGGCCGATGAAAGAATCGAAAAACTGGTCGGAGAATTAAAAAACATAGAGACGCGGGTGCATGTTGCAACGTCTGACTATGCTGAGCAATCAGTTACTTTTGGAAGCGGAGCACTGCGGAAATCTGCACGGGAACTTCGGGTAGAAATGGAAGTTGTCGAACAAAACATTTCACGCGAGGTAAAAGAGCAAAGTAAGCATGATAATTTGTCGAATTTTCCGCTCACTGAGGAAGTTGCTGAAATTTTTGACAAATGGCGTCGAGGCGACCGCTGAGCTGTTGACGCTTGAATCAAAGGTGCTATATAATTAGGCTATATTCATACAATCAGTCGAGGGCGGAGGGATTGTATTGGGTTTAGACCTCAAAGAAACGGAACACCAGTACTTTGATAAAGCAGAAGATGAATTATTAGTTGAAAAAGTGCGTTCAGGAGATAGTGCTGCATTAGAGTTCCTGATTAATAAGTACAAGAACTTTGTCCGGGCAAAAGCCAGGTCATATTTTCTTATTGGCGGTGACCATGAAGATATTGTACAAGAAGGCATGATTGGATTATATAAAGCAATTAGGGATTTTAATGGAGACAAGTTATCGTCTTTTAGAGCTTTTGCCGAACTGTGTATTACAAGACAAATTATTACAGCTATAAAAACGGCAACCAGGCAGAAGCATATGCCATTGAACTCATATGTTTCCCTGGACAAGCCTCTTTATGATGAAGAATCAGAGCGAACTTTATTGGATGTGCTTTGCGGTTCGAAGGTTAGTGATCCAGAAGAATTGATTATTAATCAAGAAGAATTTGATGATATAGAACTGAAAATTGGAGAAATACTCAGTGATCTTGAACAAAAAGTACTGAGGCTGTATTTGGACGGGAGGTCTTACCAGGAAATATCGGGTGAATTGAACCGCCATGTCAAATCGATCGACAATGCGCTTCAGCGTGTGAAGCGAAAATTGGAGAGGTGCGTGGAAGTCAAGGGTATCAGTTCATAATGAGGGGGACCTTTTATTTTGGAACAATAAAGAAAGCGTTTTCAAGCATCCTGATCCGAGGGTGCTTTTCTGCTTTTGGTTAATTAAGGCTTTATAGTAGATGATGTTGTGGTGTCTTCTTCGAAATCAGAAAGAAAGCGACCGTGGACAAATGGTACGTTTGTTATTATGAATGAATCACTCTGCACAATGAATCCGCTATAGAAATCGAGCAATATCCAACGTATTGGCACGTAATAGCTGAATAGATGTCCACTCAACCTTTTATAAGAGATATAGCAGAACAAATATCCGATCCGTAATGCAAAAGCAATGACTGACCAACTTTTGAGATAAACCCATCTTAGGAAATTTCTTTTAGCAACTTTTAAACAGAGGCCTAAATTAAACAGTGTTTTTGGTAAAATTGACACGGTTTTTTCAATGTGATAAGGTAATTAAGCGTATGCAAAGGGAACCTGTCAAATTCAGGAGGTGCTCAATGCGGAATAAAGTAGTACTAGCATGTACGATTTGTTTATCAAGAAATTACACAAGTGAAAAGAATAAGCAAAAGCAACCCAACCGCATTGAGATGAAGAAGTTTTGCAAACACTGCAATGCGCATACCCTTCATCGTGAAACAAAATAGCAGCGGTTATTTTTTTATTCCTAAAAAATAGTAAAAACAACAGGTTTGTATTACTGGTATAGAGGAGAATCGTTTTTCTGCTGATCTTACATAAGTGGAATAGCGAACGGTTTGGAGGTGGCTGTATGGCTGATGGAGCAAAAAATCCAGCAAGGTTTCTTCGCGACGTAGGAAGGGAAATGAAGCGCGTCACATGGCCGAATCGCAGGGAACTGACAAAATACACCGTCGTTGTAATTATAACGATTATATTTTTTGTTATATTTTTTGCTGCAGTAGATTCAGGCTTGTCTGAGCTGGTGCGTTTACTGCTGGATTAAAAAATTTTGAACCGAAAGAGGAGGAGGGAAGGACGTAACCGTCCGGAAAACAATGGAAAAGAACTGGTTTGTAGTTCACACATACTCCGGTTACGAAAACAAAGTAAAAACCAATTTGGAAAAACGTGTGGAATCAATGGAAATGACCGATAAAATCTTTCGCGTCCTCGTTCCGGTAGAAGAAGAGACTGAAGTGAAAAACGGGAAAAGTAAGGCTGTAACCCGTAAGGTTTTCCCAGGTTACGTGATTGTTGAGATGGTGATGACCGATGATTCCTGGTACGTGGTTCGAAATACTCCTGGAGTAACCGGGTTTGTTGGTTCGGCTGGAGCTGGCTCTAAACCGACACCTCTCTTGCCGGATGAGGTAGATAACATTTTACGTCAAATGGGTGAAAGCGAACCGAAAGCAGAAGTAGACTTCGCCTTGAAAGAATCAGTGAAAGTAAAAGAAGGACCCTTTGCCGATTTCACAGGAACAATTGAAGATATTAATACAGAAAAACAAAAGGTGAAAGTCCACGTAAATATGTTCGGGCGCGAAACACCGGTGGAGCTTGAGTTTAACCAAGTAGAGAAGATATAAAAAATCAAGTCTTGCAGATCTTTGTTTGAAGTGATAAGATTTTAATGTTTGGTATTAAAATTAACAGCAGAGGGGTTAGTAGGTATATTTACACTGTGCCCCTTTTTATGAGTGGGAGGACAATTTGTCCGACAAACCACATCACGGACTAAGGAGGTGTGTCGCGTGGCTAAAAAAGTCGAGAAAGTAGTAAAGCTTCAAATTCCTGCCGGCAAAGCTAATCCGGCTCCGCCAGTTGGCCCTGCATTAGGTCAAGCAGGTGTTAATATTATGGGATTTTGTAAAGAATTTAACGCTCGTACTTCAGATCAAGCAGGTATGATCATTCCTGTTGAGATTTCAGTATATGAAGACCGTTCGTTTACTTTTATTACAAAAACACCACCTGCAGCTGTACTTCTTAAGAAGGCAGCAGGCGTGGAGAGCGGTTCTGGAGAACCAAACCGCAATAAAGTAGCTACGGTAAAGCGTGATCAAGTACGTGAGATCGCTGAAACGAAAATGCCAGATCTTAATGCGGCTGATGTAGATGCAGCGATGCGTATGGTAGAAGGTACAGCACGTAGTATGGGAATTACAGTAGAGGACTAATGAATGCCTTGCCTAAGGTTGCGACTGCCGTTCCGAATGGGGCGGATACCTTGTTCGCAACCTTTAATAGTGGGAGGTCTAACCGCTAAAACCACAAACGAGGAGGAAATGAAATTGGCTAAAAAAGGTAAAAAGTATCAAGGTGCTGTAGCGCTTGTTGACCGTGAACAGCAATATAATGCCGAAGAAGCCATAGAACTTGTGAAAAAAACATCTATCGCAAAATTCGATGAGACAGTAGAAATTGCTGCACGTCTTGGAGTGGATCCTCGAAAAAACGACCAGCAAATCCGCGGAGCAGTTGTGCTTCCGCATGGTACTGGTAAAACACAGCGTGTTCTCGTTTTTGCAAAAGGGGATAAAGCACAAGAAGCAGAAGCTGCTGGGGCTGACTATGTTGGAGAAGAAGATCTTGTGAACAAAGTTCAACAAGGATGGTTTGACTTTGATGTAGTTGTTGCCACTCCTGATATGATGGCTCAAGTTGGTAAACTCGGTAAGACATTGGGACCAAAAGGTCTTATGCCAAACCCTAAGACAGGTACTGTAACAATGGACGTTACAAAAGCAGTTGAGGAAATTAAAGCAGGTAAAGTGGAATACCGTGTAGATAAATCCGGGAACATCCACGCACCAATTGGTAAAGTGTCTTTTGATACAGATAAACTAGTTGAGAACTTCAACACGTTAATTGACACGTTAGTAAAAGCAAAACCAGCTGCTGCTAAAGGCACCTACATGAAGAATGTTGCTGTAGCCTCTACAATGGGACCAGGAGTAAAAGTAAGTACCTCAACCCTTAATTTAAAATAATTGTTGACGAAAGCTGTAGAAGTCGCTATACTAAATAGCGGTGTGAAAGCTTTGAATAAAATATAAATGTTTACCGCAGACAGCAGGTGCGCTTGCCGCTTAATTTCCTGCCGAGGTAGTTTTCGACACACTCTTATTTGTGATAAGGGGAGAGTGTGTATATATTGAGAACAAACCTTCATGTCTGCGGACATGAAGGTTTTTTATGATTTCATAGACTGAGATCATAAAACACCATCTGTTTGCGGAACGTCATAAATGAGAGCAGGAGGTGTGACAGTTGAGCAAAGTAATCGAACAAAAACAAAGTGTTGTTCAAGAAATTGCAGAAAAACTTGAGAATAGTGTTTCTACAGTTGTGGTTGATTATCGCGGCTTGGATGTTGCTGAAGCAACAGAATTACGTAAGCAGCTTCGTGAAGCAGGCGTTGACTTTAAAGTGTACAAAAACACAATGGTTCGTCGTGCTACAGAAAAAACCAACCTAACAGAACTTGATGAATTTCTTGTTGGACCTACAGCAGTAGCTACAAGTACTGAAGATGTAGTTGCTCCGGCGAAGGTTCTTAACAATTTTGCTAAGGACCACGAACAGCTGGAAATTAAAACAGGTGTCATTGAAGGTCGCGTAGCTTCCTTAGAAGAAATCAAGGAGCTTGCCAGTCTTCCTTCTCACGACGGTTTGGTTTCCATGCTTCTCAATGTTCTGCAAGCGCCAATCCGGAACTTTGCGTTGGCTTCTAAAGCAGTTGCTGATCAAAAAGAAGAAGAAGGCGCATAAGCAAAACGATATACAGATGTACATTTGTCATGTGTTTTAGAATAAAATTATTATTTAAGGAGGATCAACACAATGAGTAATGAACAAATCATTGATGCGATCAAAGAAATGTCCGTTCTTGAATTAAACGATCTTGTAAAAGCAATTGAAGAAGAATTTGGTGTAACAGCAGCAGCTCCTGTAGCAGTTGCTGGCGGCGGTGCAGCAGAAGCTGAAGAAGAGCAAACTGAATTTGACGTAGTTCTTGAAGAAGCAGGTGCTTCTAAGATCAACGTTATCAAAGTTGTTCGTGAAATTACTGGCCTTGGCTTGAAGGAAGCTAAAGCTCTAGTAGATGGAGCGCCAGAAACAATTAAAGAAGGCGTTGAAAAAGAAGAAGCAGAAGAGCTTAAAGGCAAGCTTGAAGAAGCAGGCGCTAAGATCGAACTTAAGTAAATTGATGCAAAAGAGCTTTCTCTATTCGTTAGAGAAGGCTCTTTTTTACACTATCAAGGGGTTGTCCTATAAGTCGGGTCGGCTAAGAAAAAGGATCTTCTACGAAGAAATAAGGAACTTCTACTAAAAACCGCACACTCCTGTGTGCAACGTAGAAGCCACCGCATCCTTCGGAAGTCCGTCCTGTGATCAGCGCCGACATTAGAACGTCGGCTTCGTCAAAGCAACAGTCTGAAAATCCTGCAGTGAGCGGTCTTTGCTCACGAGGAAGCTGAAGTGTTGCAAAGAAGACACTACGAGAACGATCAAAGAGAGTTTGAGTAGATGTTGCACTTGTGCCCTGAGGGTGAAAGCGAAGTGTATTTCAGCAGAAAAAACCTTTTGGGACAGCCCTTTTTCATAAAAAGATTGTTTGAGAGTTTTGGCTTACTTTTTTATACTGAAGCAAGCCCTTTATTAAGCTGTGTTATTGAGGGACTATATGGAAAGAAGACAATGATCAAACGAAGGACGTGGAAAAATGAGCAGTCATTATTTTGATAAATCTCCTGATAAAGAAAGTGAAGAGAGGATAATAAAGAGTTACCTTCGTAGAAAAAACATGACGTTCAAGAGTGATCATTCCGTTTTTTCAAAAAGAGAAGTGGATTTTGGGAGCAAAACACTGTTAGAAGCTTTCGAGTGGCCTGATGCTCAAGGTGACATTTTAGATATCGGCTGCGGATATGGCCCGATTGGAATTACTCTTGCTAAAGAGACGGAACGAACAGTTTGGTTAGCAGATGTCAATGAAAGAGCTGTTTCGCTTTCGAAAAAAAATGCAGCCTATTATGGTCTTCAAAACATTAAAATAGTTGAAAGTGATCTGTTTTCTGGAATTCAGGCCCGAGATTTTGCCGCAATAGTAACAAATCCACCAATAAGAGCAGGGAAGAAAGTAATTCATTCCTTATTTGAGCAAGCTCATGCACATTTGCAAAAAGGCGGGGAGTTCTGGGTAGTGATTCAAAAAAAACAAGGGGCACCGTCGGCAAAAGAAAAATTAGGCTCTCATTTTGAAAAGATAGAAACTGTTAAAAAGAATAAAGGATATCATATTTTTTGTGCAAAGAAAAGTTGACCGTACTGCTGTTTTGTGTTATTGTTATTTAATGCGTATAAGTATCCGATTGGATATAATACATTTTTACGTCCGCTCTATATTTTTCATACCAAAATCATGTATAAAAAAGGCAGGAACTGGGAAAAATAATATAATCAGCCTGACAGTTGGAAAATAGTGGTTCTTTTTAAGAAGAAACCATTTTTTTCTTTGTACGAAAAAGAAGGGTCGGGCACTAAAAGATGGAGAAAACATAATGGATTCTGTTTTTTGGGATCAGTTATGTTTCTATATTTTTGGCAGCCGCCTTGGGTATACTGCCTGTCGAAAAGATAGGTGGACACTATGCGATATTTAAGGGGTGACTCAGTTGACAGGTCAACTTATTCAGTTTGGACGCCACCGCCACAGAAGAAGCTATGCAAGAATTAACGAAGTATTGGACCTTCCAAACTTAATTGAAATTCAAACAGCTTCCTATCAATGGTTTCTTGATGAGGGTATTCGTGAAATGTTTCAGGACATCTCTCCCATCGAAGATTTCACGGGTAATTTGGTTCTTGAGTTTATTGATTACAGCCTTGGTGAGCCGAAGTATTCTATTGACGAATCCAAGGAAAGAGACGTTACGTATTCTGCGCCTTTGCGAGTGAAAGTTCGTCTTATGAATAAAGAGACCGGTGAAGTGAAAGAGCAGGAAGTATTTATGGGAGACTTCCCTCTCATGACGGATACCGGCACATTTATTATTAATGGGGCAGAGCGGGTTATTGTTTCTCAGCTTGTGCGTTCACCGAGCGTTTATTTTAATGAAAAAACGGACAAGAACGGCAAAAGAGGATACACAGCTACGGTGATACCGAACCGGGGTGCATGGCTGGAATTAGAAACCGATGCTAAAGACATCGTATATGTCAGAATAGACCGTACCAGAAAACTGCCTGTTACGGTACTCTTGCGTGCGCTTGGATTCGGGTCTGATCAAGAGATCATTGATTTGCTTGGTGAAGATGAGTACTTACGTAACACATTGGAAAAAGATAATACCGAAGGAACGGAAAAAGCATTATTGGAAATTTATGAACGCCTTCGTCCTGGAGAGCCTCCAACTGTCGAAAGTGCAAAAAGTTTATTAGAAACAAGATTTTTCGATCCTAAACGGTATGACTTAGCAAATGTTGGTCGTTATAAGGTAAATAAAAAGCTTCATATCAAAAATCGTCTTTTTAACCAACGTTTAGCTGAAACCCTGGCTGACCCTGAAACAGGGGAAGTTCTTGCTGAGGAAGGCGCTGTTTTAGATCGGAGAACGCTCGATCGTCTTCTTCCTTATTTAGAGAACAACCTTGGATTTAAACGCTATACGGTTTCAGGAGGCGTTGTAGAAGAAGCTGACCTTGACGTTCAATCTATAAAAATATATCCGCCAGAAGGACAGGAAGAAGAAAAAGTTATTAACGTTATTAGTAATGGCAATATTGAACGCAATATCAAAAATATCATGCCAGAAGATATCATTTCTTCTATTAACTATTTCTTCAACCTTCTTCATGGTGTTGGTTTAACAGATGATATAGACCACTTAGGAAACCGCCGCCTTCGCTCGGTCGGTGAGTTATTACAAAATCAATTCCGAATTGGCTTATCTCGTATGGAAAGAGTCGTTCGCGAACGCATGTCGATTCAAGACCCAAGTGCGATTACTCCGCAGGCTCTTATCAATATTCGCCCAGTGATCGCTTCTATTAAAGAGTTTTTCGGAAGCTCTCAGCTTTCTCAATTTATGGATCAAACGAATCCGCTTGCTGAGCTTACCCATAAACGACGGTTATCAGCACTTGGGCCCGGAGGTTTGACAAGAGAGAGAGCAGGGTTTGAAGTTCGTGACGTCCACTATTCTCACTATGGGCGCATGTGCCCGATTGAAACACCGGAAGGACCTAACATTGGTCTTATTAACTCACTCTCAAGTTATGCAAAAGTTAATGAGTTCGGTTTCATTGAAACGGCATATCGCCGGGTGGACCATGAAAAAGGTCAAGTTACCGAAGAATGTGACTATTTGACTGCAGATGAAGAAGATAATTATGTTGTAGCTCAAGCAAACGCTAAGCTGAACGAAGATGGTTCATTTGCTGATGATAATATTATTGCCCGCTTCCGAGGAGAAAACACAATTGTTCCTAAGGAAAAAATTGACTACATGGACGTTTCTCCTAAGCAGGTAGTTTCTGCAGCTACTGCATGTATTCCTTTCTTGGAAAACGATGACTCTAACCGTGCTTTAATGGGGGCTAACATGCAGCGTCAAGCTGTACCGCTGCTTGAACCGGAAGCGCCGTTGGTAGGTACGGGTATGGAATATGTATCTGCTAGAGACTCCGGGGCAGCTATTGTGGCCAAAACAAGAGGTGTTGTAGAGCGTGTTACAGCTCGTGAGATTTGGCTGCGGCGCATAGAAGAAGTGGACGGAAAAGATGTAGAAACAGACATTGATAAATACAAGATGTCTAAATATATTCGTTCTAACCAAGGAACAAGTTATAACCAACGTCCAATTGTCAGCGAAGGCGACCGAATTGAAAAAGGAGAAGTACTCGGTGATGGGCCTTCAATGGATAAGGGTGAAATGGCCCTTGGCCGCAACGTGCTAGTCGGGTTTATGACCTGGGACGGTTATAACTATGAAGATGCGATTATATTAAGTGAACGTTTAGTTAAAGATGATGTATATACTTCCGTACACATTGAAGAATACGAATCAGAAGCTCGAGACACCAAACTTGGGCCGGAAGAAATCACACGTGATATACCGAATGTAAGTGAAGAAGCATTAAAGAATTTAGACGATCGCGGTATTATCCGAGTCGGTGCAGAAGTAAAAGATGGAGATATTCTAGTCGGAAAAGTAACACCGAAAGGGATGACCGAACTCACAGCTGAAGAGCGCCTGCTTCACGCAATATTTGGTGAAAAAGCAAGGGAAGTACGAGACACTTCATTAAGAGTTCCTCACGGTGCAGACGGTATTGTGCTTGATGTCAAAATCTTTAACCGCGAAGATGGAGATGAACTCCCTCCCGGGGTGAACCAGTTAGTTCGTGTTTATCTCGTGCAGAAGCGTAAAATTCACGAGGGAGATAAAATGGCTGGGCGCCACGGAAACAAAGGTGTTATTTCAAGAATCTTACCAGAAGAAGACATGCCTTATCTTCCTGATGGAACACCTATTGAAATTATGTTAAACCCGCTTGGGGTTCCATCCCGTATGAATATAGGCCAGGTTCTTGAATTGCACTTGGGCATGGCCGCTCGTTCTTTAAATCTTCATATGGCAACGCCGGTATTTGACGGAGCTAGAGAAGAAGACGTATGGGAAACTCTAGAAGAAGCAGGAATTGCTCGTGATGGTAAAACTGTTCTCTACGACGGACGGACCGGAGAACCTTTTGACAGTCGTGTTTCTGTCGGGGTTATGTACATGATTAAACTTGCTCATATGGTTGATGATAAACTTCACGCGCGCTCCACTGGTCCATACTCCCTTGTTACGCAGCAGCCTCTTGGCGGTAAAGCCCAGTTTGGCGGTCAGCGTTTCGGTGAGATGGAGGTTTGGGCCCTTGAAGCTTACGGCGCAGCCTATACTCTACAAGAAATTTTAACAGTGAAATCAGATGACGTTGTCGGTCGCGTGAAGACGTACGAATCAATTGTAAAAGGTGAAAATGTACCGGAGCCAGGAGTACCTGAATCTTTTAAAGTGCTGATTAAAGAACTTCAAAGTCTTGGTATGGACGTTAAGATGCTTTCTAGTACCGAGGAAGAGATCGAAATGAAAGAACTCGATGATGAAGACGAACAATCCAGCGATAAATTAAATTTAAAAATGGAGTCCAGTGAAAACGCCTAAAGAAAGTTCAAAGCACAAACACTGATAAAGAAGGTTAGCAAATTTAAAGCACAGATGAAACTTCTTCCTTGAAAAAGGGAGGGTTTCCTCTGGCCTGCTTTTCTTATACTAAAACTTTCCCGTGCTTGTACTTTTAGCTACCCAAAGTTCGAAAGGGAGGTTGACCCCTTGATTGATGTGAATAATTTTGAATACATGAAAATCGGTTTGGCATCGCCGGATAAAATTCGTTCGTGGTCCCGCGGAGAAGTCAAGAAGCCCGAGACCATTAACTACCGCACATTAAAACCGGAAAAAGACGGTCTTTTTTGTGAGAGAATATTTGGTCCAACGAAAGACTGGGAATGCCATTGCGGGAAGTATAAAAGAGTTCGTTATAAAGGCGTAGTATGTGATCGCTGCGGGGTGGAAGTGACCCGTGCAAAAGTCAGACGTGAACGTATGGGCCATATTGAATTGGCTGCTCCTGTTTCTCATATCTGGTATTTCAAAGGAATCCCTAGTCGTATGGGACTGGTGCTGGATATGTCACCAAGGTCACTTGAAGAAGTGATTTATTTTGCTTCCTATGTAGTAACAGATACAGGGGAGACTCCACTAGAATATAAACAATTACTTTCTGAAAAAGAGTATCGTTCCTATTATGATAAATATGGACGTGGCTTTTCTGCTCAAATGGGAGCAGAAGCTATCCGTAAACTTTTGCAAGATATTGATTTAGATAAAGAAGTAAAGATTCTCAAAGACGAGTTAGAAACAGCTCAAGGTCAAAGAAGAACTCGTGCTATCAAACGCTTGGAAGTTTTAGAGTCTTTCCGTAATTCAGGGAACCATCCTTCGTGGATGATTTTAGATGTTCTTCCGGTAATCCCTCCTGAATTGCGCCCAATGGTACAGCTAGACGGCGGACGTTTTGCCACTTCTGATTTGAATGACTTGTACCGCCGCGTCATAAACCGAAACAACAGGTTGAAGCGTCTGCTTGACTTGGGGGCGCCAAACATCATTGTGCAAAATGAAAAACGGATGCTTCAGGAAGCAGTTGATGCGTTGATTGATAATGGCCGCCGCGGCCGTCCGGTTACTGGACCTGGAAATCGTCCACTTAAATCTCTTTCTCATATGTTAAAGGGAAAACAAGGTCGTTTTCGTCAAAACCTTCTTGGTAAACGTGTAGACTATTCAGGTCGTTCTGTTATCGTTGTAGGTCCAGCATTGAAAATGTATCAATGCGGTCTTCCTAAGGAAATGGCACTTGAATTATTTAAGCCTTTTGTAATGAAAGAACTGGTCAGCAGAGGTTTGGCTCATAATATAAAGAGCGCAAAACGTAAAGTCGAACGTGTCCACCCTGAAGTGTGGGACGTACTTGAAGAAGTGATTAAAGAACACCCAGTACTTCTTAACCGTGCACCAACATTGCATCGTCTTGGTATCCAGGCTTTTGAGCCGACACTGGTAGAAGGCCGGGCTGTTAAACTTCACCCGCTCGTATGTACAGCATACAATGCGGACTTTGACGGCGACCAAATGGCTGTTCACGTTCCTCTGTCGGCAGAAGCTCAAGCCGAAGCTCGTATATTAATGCTAGCTGCTCAAAACATTTTGAATCCAAAGGACGGAAAACCAGTTGTAACGCCATCTCAGGATATGGTTCTTGGTAACTACTATCTTACGCTAGAAAGAGCTGGTGCAGTAGGGGAAGGATCAATATTTAAAGATACTAATGAGGCTTTAACTGCTTATCAAAATGGATATGTGCATTTACACAGCAGAGTTGCTATTCCTGTATCATCTTTATCAAAAACGAACTTTACGGAAGAACAAAACAAGAAATTGCTTCTTACAACCGTAGGGAAAATTATATTCAATGAAATACTCCCTACATCTTTCCCATATGTAAACGAACCAACAGCTACTAATTTGGAAGAGCATATACCTGAAAAATATATCGTACCGATGACAGCTGATATTAAAAAAGAATTTGAAAACCGGGAAACTGTTCCTCCATTTAAAAAAGGGTTTTTGGGAGATATAATTGCAGAAGTCTTTAAGAACTTCCAGATAATAGAAACTTCTAAAATGCTTGACCGTATGAAAGACCTAGGATTTTACTATTCTACGAAAGCCGGGATAACGGTTGGGATCTCAGACATTGTCGTTCTAGGTGATAAGCAAGTTATCCTAGATGATGCAGAAGAAAAAGTAGAACGTGTAATGAAGCAATTCCGCCGCGGTCTTATTACAGAAGAAGAGCGTTACAATAAAGTGATTTCTATTTGGAGTGAAGCCAAAGACACTATTCAAGATAAGTTGATGGGAACACTAGATAAAACGAACCCTATCTTTATGATGAGCGATTCCGGGGCTCGTGGTAACGCATCAAACTTCACTCAGCTTGCTGGAATGCGCGGGCTGATGGCCAATCCATCAGGACGTATTATCGAACTTCCAATCAAGTCAAGTTTCCGCGAGGGATTAACAGTACTCGAATACTTTATTTCTACTCACGGTGCCAGAAAAGGTCTTGCAGATACAGCCCTTAAAACGGCAGACTCAGGTTATCTTACCCGCCGCCTTGTGGATGTTGCTCAAGACGTCATCGTTCGTGAAGATGATTGTGGTACTGATAGAGGCCTTGACGTTCAAGCTCTTAGAGAAGGAAATGAGGTTATCGAACATCTTCAGGACCGCCTAATCGGCCGTGTACTGTTTAAAACAGTCCGCCATCCGGAAACGAACGAAGTACTGGCTAAAAAAGGTGAACTAATTAATGAAGATAAGGCAAAACTTATTGAAGAAGCCGGCGTAGAAAACGTCACAATTCGTTCTGTCTTCACGTGTGATACTCGGCACGGCGTTTGTAAAAAATGTTACGGGAAAAACCTTGCTACAGGTGCCGATGTAGAAGTTGGAGAAGCGGTAGGCATTATTGCAGCCCAATCTATCGGTGAACCGGGAACGCAGCTTACCATGCGTACGTTCCACACTGGCGGGGTAGCAGGAGACGATATCACGCAAGGTCTTCCTAGGATTCAAGAACTGTTTGAAGCACGTAATCCAAAAGGTCAGGCTGTCATCTCTGAATTATCAGGTGAAGTCATAGATATTAAAGAGCTGAATGATAAAAAAGAAATTACCGTAAAGGGAAATCTTGAGTCAAGAAGCTACACTACTCAATTTGGAGCTCGCCTGAAAGTGGAATTAGGGGAGCAGATCGTTGCTGGTCAGGCTCTAACAGAGGGTTCTATTGATCCAAAAGAATTGCTCAAGGTAACTGGTCTTCAAGCTGTTCAAGAGTATCTACTAAAAGAGGTACAAAAGGTATACAGTATGCAAGGGGTTGAAATCGGCGACAAACACGTGGAAGTTATGGTACGCCAAATGCTGCGTAAAATACGTGTAGCAGATTCCGGAGACACAGAAGTACTTCCGGGAAGTCTTGTAGAAGTCCACCATTTTGATACTGCTAATGAAAAAGTACTTGAAAATGGAGGACACCCTGCTGTTGGACAACCGGTTATCCTTGGTATTACAAAAGCTTCACTTGAAACAGATTCTTTCCTCTCGGCAGCTTCCTTCCAGGAAACTACTCGTGTATTGACTGACGCAGCAATTAAAGGGAAGCGCGATGAGCTTGTCGGGTTGAAAGAAAATGTGATAATAGGTAAACTTGTTCCAGCCGGAACGGGTATGCAGCGTTATCGTTCGTTGGAAGTGGATCTACCTGAAGAGGCATCACAAGAAACATCAGAGACGGGAGAAGAAGCTGTTCCACAGGAATAAAATAGTGTTGACATCTGTAGTTTACGGTGATATGCTATCAAAGTGTGCCTAACTCCCTGTGCTTTGGAGGATATAGAATGTCTTATGAAAAAGTATCACAGGCGGCTGAGGTTTTAATAGGAACGAAGCAAACGTTAAAAGCTCTGGAGTCGAACTCCGTCCAATCAATAATAGTCGCTGATGATGCAGAGAACAGGGTTATTAATAAAGTCCTTCTCGCAGCGGAAGCAAAAGGAGTACCGATTCACACAGTAGATTCTATGCGAAAGCTTGGAAAAGCTTGTGGAATTGATGTTGGAGCAGCTGCGGTTGCGTTAAAAAAGCAATGATGTTTTTGCTGGTAGGGAGCACCCTATCGGCAAAAACTTTACTTTTGCTTTGAAGTGAACCACCTGGAACGGTGGTCATAAAAAATAGCTTGAAGAAAGGAGGAAACAGCATGCCGACTATCAACCAATTGGTACGTAAAGGCCGTCAGGCAAAAGTGAAAGGTTCTGACTCTCCAGCTTTGAATAAAGGGTATAACAGTTATAGAAAAATCCCTACGGATCAAGATTCTCCGCAAAAACGTGGAGTGTGTACTCGTGTTGGAACTATGACACCAAAAAAACCAAACTCGGCTTTGCGTAAATATGCACGTGTTCGTTTGACTAACCAGATCGAAGTGACTGCTTATATCCCTGGTATTGGTCATAATTTGCAAGAGCACAGTGTGGTGCTGATTCGCGGAGGCCGTGTAAAAGACCTTCCTGGTGTACGTTATCATATCGTGCGCGGAGCGCTTGATACTGCTGGTGTTCAAGATCGTAAACAAAGCCGTTCTAAATACGGTACAAAGCGTGGAAAGAAATAATCTTTTGAAATATATTACATTAGTAAATTAAGCGGAAAGGAGGAGTGACCCATGCCTCGTAAAGGACCTGTACCACGCAGGGATGTACTGCCTGATCCTATTTATAATTCTAAATTGGTTACTCGTTTGATCAACCGAATTATGCTGAATGGTAAAAAGGGGAAAGCGCAGAACATCCTATATAATGCGTTTGACCTTGTACGTGAAAGATCTGGCCAAGAGCCAATGGAAATCTTTGATCAGGCTATGAAAAATGTTATGCCAGTGCTTGAAGTTAAAGCACGCCGTGTTGGTGGTGCGAACTATCAGGTGCCAATCGAAGTAAAACCAGACCGTCGTACTACTTTAGGATTGCGCTGGGTAGTGAGCTATGCTCGCCTTCGTGGTGAGAAAACAATGGAAGAACGTCTTGCGAATGAAATCCTTGATGCAGCCAACAACACTGGAGCTGCTGTGAAGAAGCGTGAGGATACGCATCGTATGGCAGAAGCTAACAAAGCATTTGCTCATTATCGCTGGTAAAATCAATTCAATAAATAATACAACTAACTTTAGGATTGAAGAAAGGAGAAAGGAAGTCCATGGCACGAGAATTCTCCTTAGAAAAGACTCGTAATATCGGTATCATGGCTCATATTGATGCCGGTAAGACTACTGCTACAGAGCGTATCCTTTATTACACAGGCCGTATCCATAAAATTGGGGAAACACACGAGGGTGCTTCCCAAATGGACTGGATGGCTCAAGAACAGGAGCGCGGTATCACGATCACTTCTGCTGCAACGACAGCACAATGGAAAGATCACCGTATTAATATTATTGATACTCCTGGACACGTCGACTTCACTGTAGAAGTGGAGCGTTCTCTTCGTGTATTAGATGGAGCGGTAGCAGTACTCGATGCTCAGTCAGGGGTTGAGCCTCAAACAGAAACAGTATGGCGTCAGGCTACAACTTATCATGTCCCGCGTATTGTTTTTGTTAATAAGATGGACAAAGTAGGTGCGGATTTCATCTACTCCTTAGGTACGTTAAGTGATCGTCTTGGAGCAAACGCTGCTGCAGTACAGCTTCCAATTGGTGCAGAGGACAATTTTGAGGGGATTATCGACTTAGTAACAATGGAAGCTTATTACTATATGGATGATCTCGGTACCCGTACGGAAGCGCGCGATATTCCAGATGAATACAAAGCTCAAGCAGAAGAATATCGTGAGAAGCTAGTAGAAGCTGTATCTGAACTCGACGAAGACTTAATGATGAAATACCTTGAGGGTGAAGAAATCACCACTGATGAATTGAAAGCTGCAATTCGTAAAGGTACGTTGGATGTTGAATTCTATCCTGTTCTATGCGGCTCTGCGTTTAAGAACAAAGGTGTTCAACTTATGATCGACGCTGTTCTTGATTATCTTCCATCACCACTGGATGTTCCTCCAATTAAAGGGATTCTTCCAGATAGTGATGAAGAAGTTGAAAGAAAAGCAGATGACAACGGGCCTTTCTCTGCACTAGCTTTTAAAGTTGCAACAGACCCGTATGTGGGTAAACTTACATTCTTCCGTGTGTATTCCGGTAAACTTGATTCCGGTTCATACGTTCGTAATTCTACCAAGGAAAAACGCGAACGGGTTGGTCGTATTCTCCAGATGCATGCCAACTCACGTGAAGAAATCTCTACGGTTTATTCTGGGGATATTGCCGCTGGTGTTGGTTTGAAAGACACTGGTACTGGTGATACTCTATGTGATGATAAAAATAGAGTTATTCTTGAATCTATGGAGTTCCCTGAACCGGTTATTTCTTTATCTGTTGAGCCAAAATCTAAAGCAGACCATGACAAAATGGGTATTGCATTAGCTAAACTGGCTGAGGAAGACCCAACATTCCAAACAGAAACAGATGAAGAAACGGGTCAGACTCTTATTAAGGGTATGGGCGAACTTCACTTAGATATTATTGTTGACCGTCTTAAGCGTGAATTCAAAGTGGAAGCGACTGTCGGTGCGCCGCAAGTTTCATATCGTGAAACAATTCGTGCTGCTGGTAAATGCGAAGGTAAATTCGTTCGTCAATCTGGTGGACGCGGTCAGTACGGACACGTTTGGGTAGAATTTGAACCAAACGAAGAAGGAGCAGGCTTTGAATTTGTAAACAAAATTGTCGGCGGTGTCGTACCGCGTGAGTATGTACCTTCTGTACAGCAAGGTATTGAAGAAGCACTTCAAAATGGTTTGTTAGCTGGATATCCGATGATTGATGTAAAAGCTACACTATTTGACGGCTCTTATCACGATGTCGACTCCAACGAAATGGCGTTTAAAGTTGCAGCGTCCATGGCGCTCAAAAAAGCTAAGAATCTGTGTCAGCCTGTTATCTTAGAACCGCTTATGAAAGTTGAAGTAGTTGTTCCTGAAGAATACATGGGTGACGTAATGGGTGACATTACTTCACGACGCGGCCGTGTGGACGGTATGGAAGCTCGCGGTAATTCTCAAGCTATTAAAGCATTTGTTCCACTTGCTGAAATGTTTGGGTACGCGACAAACCTTCGTTCCAATACACAAGGACGCGGTAACTACACTATGTTCTTTGACCATTACGAAGAAGTACCAAAGAACATATCAGAGGAAATTGTTAAGAAAAACAGTGGAGAATAATTCTCTAAAAATGATTGTTTGTAAAAATGTTTTATTGTAAGCTAAGGAAGGTGACCCTACTACTAGGTACACCTTTCTGGCTTCCATATAATTTACCTGTATTAAGGGAGGAAATTAATAATGGCTAAAGAAAAGTTTGATCGTTCCAAAACGCATGCCAACATAGGTACTATCGGCCACGTTGACCATGGTAAAACTACATTGACTGCTGCTATCACCACAGTTCTTCATAAAAAATCCGGTACAGGTGAAGCAATGGCTTATGACTCCATTGACGGAGCACCGGAAGAGCGTGAACGTGGTATCACAATTTCTACTGCACACGTAGAATATGAAACAGATACTCGTCACTATGCACACGTAGACTGCCCAGGACACGCTGACTATGTTAAAAACATGATCACAGGTGCAGCACAAATGGACGGAGCAATTCTTGTTGTTTCCGCTGCTGACGGCCCAATGCCTCAGACTCGTGAGCACATTTTGCTTTCCCGTCAAGTAGGTGTACCTTCTATCGTTGTTTTCTTAAATAAAACAGACATGGTTGACGATGAAGAGCTTCTTGAGCTTGTAGAAATGGAAGTTCGTGACCTTCTTTCTGAATATGACTTCCCTGGCGACGATGTACCGATCGTAAAAGGATCTGCATTGAAAGCCATCGAAGGTGACGCTGATCATGAGCAAGCTATCGTTGATCTCATGCAAGCAGTAGACGATTACATCCCAACACCAGATCGTGACAAAGATAAGCCATTCATGATGCCTGTTGAGGACGTATTCTCCATCACTGGACGCGGGACTGTTGCTACAGGACGTGTAGAACGCGGTATGCTTAACGTTGGTGATGAAGTTGAAATCATTGGTATCGATGAAGATGCTAGAAAAACAACTGTTACAGGTGTTGAAATGTTCCGTAAGCTTCTAGATTACGCAGAAGCTGGGGACAATATTGGTGCGCTTCTTCGTGGTATTGACCGTGAAGACATCAAACGCGGACAAGTACTTGCTAAACCAGGAAGCATCACTCCACATACTAACTTTAAAGCTGAAGTTTATGTTCTTTCTAAAGAAGAAGGTGGACGTCATACTCCATTTTTCACAAACTATCGCCCGCAGTTCTACTTCCGTACGACGGACGTAACTGGCGTAATCAACCTTCCAGAGGGCGTTGAAATGGTTATGCCTGGCGATAACGTAGAAATGACTGTTGAATTGATTTCACCAATCGCTATCGAAGAAGGTACAAAGTTCTCCATCCGTGAAGGTGGACGTACTGTAGGTGCCGGCGTTGTTTCTACAATTGAAAAATAATTTCTACAGCAGAAACCCCGTCCTCGAGATGGGGTTTTTTATTATAGTTAAAATTCGTTTTAGTAACTTATTTAAAGGAATTTTAAAAACTTCTTGCATTTAGCAGCATGAATCATTATAATAGATAAAGTGTGACCACGGACTGTGTCTTAATTGATATGGAAATAACATTTTAGATACAGTTGTGGTTAGGGCGATGATGTGAAAGGTTACCGACACACCCGGACCCTTTGCCATGGCCGGGAGGATGGAAAATTTTCACGGAGTATGTCTGTTAAAAAATCGGGCGAAAAGGAGGGCTCATAATGGCAAAAGAAAAGATCCGCATTCGTTTAAAGGCTTATGATCATCGTGTACTAGATCAATCTGCCGAAAAGATCGTTGAAACAGCAAAACGCTCTGGTGCAGGTGTTTCAGGACCAATTCCGCTTCCGACGGAAAAGTCTGTATACACAGTGCTTCGTGCAACTCACAAGTATAAAGATGCTCGTGAACAGTTTGAAATGCGCACACATAAACGTTTGATTGACATCGTAAGTCCAACACCGCAGACGGTCGATGCTCTAATGCGTTTAGATCTGCCATCTGGGGTAGATATTGAAATTAAACTTTAAGATATTGAAATAAATGATAAATAATTTTAGGAGGTGTGACTGATGACCAAAGGAATCTTGGGCAGAAAAATTGGCATGACCCAGTTGTTCAACGAGAATGGTGAACTTCTTCCGGTCACAGTCATTGAAGCTGAGCCGAATGTTGTGCTTCAAACAAAAACATCAGAAGCTGATGGTTATGAAGCGATTCAACTTGGTTTCATTGACAAAAAAGAAAATCGCGCTAACAAGCCTGAACAAGGCCATGCTGACAAAGCAAGTTCAGCTCCCAAGCGCTACGTACGTGAAATCCGCGAAGTGAACAGCGGAGATTACGAAGTTGGTCAGGAAGTCAAGGTAGATACATTTACTGATGGAGAAATAGTGGATATCACTGGAACATCCAAAGGGAAAGGTTTTCAAGGTGCGATTAAACGTCACAACCAATCCCGCGGACCAATGACCCACGGTTCTCGCTATCACCGTCGACCTGGTGCAATGGGTCCAATTGATCCTAACCACGTGTTAAAAGGTAAAAAGCTCCCTGGACGTATGGGTGGTAAAACAGTAACTGTACAAAATCTGGAGGTTGTAAAAGTTGATCCAGAACGTAATTTGCTGCTCATTAAAGGTAATGTACCCGGAGCAAAGAAAAGTTATGTAACGGTAAAGAGTGCTGTAAAAACAGCTAAATAATGATTGAAAGAAAGGAGGCTCCATCATGCCTAAAGTAGCATTGTTAAACCAGACCGGCTCAAAGGTCGGCGACATTGATTTGGCTGATACTATTTTTGGTATTGAACCAAATGAAACAGTTCTTCATGATGCTGTCGTGATGCATCAGGCATCCCTTCGTCAGGGAACTCATAAAGTGAAGAACCGCTCTGAACGTAGAGGAGGCGGACGTAAACCGTGGCGCCAGAAAGGTACTGGACGAGCTCGTCAAGGGTCCATCCGTTCCCCTCAATGGGTTGGAGGAGGAGTCGTATTCGGCCCAACTCCCCGTCAATACAGCTATAAACTACCAAAGAAAGTCCGCCGCTTGGCTATCAAATCTGCACTTTCCACGAAAGTAAAAGAAGAAGCTATCGTTGTAGTAGATAGCCTGCAGCTTGAAGCGCCGAAGACAAAAGAAATGGTTAACATATTATCTGGTCTGTCTGTGGACGAAAAAGCATTGGTAGTAACGGCAGACTATAATGAGCAAGTAGCATTGTCAGCACGTAATATTCCTGGAGTGACCTTCGCAACTGTTGATGGCGTGAATGTATTAGAATTACTAAAACACGATAAACTTGTGATCACGCAAGAGGCAGTGGAGAAGGTAGAGGAGGTGCTCGCATAATGGAAGCACGCGACGTAATTAAGCGCCCCGTCATCACTGAACGTTCTGCTGATCTTATGGATGAGAAAAAATATACGTTTGAAGTTGACGTGAAAGCAAATAAAACACAAATCAAAAAGGCCGTTGAAGAAATCTTTGAAGTGAAAGTGGATAAAGTTAATACACTCAACTACAAAGGGAAATTCCGCCGCTTCGGACGCTACACTGGCTATAAGCCAAAGCGTAAAAAAGCCGTAGTGACATTGACAGAAGATAGTCAAGAACTCGAATTCTTCGAAGGCGTATAAACAATCAACGAGTGAAGGAGGGAAACAATTATGCCTATCAAGAAGTATAAACCGACTACAAATGGTCGCCGCCATATGTCAGTTAACTTACAAGCAGAAGTTACAACAGACCAGCCTGAAAAATCATTGCTTGAGCCGCTTCATAAAAAAGCTGGACGCAACAATCAAGGGAGGATTACGGTTCGTCATCAAGGCGGTGGTCATAAGCGTCATTACCGTGTGATTGATTTTAAGCGTGATAAAGATGGAGTGCCGGGCCGGGTCGCAACTATTGAATATGACCCTAACCGTTCTGCTAATATCGCACTTATTCACTATACTGATGGGGAAAAGCGTTACATTTTGGCTCCAAAAGGACTAAAAGTAGGTCAAGAGATCGAATCTGGTCCAGATGCTGATATTAAAGTTGGTAATGCTCTTCCACTTACTAACATTCCAGTTGGTACAGTTATTCACAACATCGAATTGAAACCAGGCCGCGGAGCTCAATTGGTACGCTCTGCAGGTGCTGAAGCACAAGTACTAGGTAAAGAAGGAAAGTATGTACTTGTACGTCTTCGTTCTGGAGAAACTCGCTTGATTCTCTCTACTTGCCGCGCTACTGTTGGCCAGGTAGGTAATATCGAACATGAGCTTGTGAATGTCGGGAAAGCTGGACGTTCACGCTGGTTAGGCAAGCGCCCTGTTGTTCGTGGTTCTGCGATGAACCCAAGCGATCACCCCCATGGTGGCGGGGAAGGACGTGCTCCAATCGGACGGAAATCACCAGTTTCACCTTGGGGTATGCCTACAGTTGGTTACAAAACCCGTAAAAAGAATAAAGACACGGACAAATATATCGTACGCCGTCGTCGTAAAAAATAACGGGATTGAGCTGCGGTTCTTACGAATCGCAGAACAATCACGAAAGGAGGTTTCCTCATGGGTCGCAGCTTAAAAAAAGGACCTTTTGTCGATGATCACTTGATGAAAAAAGTGGAAAACCTAAACGAAAACAATGATAAACAAGTTATCAAAACATGGTCGCGCCGTTCTACAATCTTCCCTGATTTTGTAGGTCACACTATTGCTGTGTATGATGGACGCAAACATGTTCCAGTATACGTTTCTGAAGACATGGTAGGTCATAAGCTAGGTGAGTTCGCACCATCTAGAACATTTAAAGGCCACAAAAATGACGACAAGAAAACCAAACGGTAAACAGAGGGGAGGTTCTCTAAATGCAAGCTAAAGCAGTTGCTAAACAAATTCGCATTGCCCCTCGTAAAGCACGGTTAGTCATTGATCTTATCCGGGGCAAGGAGGTCGGTGAAGCAATCGGCATATTGAAAAACACTCCGAAAGCAGCTTCTCCGATTATCGAAAAAGTACTAAACTCTGCTATTGCAAACGCGGAGCATAATTATGAGATGGAACCAGAGGATCTCTATGTCAGCGAAGCATTTGTTGATGAAGGGATTACCTTAAAACGTTTCCGTCCGCGTGCAATGGGACGTGCAACACGTATTAACAAGCGCACAAGCCACATTACTGTTGTGGTAACAGAAAAGAAGGAGGGATAATGCGTGGGTCAAAAAGTAAATCCAGTAGGACTTAGAATTGGTGTCATTCGTGACTGGGATTCCAAGTGGTATGCAGAAAAAAACTATGCAGACTTGCTTCACGAAGATGTGAAAATCCGTGAGTATATTGAAAACAGACTCAAAGATGCATCTGTCTCCACAATCGAGATTGAACGTGCTGCAAAGCGTGTCAATATTACTATTCATACTGCTAAGCCAGGTATGGTTATTGGTAAAGGCGGTTCAGAAGTGGAGGCATTGCGTAAAGCTCTTAATGACCTTACTGGCAAGAGAGTTCATATTAATATTGCAGAAGTAAAACAAGCTGATTTAGATGCAAGATTGGTTGCAGAAAATATCGCTCGCCAGCTAGAAAATCGTATTTCTTTCCGTCGTGCGATGAAGCAATCTATACAGCGCACAATGCGTGCTGGGGCTCTTGGAATTAGAACTGAAGTATCCGGGCGTCTTGGCGGTGCAGATATCGCTCGTAACGAAAGCTACAGTGAAGGAACTGTTCCACTCCACACCTTGCGTGCAGACATTGATTACGGAACTGCAGAAGCAGATACAACGTACGGTAAACTTGGTGTGAAGATTTGGATTTATCGTGGAGAAGTCCTTCCATCGAAAGGTGCTAACAACGAGGAAGGAGGAAAATAATTATGTTAATGCCAAAACGTGTCAAATATCGTCGTGAACACCGCGGCAGAATGAGAGGCCGTGCAAAAGGCGGTACCGAAGTTTCTTTTGGTGAATATGGTCTTCAAGCTCTAGAAGCTTCTTGGATCACAAATCGTCAAATTGAGTCAGCTCGTATTGCGATGACTCGTTACATGAAACGTGGCGGTAAAGTTTGGATTAAGATTTTCCCTGATAAACCTTACACTGCTAAACCTTTGGAAGTCCGTATGGGTTCCGGTAAAGGTGCTCCTGAAGGCTGGGTAGCTGTTGTAAAACCAGGTAAGATCATGTTTGAAATTGCAGGTGTTTCTGAAGAGGTCGCTCGTGAAGCACTTAGACTTGCGTCTCACAAACTTCCAATTAAAACTAAGTTTGTAAAACGCGAAGAAGTGGGTGGTGAGGCAAATGAAAGCTAATGAATTGAGAGATTTGACTACAGCGGAAGTAGAAGAACAAACAAAGTCTCTAAAAGAGGAACTTTTTAATTTGCGCTTCCAACTCGCAACTGGCCAACTAGATAACCCTGCCCGCATTCGCAGCGTCCGTAAGGATATTGCACGTGCCAAAACCGTTTTACGTGAACGGGAGCTAGGCATCAATAAAGGTTAAAATGAGAGGAGGTTTGGCAGACAATGGCTGAACGTAACCAGCGTAAAGTATACAATGGACGTGTTGTTTCCGATAAAATGGATAAAACCATTTCGGTCCTTGTAGAAACCTATAAAATGGATTCTCTCTACGGAAAGCGCGTTAAATATTCAAAGAAATTCAAAGCGCACGATGAAAACAATGAAGCAAAAAAAGGTGACATTGTGAAAATCATGGAGACTAGACCACTTTCTAAAGACAAACGTTTTCGTCTAGTGGAAATCGTGGAAGAAGCAGTGATCATCTAAAACATCTTTCTCTGATGAAGGGAGGTTCGGCAGACTATGATTCAACAAGAAAGTCGATTAAAAGTTTCGGATAACTCTGGTGCTCGTGAAGTGCAATGCATTAAAGTGCTTGGCGGTTCTGGGCGTAAATCTGCAAATATTGGCGATATGATCGTCTGTTCTGTGAAGCAAGCAACACCTGGTGGCGTTGTCAAGAAAGGTGAAATAGTCAGAGCGGTAGTTGTACGTTCTAAAAGCGGTGCTCGTCGTTCAGATGGTTCATACATTCGCTTTGATGAAAATGCAGCAGTTATTGTCCGTGATGACAAGAGTCCAAGAGGTACTCGTATTTTCGGACCTGTAGCTAGAGAGCTGCGTGAAGAGCAATATATGAAAATCGTTTCACTAGCTCCGGAAGTGCTTTAATAGAAACGAATATAAAACGGTCATGCCTGACTAAGGAGGTGCGATTATGTCTCAACCTAAACTCCACGTGAAAAAGGGCGACAAAGTAAAGGTTATTACTGGGAAAGATAAAGGCCAAGAAGGTGTCATTCTTCAAGCTTACCCAAGTCAACAGCGTGTATTAGTTGAAGGCGTTAATATTGTAAAAAAACACGCTAAACCATCTCAGGAAAATCCGCAGGGCGGAATCCTTAATCAAGAGGCTCCTATTCACGTATCGAATGTGATGCCTCTAGATCCCAAATCTGGTGAGCCTACCCGAGTAGGCTTTAAAGAAGAAGACGGAAAAAAAGTGCGCATCGCCAAAAAATCCGGCGAGCCTCTTGATAAGTAAGTCATTCAGATGATGAAAGGAGGTCAACCTAATGAACGCTCTGAAAGAGAAATTTAAAAATGATATTGTGCCTCATTTGCACAATAAATTTAGCTACTCCTCGGTGATGGGAGTTCCAAAGATCGAAAAAATCGTTATTAACATGGGGGTGGGTGATGCTGTTCAAAACCCTAAAGCCCTTGATAAAGCTGTAGAAGAGCTTACTGAAATCACTGGTCAGAAACCGTTGATTACAAAAGCGAAAAAATCTATCGCGGGTTTTAAACTTCGTGAAGGTATGCCTATTGGAGCGAAAGTTACACTTCGCGGAGAACGTATGTATGATTTTCTTGAAAAATTAATTAATGTTTCACTCCCACGTGTACGTGACTTCCGTGGTGTTTCTAACAAAGCATTTGATGGTCGCGGCAATTATACACTCGGGGTAAAAGAACAATTAATTTTTCCAGAAATCGAATATGACAAAGTAGATAAAGTTCGCGGTATGGACATCGTCATTGTCACTACTGCTGAAAACGATGAAGAAGCTCGTGAATTATTGACTCAAATGGGAATGCCATTTCAAAAATAATTTAAAAAACAATGAAGGAGGGAATACGGACCTTGGCAAAAAAATCTATGATCGCCAAACAGCAGCGTCCCCAAAAGTTCAAAGTGCGTGAGTACACTCGTTGTGAGCGTTGCGGACGTCCTCATTCCGTCATCCGTAAATTTAAACTTTGCCGAATTTGTTTCCGTGAACTTGCATATAAAGGACAAATTCCAGGCGTGAAAAAAGCCAGCTGGTAAGCCCGATATAGGGAAGGAGGTAAATCGATATGGTCATGACAGATCCAATCGCAGATATGTTGACTCGTATTCGTAATGCGAACACTGTGCGTCACGAAAAATTAGAACTTCCGGCATCAAACCTTAAAAAGGAAGTTGCAGAAATTCTTAAAAACGAAGGTTTCGTCCGTGATGTGGAAAATATCGAGGATAACAAACAGGGTATCCTTCGTATTTTCTTGAAATATGGAGCAGAAAATGAACGTGTTATAACTGGACTGAAACGCATTAGTAAGCCAGGTTTGCGTGTGTATGCTAAAGCTGATGAAATTCCTCGCGTCCTTGGAGGATTGGGAATCGCAGTTATTTCCACTTCTAAAGGCGTAATGAGCGATAAGGAAGCAAGAAAGCAGCAAGTTGGCGGCGAAGTACTTGCTTATGTCTGGTAATAAATAGTGTAAGAACGGAGGTGCAAAGTAATGTCTCGTATTGGTGTAAAACCTATTGCAATTCCGGACGGCGTGGATGTAACGATGGACGGTAACACCGTTACAGTTAAAGGGCCGAAAGGAGAGCTTAAGAGAGATCTTCATCCGGATATTAGTGTTAATATTGAAGATAGCGAAATTACATTCGAAAGACCTTCTAACCATAAAGAGCATCGTTCCCTGCACGGAACTACTCGCAGTGTTGTTAACAATATGGTAGAAGGTGTTACAAAAGGTTATGAAAAAGGACTTGAGCTTGTTGGTGTCGGTTACCGTGCTTCCAAGTCTGGAAATAAACTTGTATTGAATGTTGGATACTCTCATCCGGTAGAATTTGAACCGGAAAACGGTGTAGAAATCGATGTTCCTTCCAACACAAAAGTCGTTGTAAAAGGTATTGATAAAGAACTTGTAGGTGCAGCGGCATCAAATATCCGTGCAGTACGTACTCCTGAACCTTATAAAGGAAAAGGAATTCGTTATGAAAATGAATATGTACGTCGTAAGGAAGGTAAGACTGGTAAGTAATGTCTAGGTAACGGTTTTACGAAAGGAGGAGCGATTCATGACCACTAATTCAACGAAGTACGTAAAACGTAAGAAACGCCATGCAAGTATTCGTGTGAATGTAAAAGGAACTTCTGAGCGTCCGCGTTTAAACGTATTCCGTTCTTCTAAGCATATTTATGCACAATTGATTGACGATGTAAAAGGGGAAACAATTGTGGCCGCTTCAACATTGGAAAATGATTTGGACGTGAAGAATGGTGGAAATAAAGATGCAGCAAGTAAAGTCGGAGAATTAATTGCAAAGCGTGCATCTGAAAAAGGATATGAGTCTGTAGTGTTTGACCGCGGAGGCTTTGTTTATCATGGCAGAGTAGAAGCTCTTGCAGACGCTGCACGCGAAAACGGATTAAAATTTTAAGGTGTAAGGAGGGAAAAGAATGCAAATTGATGCTAGCAAGCTTGATGTCGAAGAAAGAGTGGTAGCCATTAACCGTGTGGCTAAAGTTGTAAAAGGTGGACGTCGTTTCCGCTTTGCGGCTCTTGTTGTAGTTGGTGACCGCAATGGCCATGTTGGTTTTGGCATGGGTAAAGCATTAGAGGTACCAGAAGCAATTCGCAAAGCTGTAGAAAACGGTAAGAAAAATATGGTTGAAGTTCCAAGAGTAGGAACAACGATTCCTCATGAGATTGTTGGTCATTATGGAGCAGGGAATGTACTGTTAAAACCTGCTGCTGAAGGTACTGGTGTTATTGCAGGAGGCCCGGTGCGTGCTGTTCTGGAACTTTCCGGTATCACTGATATTCTCTCCAAATCTCTTGGTTCCAACAACCCGATCAACATGGTTCGCGCTACCATTCAAGGTCTAACTGAGCTTAAAACAGCTGAACAAGTTGCCAGACTACGTGGTAAAAGCGTTGAAGAATTGTTAGGATAAGGAGGGATACGATATGGCAAAACAAGTTGAAATCACCCTCAGCCGCAGTCTCATTGGTCGTCCGGAGGACCAGCGCGTTACGGTAAGAACGCTTGGTCTTCGTAAAGTCAACCATACAGTGGTGAAAGAAGATAATCCCGCAATACGCGGAATGATTAATAAAGTGTCTCATTTGTTGACTGTAAAAGAATTGGATGCATAAATGATACAACAAAGTGATAGGGAGGTGTCAGCATGAAACTTCATGAGTTGAAACCTGCAGAGGGATCTACGAAAACCCGTAACCGTGTAGGACGCGGTGCTGCTTCAGGTAATGGTAAAACGGCTGGTCGCGGCACAAAAGGTCAAAAAGCCCGCTCCGGCGGTGGTGTGCGTCCTGGTTTTGAAGGTGGCCAAAATCCTATATACAAGCGTCTGCCTAAACGTGGTTTCACAAATCCGACCCGCAAAGAGTTCGCGATCGTGAATGTGGAAACATTGAACCGTTTTGAAGCAGGTACGGAAGTTACTCCGGAGCTTCTTGTTAAAGAAGGCGTCATCAACAAAACAAAAGACGGTGTGAAAGTTCTGGGTAATGGAAGTTTGGAAAAAGAGCTTAACGTTAAGGCGGATAAGTTCTCTGCTTCTGCAGTAAAAGCGATTGAAGCGGCCGGCGGAAAAACCGAGGTGATCTAATGTTCCGCGCGATTTCAAATATTTTTCGCGTGAGTGATTTAAGAAGCAAGATCTTTTTCACTCTAGCCATGTTATTTGTTTTTCGAATCGGCAGCTTCATTCCAGTTCCCGGTTCTAATAACGATGTGTTAAACTTTGCAGACCAAGCAAATGCGTTTGGCTTTTTAAACACATTTGGAGGCGGAGCCCTCTCGCAATTTTCCATTTTTGCTATGGGGGTAATGCCTTATATCACGGCTTCAATTGTTGTACAGCTTTTGCGAATGGACGTCGTTCCAAAATTTACGGAATGGGCAAAGCAAGGTGAAGCAGGTCGTCGCAAATTAGCTCAATTTACTCGGTATTTCACCGTAATTCTTGCTTTTATTCAAGGTTTGGGAATGTCTATTGGATTTAATAACATTTTTAGTGGACTTATTCCTGACCCAAGTATTCCGAAATACATTTTTATAGCTCTGGTAATGACCGCTGGCACCGCATTTTTAATGTGGCTTGGAGAACAAATTACTGCTAAAGGAGTAGGTAATGGTATCTCCATTCTCATCTTCGCAGGGATTGCAGCTGGTATTCCGAGTGGAATTAACCAGATTTATGCTACGCAGATAGAAGATGCCGATCAGCTCTTTATGGGTATTGTAACTGTATTGCTACTAGCGATTGCAGTTTTAGCGATAATCGTTGGTGTGATATTCGTACAGCAAGCCCTTCGTAAAGTACCGATTCAATATGCAAAACGTTTGGTTGGACGCAGCCCTGCGGGTGGTCAATCAACGCATCTGCCTTTAAAAGTTAACTCTGCTGGAGTTATCCCGGTTATTTTTGCATTATCGCTGTTTATTTTCCCGCCAACAGTGGCTGGTTTTGTCGGTGAAGACCATCCAGTTGCCCGCTGGGTCATTCAAAATTTTGATTACACTCAGCCAGTTGGTATGGTGATTTATGCAGCATTAATTATTGGCTTTACGTATTTCTATACGTTTGTACAGGTTAATCCCGAACAAATGGCAGATAACCTAAAAAAACAAGGCGGATACATTCCTGGGATTCGACCTGGGAAGACAACGGAAACATATATCCGTAGAATTTTATACCGCTTAACTTTTGTTGGGGCTTTATTCCTTGCTGTTATTTCGGTAATTCCTGTATTCTTCACAACACAAATGGGGCTTCCACAAACCATTCAGATTGGCGGAACAGGCTTACTGATTGTCGTTGGTGTAGCTCTAGATACTATGAAGCAGATTGAGAGTCAATTAATACAGCGAAGTTATAAAGGCTTTATTAAATAGATAGAAAATAGGGGGAGGGGTGAGTACGTTCGCCTTGCCCCTGGCTGAAATCGGAATGATGGAGGAGATATCATGAATTTGATATTAATGGGGCTTCCTGGTGCTGGTAAAGGCACGCAAGCCGAAAAAATTGTAGAGAAGTATGAAGTTCCGCATATTTCTACTGGTGACATGTTTCGCGCAGCGATTAAAGAAGAAACACCTTTAGGGAAAGAAGCTAAGTCTTATATAGATAGAGGCGAGCTTGTTCCTGATGAAGTTACAATAGGTATTGTAAAAGAAAGACTTGGAAAAGATGATTGCAAAGCTGGTTTTCTTCTTGATGGCTTTCCGCGGACTGTTGCGCAGGCCGAAGCACTAGAAGATATTCTTTCTTCTTTAAACAAAAGCCTGGATTATGTTTTAAATATTGATGTTCCAAGAGAAGACCTTGAGGAACGGCTTACCGGCCGTCGTATTTCTCCAACATCAGGCAGAACGTACCATGTTAAATATAATCCCCCAAAAGTTGAAGGAATCTGCGATGAAGATGGCAGTGAACTCGTTCAAAGAGACGACGATAAGCCAGAAACAGTGAAAAAACGTTTAGACGTAAATATCGAACAACAGCAGCCTCTGATTGATTTTTATGAAGAAAAAGGTTATCTTCGTAATATCGATGGAGGTCAGGATATAAATAAAGTTTTTGAGGATATTGAAGAACTGCTGAAAGGACTTCATGCATGATTATTTGTAAAACGGATCGTGAACTCGATATAATGCGGGAAGCAGGTAGAATTGTTGCGATAACGCATCAAGAACTGCAAAAACACATTCAACCAGGGATTAGTACAAAAGAGTTGGATAAGATTGCGGATAAATCGATCCGTCAACACGGGGCAATCCCATCATTTAAAGGCTACGGTGGATTTACTGGCAGCATTTGCGCTTCAGTAAACGAAGAGTTGGTACATGGAATTCCGGGTGACCGGGTTTTAAAAGAGGGCGACATTATTTCAATTGATGTCGGGGCCAAGTATAATGGTTATCACGGAGATTCTGCCTGGACTTATCCTGTAGGGAAAATATCCAGGGAAGATCAGCGCTTACTTGATGTAACCGAAGACTCTTTATATATAGGGTTGAAGGAAGCAAAACCAAAAGAGCGCTTATCCAATATTTCCCATGCCATTCAAACTTATGTTGAAGCTGAAGGTTTTTCTATTGTACGTGAATACGTAGGACATGGCGTTGGGCAGGAATTGCATGAAGATCCGCAAATCCCACATTTTGGTCCCCCTGGGAAGGGTCCGCGTTTAAAGCCGGGTATGGTTTTGGCCGTAGAACCAATGGTGAACGCAGGAGAGCGGTATGTACACACGCTCTCGGATAACTGGACAGTGGTCACAACTGATGGCAAGAGCTGTGCTCATTTTGAGCACACGATTGCAATAACCAATACAGGCTATGAAATACTGACTAAAGCCTGAATATAGGTGATGACTGGATGAAAGAAGCTGAATCACCGCCTGAAGTCGGTCAGGTTGTCCGTATAAAACGAGGACGAGAAGCTGGCAACTTTGCGGTAGTCATTGGAGTGTTAAATGAACGATTTCTCCTTTTAGCAGATGGAGAAAAACGTAAATTTGACCGAGCTAAAAAGAAAAATATCAACCATGTAGAAATTTATCCGCACCTCTCCAATGAGGTCAAAAGAAGTATTGAAGAAACCGGACGTGTTACCAATGCTAAATTAAGGTTTGCTCTTCTTTATTTTTTAAAAGAGCAGCCTGAATTACTGAAGGAAGGAGAGTAAATTCATGGCCAAAGATGATGTTATTGAAATGGAAGGCACAGTCATAGAGCCTCTTCCAAACGCCATGTTTCGGGTGGAGCTTGAAAATGGGCATAAAATTCTGGCCCATGTTTCTGGAAAAATTCGTATGCACTTCATTCGAATTCTTCCTGGGGACAAAGTGACTGTGGAAATTTCGCCATATGACTTATCCCGCGGACGGATTACGTACCGCTATAAATAAAATTGCAGTTAAGAAGGCTGACATGAGTCCGAACTACGTTTACTCTCGCATGTACTCCGCGCAGTTAAGGAGGTAAATGGACATGAAGGTGAGACCATCTGTCAAACCAATCTGTGAAAAATGCAAAGTCATTCGCCGTAAAGGTACGGTAATGGTCATTTGTTCAAATCCAAAGCATAAACAAAAACAAGGATAATAATAAAGGAGGTGTCGACTAGATGGCACGTATTGCAGGTGTTGATATTCCTCGTGATAAACGAATTGCAATTTCCCTAACGTATGTGTACGGAATTGGAAAATCCCGTGCTCTTGAAATCGTTAAAGAAGCTGGTGTAGACGAAAGCACACGAGTTCGTGATTTGACCGAAGAAGAACTCGCTCAAATCCGTACAGTACTAGAAAATTATACGGTGGAAGGTGATCTTCGCCGTGAAAAATCTTTAAACATCAAACGTTTGATTGAAATTGGAAGCTACAGAGGTATTCGTCATCGTCGTGGATTGCCGGCCCGCGGTCAAAACACGAAGAATAATTCCCGTACAAGAAAAGGTCCTCGACGTACAGTAGCAAACAAGAAAAAATAATAAGGTAAAGGAGGTAAGTCTACCATGGCAAAAGCTAAAACTAATACTCGTAAACGTCGTCAGCGTAAGAATATTGAGGCTGGAGTCGCTCATATCCGCTCGACGTTTAACAATACCATCGTGACGATTACAGACACGCAGGGGAATGCTCTTTCTTGGGCAAGTGCTGGTGCTCTTGGTTTTAAAGGTTCCCGTAAATCTACACCATTCGCAGCTCAAATGGCTGCAGAAACAGCTTCAAAAGCGGCAATGGAACATGGTTTGAAAACAGTAGAAGTTGCTGTTAAAGGACCTGGTGCTGGTCGCGAAGCAGCAATTCGTTCTCTGCAAGCTACAGGGCTTGAAGTTAGTGTCATCCGCGATGTGACTCCGGTACCTCATAATGGCTGCCGCCCGCCGAAACGTCGCAGAGTTTAACCCGCAGAAGTATAGATTTTCCTGAAGTGTCAATAATGGGTAAGGTCATATATAGGACGGATCCCCTTACGCATTGTTGACGAGTAAGGCTGTTAATGTGATCGGGACTGCCTAATGCAAAATTCCGGATAGACGGGAAAGCCTTCTGCCGGAGTTTGGACGTTTTGAAGGAGGGTATTTTAAAGAATGATCGAAATCGAAAAGCCTAATATCGAAACGGTTGAAGTAAGCGAGGATGCCAAATACGGCAAATTTGTCGTAGAACCGTTAGAACGTGGTTACGGTACAACTCTAGGAAATTCCTTGCGTCGTATCCTTTTATCCTCCCTTCCAGGAGCTGCTGTTACGACAATTCAAATCGATGGGGTGCTTCATGAGTTTTCAACCATTGAAGGGGTTGTCGAAGATGTCACTACGATCGTTTTGAATTTGAAGAAGCTTGCCTTGAAGATATACTCCGATGAAGAGAAAGTGCTTGAGATTGACGCACAGGGCGAAGGCGTTGTAACTGCAAAAGATATTACACACGACAGTGACGTTGATATCCTTAATCCGGATTTGCACATCGCTACACTTACAGAAGGTGCGAACTTTCATATGCGTCTAACGGCGCATCGTGGACGCGGTTATGTTCCTGCTGAAGGAAATAACAGCGAAGACCTTCCAATTGGGGTGCTTCCTATTGATTCTATCTATACACCAGTTGCCCGGGTAAACTATCAAGTGGAAAATACGCGTGTTGGTCAAATTACTAACTATGATAAGCTGACACTTGATGTGTGGACAGATGGAAGCATTCGCCCTGAGGAAGCTGTTTCGCTTGGTGCTAAAATCATGAATGAGCATTTGAATATTTTTATCGGCCTCACGGATCAGGCACAAAATGCTGAGATCATGGTTGAAAAAGAAGAGGACCAGAAAGAAAAAGTACTTGAAATGACAATTGAAGAACTGGACCTTTCTGTTCGTTCTTACAACTGCTTAAAACGAGCAGGTATCAATACAGTACAGGAACTAACGCAAAAATCGGAAGAAGATATGATGAAAGTCCGAAACCTTGGCCGCAAATCTCTTGAGGAAGTTCAAGAGAAGCTAGGTGAATTAGGTCTTGGCCTGCGTAAGGAAGAATAAAAGACAACAGTGTTAATTAGTGTCTCGGAAAAGGAGGGGAATATACATGTCTGCATATGCAAAGCTTGGACGTAATAGTTCTGCACGTAAAGCACTATTTCGTGATCTTACGACAGATCTTATCATTAATGAACGTATCGAAACCACTCATGCAAAAGCGAAAGAATTGCGTCCTGTCATTGAGAAAATGGTGACACTTGGGAAACGTGGAGATCTTCATGCACGCCGCCAAGCAGCTCAATTCGTTCGTAAGGAAACAGCAGATGAGGAAAATGGAAAAGATGCTGTTCAAAAATTGTTCGATGAGATTGCACCTCGTTATGAAGAACGTCAAGGCGGATATACCCGCGTTCTGAAAGTAGGTCCTCGCCGCGGGGATGCTGCGGAATTAGCTATCATTGAATTCGTATAAGTCACTTCTATCATGAATAATGGGACTGCTAATGCAGAACACACAGACGCTGCAGTACAATGTAGCGGTCTTTGTCTGCTTTAGTACATCATGAATGATGGCAAGCTAGATTGACTTATAAGGGCAGAGGGCATACTGCTCAAAAAAGATAATACATTTGGTTATTTCTTTTTCGTAAAAACCACCTATACGTTTAATCATCCGTAAGGGCAGGACTGAACCTATTTTAGGTTACCACGTCTGTGCCCTTTTTTTAATTAGGTGCAAGAGTGTATGATATCCCGGCATACCTTCCGATCTGCTCAAAACACACACTGAACCTTCGTAAAGTAGCTTATAGACATGTGAAGTGTTGTCACGAGGTATGGCCGCAGCTCCTTTTTATAAGTCCATGTGGAGTAAGATGTGGCGATAAATGTTAAGAAATAAGAAATAAAGAAGTCCTTGAGTTGTGTTTGTTAACCTAATATAATGTTCTTGTTAACGTTTAGGAGCGGGTTTATTACAAAGGCAGGTGAAAGCAATGAATGCTGTACGGTTGAAAAATGTTTCCTTTCGATATGATGAAGAAGGACCTTGGATTTTAAATAAATTAAATGCTTCCATTCATCATGGCGAATGGATCGCTGTTATAGGTCCAAATGGTTCCGGAAAATCAACGTTGTCCCGGCTTTTTAACGGGTTATTTTCTCCAACGCTGGGTGAAGTTTTTATAGGGGAGCAATCTACAAAAGCAGAAGAAAATCTACCTGATATTAGAAAGCATGTAGGGATGGTATTTCAAAATCCAGATCATCAGTTTGTGGCTCCTACTGTAAGAGATGATATTGCATTTGGAATGGAGAATGCAGGAGTAGAAAGGGAAGAGATGGTTCTTCGGATCGAGCAGGCTGCAAGCCAGACAGGAGTCGAAAGGATACTCGAAGCAGAGCCGCACCGTCTTTCAGGAGGTCAAAAACAGAGGGTAGCAATTGCGGGGATACTGGCGTTACACCCTAAAATAATGGTATTAGATGAAGTGACTTCTATGCTCGATCCAAAAGGGAGAAAGGAAGTAATGGCCACTGTGGAAAACCTCCATACCAACGAAGGCGTCACGATAGTATCAGTCACTCATCACCTTCATGAAGCACTGCTTGCAGACCGTGTATGGTACATGGAAGAAGGAAACATTGCTTTTGATTTAGAATCTGAAAAGTTATTTTCCGAATTAAAATGGCTCAAAGATAAAAATATTCCCCTACCTTATGGATTTGAACTGCTAGAAGCCTTACGAAAAAGAAATCAGCCTACCTCTTCGTTAGAAACCTTTATTAGGGAGACGGTGAAGTATGAAGATCGTATTTGAGCAGGTAGAACACATTTATATGGAAAAAACCCCGTTTGAAACCAGTGCTCTAAAAGATGTTTCGATTACGTTTCCGAACAATTCGTGTACTGCCGTAATTGGGCGGACAGGTTCGGGCAAGTCAACTTTAGTCCAGCATATTAATGGTCTGCTAAAGCCCAATAAAGGAAATGTAATTATTGGAGATCAAGTCATTCATGCTAATACAAAACGAAAACATATAAAATCCTTGCGTAAAAAAGTAGGGATGGTTTTTCAATACCCAGAACATCAGTTATTTGAAGATACTGTAGAAAAGGATTTGTTATTTGGACCAAAAAATATAGGGTTAAATGTTGAAAACAAGAAAAAAGAACTTCCGGAATTGTTAGAGCGTGTTGGTTTAGATGAAACGTTTTTAGAACGCTCCCCATTTGATTTAAGCGGGGGACAAATGAGACGAGCAGCAATTGCTGGTGTGCTTGCAATGGAGCCTGATATCCTAATATTGGATGAACCAACAGCGGGACTTGATCCAAAAGGACAGGAAGAGATACTGACGTTATTTAAAGATTGGCATGAACAAAAGAAAACAACAATGATTATGATTACTCATCAAATGGAAGAAGCATCTCGTCTAGCTGAACAAGTTATTGTTATGGATGACGGACAGATAGCAATGGAAGGGTCTCCAAAAGAAATATATAAACGAGAAAATGAGTTAAAACAATTGGATTTGGATATACCTGAAGGTGTCAAAGTACTAAAATACCTAGAAGAAAACACAGGGGTTTCATTTTCAGAATGGTCCTTGACCCCAGAGAAAGCAGCAGACGAACTTATGATGCTATCAAACAAGAAGGAGTAAAAAAGCATGTTTGAACATGTGATTATAGGCCAATATTTGCCTGGTTCTTCTTTTTTACATCGAATGGATGCCAGGGCCAAATTAATAGCAGTGTTTTCATTTATTTTTATTATATTTTTGATGAATAGTTGGGCTGGATACGGTATGCTCTGGGCAGGAGCAGCTATTATTTATTTTTTATCCGGAATACCGTTTCGCTATATTCGTAAAGGGATGTTCCCGATTTTAATTTTAATTGTGTTTACTTTCTTTCTTCATGCTCTTTTCACTAAAGAAGGGGAAATTCTTATATCTGCAGGATTTTTTACACTATATAAGGGCGGTGTAGAACAAGGTGTGTTTATCGCATTTCGATTAATTTTACTTGTGTTTATTACCTCCCTATTGACGCTGACTACCAGTCCGATTGATTTAACCGATGCACTAGAGCAGCTGTTTACTCCTTTAAAACGTATTGGAGTACCAGCACACGAAATAGCATTAATGATGTCAATTGCAATCCGTTTTATTCCGACACTGCTGCAGGAAACAGAAAAAATCGTCAAGGCCCAGTCAGCCAGAGGTGCTGATTTTAATAAAGGTACATTTCAAGAGCGATCACAAGCATTTGTTGCATTGCTTGTTCCATTATTTGTTCGAGCGTTTAAGCGGGCAGAAGATCTAGCTTTTGCTATGGAAGCCCGTGGTTATAATGGAGGAGAAGGAAGAACAAAACTTCGTCAACTGACTTGGTCATTTCGTGATAGTGCAGCCTGTACAGCTGTACTGATATTTGGAATTTTATTGCTTTTTTTCAGGGATTAAGGAGAGATATATTCATGCAGAGAGTAAAAGCTGTCGTTAGTTATGAAGGTACATTCTTTTCAGGATGGCAAAAGCAGCCAGGTAAACGTACAGTTCAAGAAGAAATAGAAACAGCTTTAATAAGCATTCAAAAAGGACAAAAAACAAAGGTCACAGCTTCAGGACGAACTGATGCTTCCGTTCATGCTATCGCTCAAGTTATTCATTTTGATACCTCCTTATCTATCCCAGCCGATAAGTGGCCAAAAGCAATCAACAGCAAATTACCGGAAGATATACAAATTAAAGAAGCAGAGTATACAAGTTCTGATTTTCATGCACGCTTCGATGCTGTCGAAAAAGAGTACCGTTACCGCGTTCTTCCAAAACGAGAAAAAGATATATTTAGAAGAAATACTACCTTTTTTTACCCGTACCCTATAGAAGTGGCTGAAATAAAAAAAGCAGCTGCTTACCTTAAAGGAACGCATGATTTTTCTTCCTTTTGTGCATCTGGTACCGATGTGGTGAATATGGTTCGGACAGTGTATAAAGCGGAAGTACTCGAAAAAGGAGATGAATTGCACTTTATTTTTCGAGGAAACGGCTTTCTATACAACATGGTGCGTATAATGGTGGGAACTCTGCTTGAGGTAGGAAAAGGCATGAGAAGACCAGAAGATATCCTTGAAGTAATCTACACAAAAAAACGAAGTGCTGCTGGAAAAACAGCGCCTGGCCATGCATTATATTTATGGGAAGTATGCTATGAAAAATAGGTGCTAGAACTTAGGCAATTGGACGCTGGGCGGTAAAAAACTAAGATTTTTTGCTAAAACAACAAAAAACACATGTTTTTAATAAAAAAACAACGTCGCCAGGTGTAGCAAACCATTGACATTACCCTCGCAATGTTATATGATGTTATTTGGCATTTCACGTCCCACAGCCCCGGGATCGGAAATGATGAACGTAATGACATGTGATATATAAATGTATGATAAAAGATTTAGGAGGGACATTGATGCGTACGACATATATGGCTAAGACCGACGAAGTAGAGCGCAAATGGTATGTTATCGACGCAGAAGGCCAAACACTGGGTCGTTTGTCCAGTGAAGTAGCTTCTATTCTTCGCGGCAAAAACAAGCCTCAATATACACCGCACATTGATACGGGAGATAATGTGATCATTATCAATGCAGAGAAAATTGAACTTACTGGAAAGAAGCTCCGTGATAAGATGTATTACAGCCACAGTCAGTATCCTGGCGGATTAAAAGAAACACGCGCGTCTGAAATGCGTGCAAATAAACCAGAGAGAATGATTGAGCTTGCAGTAAAAGGAATGCTTCCAAAAGGTTCACTCGGACGTAAGCAAGCGAAAAAGCTTCATGTATTTGCAGGACCAGAACACAATCATCAAGCACAACAGCCTGAGAAGTACGAACTTCGCGGCTAAATTAAAGGGAGGGTATTATTTTGGCACAAGTGCAATATTACGGTACTGGCCGTCGTAAGAACTCCGTTGCCCGTGTATTCGTTGTACCTGGTGACGGTAGTATCACTATTAACAATCGCGACATTGATGAATATTTTGACCTTGAAACACTTAAACTTGTCGTAAAACAACCACTTGCTGAAACTGGCACAGAAGGTCAGTATGATTTAAAAGTAAACGTAAACGGTGGAGGATTTACAGGACAGGCAGGTGCTATCCGTCATGGTGTAGCACGTGCACTTCTTGAAGTAGATCCTGATTTCCGCAAGCCGCTTAAGAACGCTGGTTACCTTACTCGTGATGCTCGTATGAAAGAGCGTAAAAAGTACGGTCTCAAAGCAGCACGTCGTGCGCCACAGTTCTCGAAGCGTTAAGAAGAACGTATCTTATTATTTCATGGGTTTGCCCTCTTTGCTCTCACAGAGCGGAGAGGGCTTTTTCTTGTTTGCCATGCGACTGGAAAATCGTTTGCAAAAGAGTGCGTATTTAAAAATATTTTAGCCATGCTCTTTTTACGGATTCGCCGGGTCCCCTGTAAGACGTCTTTTGATTTACTGCTAATCGATTGCTTCTGGTCGGCTAGTAAGGATTGATTTTTAGTTAAAAAGAAGGGACCTGCCCTTCTCATTTATTGCTGCGGATTACTGTAAAGCCCTTTCATATAAATAGTTGTCATATGCTTGATAATATCCTCGATATCATTAGAGGGCGATTCATGAATGACTTCCCACATAAACATCTCGTTTGTATAAAACCATAACCTTGCTACTAAAGATGGGGAAAGGCTCGAATCGGCAAGTTTATACTCTTGAGCATACATAATGTCCTTTGTAATGCTGGCTGTAAATTGATCACGAATATCTTGCCATCTTGCTTCTACTTCTTTTGAAACACCAATTGCTTCCTTGAATACCTTCATCAACTCTTTTTTCTTTATAGCTAGTGACAGAAAGAGTTTAACTTGGTTTGAAACAAGTTCATAAGCTTCGTTTGATGTAGCAGGATGAAACGGAATAGAAGCAATCTTTGTAAATTGTTCCATCGTATCTTCCATTATTTTAATAAGGAAATCTTCTTTATTTTTAAAGTATACGTAAGCTGTTCCATGGCCTGTTTCTGCTTTATTATTAATGAGTCGAATCGTTGTATTTTGAAAACCATGTTCTAGGAAAACTAACTCTGCTGCTTTCAATAATCTATTCTTTGTTTCTATGGCTTGCTGCTGCCTACTATTAGCCACCAAATCTCTCCCTTATCGTTAATGAATGTCTCATCCCATTATAACTTAAATTTAATATAAAATTTTAGACTTCATTCTTTTCGTTGACAATAAGTCATTGACAAAGTGTCAATAAAACTATAACATTGCTTATATAATATGTTTGACAATTCTATCAATTTAAAATTTTGAGGTGGAATGGCAGTGAACCAAAACCATTTATATTCAGAAAAGTACGCAAAAGAATTAGACCAAGAGGATCCTTTAAAGGATTATCGAGAGGAATTTTATATAGGAGATGCTATTTATCTGGATGGTAACTCTCTCGGTCTTTTATCAAAAAGAGCAGAAAAGTCCCTTATGACTATTCTGAACTCGTGGAAAGAATACGGTATTGATGGTTGGACCAGCGGTGAAAATCCGTGGTATTACCTTTCCCGGGATTTAGGGAAGAAGCTGGCCCCTTTAGTTGGTGCTCAAGCTGAAGAAGTAATTGTTACAGGATCTACGACAACCAATATTCATCAGCTAGTGTCTACGTTCTATAAGCCAACTTCTAAAAGGTACAGAATATTAGCTGATGATGCTACCTTCCCATCTGACATTTATGCGTTAAAGAGCCAGCTGCAATTGAAAGGATATAACCCTTCTGAAGCACTTATTCAAGTAGAGAGCCAGGGTGATATCCTAGTAGAAGAGCAAATCATCGATCAGATGAAAGAGGACGTAGCTCTCATTTTATTACCAAGCGTGCTTTATAGAAGCGGACAAATTTTAGATATGAAAAGACTGACAGCAGAAGCTCACAAAAGAAATATTATTATAGGCTTTGACTTATGTCATTCCATTGGAGCAATTCCTCATGAGCTTGATAAATCGGATGTTGATTTCGCTATGTGGTGTACCTATAAGCATATAAACGGAGGGCCTGGATCTGTCGGGGCATTGTATGTTAATAAAAAGCACTTTGGCCAGAATCCCGGATTGTCCGGCTGGTTTAGCTCTAGAAAAGATATCCAGTTTGAAATGAAACACGAATTAACGGCAGACGTAGATGCTGGTGCTTTTGAAATCGGCACCCCCCATGTTTTAAGCATGGCACCGCTGATTGGCTCGCTTAATATGTTTAATGAAGCGGGCATAAACAGCATTCGAAAAAAGTCCTTGGCACTTACAGATTACATGTTAGACTTAATCACCTATGAGCTGAAAGAATTTGGTTTCGAGATTGTAACACCACTTGAACACTCAAAACGTGGCGGACATATTCTTTTAAAACATCCGTACTCAGCAAGTATTTGCAAAGCACTTAAAAGTGCTCGTATCATTCCTGATTACAGAGAACCTAACTTTATTAGATTAGGGCCTGTTGCATTATATAACTCGTTCCATGACATTTGGAAAACGATTCAATCGCTCAAACAAATTATGACAGAAGAAAAATATAAAAATTTTGCTAATAAGCGAGACATTATCGCCTAAGGATGGATGGAAATGAAAAAAGGAAAGTGGATAGACATATCCCAGCCGGTTCATGACAATATTGCACATTGGCCCGAGGATATTCCGTTTTCATATGAATTATCGTTTACAAAAAAAGAGACAGGATCAGTAAACATTGGAAGGATTACTACCAGCCTTCATACAGGCACTCATGTTGATGCACCGTTCCACTTCTCAGACAACGGTGAAAAAATTATAGATCTGGATATTAATCATTTTATTGGACCGTGCCTTGTTGCAGATGTAACCAGTTTAAAAACAATTAACAGAGCAGCCCTGGAAAACCTTCATATCTGTGGAGCCGAGCGCTTATTATTAAAAACCTCCACTAAGTGCAGCCCGAATACTTTTCCTAAAAGTGTTCCCTGTCTTACGGTAGATGCTGTGGATTTCCTAAAAGAAAGTGATATCAAACTACTGGGGGTCGACGTTCCATCCGTTGATCCGTTAGACAGTAAAGAATTACTGGTTCATCACCAATTGTATAAACACAAAATTAATATCCTGGAAAACGTAAAACTAGACCATATTAAGCCAGGTAAATATGAATTGGCCGCTCTTCCGCTTCCTCTAAAAGAGGGAGATGGAAGCCCGGTTCGTGCAGCCCTTAGGGTGCTTTAGTAAAAAGTAATGTTGAGGAGTGATTAGATGAAAAATCCAACTAACAACGAAAACAATATTGAAACGAACTTTAAGGAAAAGATGACCTATGGAGAATATTTGCAGCTTGATTCCTTACTCTCAAGCCAGAACAGATTATCTGGTCACCATGACGAAATGCTTTTTATTATCATTCATCAGGTAAGTGAACTTTGGATGAAGTTAATACTGCATGAGCTGAATGCTGCAATAGAAGCTATCAAAAAAGATCATTTATCTGTCAGCTTTAAAAAACTGGCTCGCGTATCACAAATCCAATTTCAAATAATACAGGCTTGGGATGTTCTGTCTACGTTAACCCCATCTGAATACCTTGAATTTAGAGACTCTCTAGGAAGTGCTTCTGGCTTCCAATCTTATCAGTATAGATTAATTGAATTTGCTTTAGGTTATAAATCAGATTTCATTCTAAAGATTTATGAAAAGGACACAAAACTACACCAGAAGTTAGAACAGGCTTATAGAGCACCCAGCCTTTACGATGTTTCTATCTCCGCCTTAAAAAGGGCAGGCTTCGACATTTCCGATGACATTCTGAAAAGAGATGTTTCTAAAGCTTATACATTTGATGAGAGTGTACATAAAGCTTGGAAAGAGGTTTATCTAAACACAGAGGATTACTGGGACCTATACCAACTTGCCGAAAAACTTGTTGACATTGAAGACCGTTTTCAACAATGGCGTTTCCGTCACATGAAGACGGTGGAAAGAATTATAGGTTTTAAAACAGGAACGGGCGGGTCATCAGGTGTTCATTATTTAAAAAAGGTTTTAGACCAAAGATTTTTTCCAGAACTATGGGATTTGCGGTCAGAATTGTAGGCAGGAATCTTAATAAAAACCCATATGCTATGATTACAACGATTGAGGAAAGGATGATTAAATGTCTGTTCCGAACGTAAGGGAAATCAAGGTAAAACAGCATCGAAAAAAGTTTGAGATGCCGGATGTAGTAGTCATTTTGTTTGGTTTTTTGCTATTAGCCTTTATTGTTTCGTTCATACTGCCCTCTGGGGCTTATGAGCGGGTGGAAAGAAACGGGGTAACCCAAGTAGACCCAGAGACTTTTCAATACATACCAATGGAGCCGCTTTCTATCCTAGATATCTTTTCATCCATACAGATAGGGCTTGTCAACGCCTCAAGCATTATATTTTTAATTTTAATTGTCGGTGGAACTATTAAAGTGATTGAATCGACAGGGGCCATTAATGCAGGAATCCATTCTTTTATTACAAAATCAAAAGGGAACTATCAATTATTAATTTTTACATTCTGCACTATGTTTGCCCTTCTTGCCTCTTTAGGGATTGCTCCTAACCTTGCCATCGCTTTTGTTCCGATAGGGCTTTTGTTAGCTCGTTCTTTAAAATTGGATCCCATTGTTGGAGTGGCAATGGTTTTTCTCGGAGCCTATGCAGGTTTTAGCGGCGGGGTATTCGACCCTGTAGTTACTGTCATGGGGCAGACGATCGCAGAACTGCCCCTCTTTTCTGGATACCTATTTCGAATGGCTATATTTGCAGCCTTCTTATCTATTACAATAATATACATTTGCTTATACGCAAAAAAAATAAGAAATAATCCTGCTAAAAGCTTCATGGGAGCAGATTCCTTTTCTGAACATCTCGAAGAAAATGTTTATATGGAAGAGAACACTTTTACGAGCCGTCATATGATTGTTCTCTTATTATTCTTTTTATCTATTGGTTTGTTTGTATACGGTGCGTTTTCGTTTGGCTGGTCTATAAATGAGCTTGCAGCAATCTTTCTCATGCTCGGTATAGCTGTTGCTTTCATAATGAAGATCTCTCCAAATGGTTTAGTGAAGAGGTTTATGGACGGGGTAAGAGAAGTGGTGTACGGTGCTCTAGTCATAGGAATAGCAGGAGCTATTATAGTTCTGCTTAATGAAGCGCAAATTGTAGATACCATAGTACACTTCACTGCTTCTTCTTTAGAGGGGTTTTCACCAAGTGCAGCAATGCTGCTGTTGTATATTTTTAATTTGGTATTTAATGGATTGATTACATCGGGAACAGGGCAGGCAGCTATTGTTATGCCAATTATGGTTCCTATAGGTGATATGCTGGAAGTGACCAGGCAGTCCGTGTTTATTACCTTTAAATTAGGAGATGCGGTAACCAATATCATTACACCGCTGTCCGGAACACTAATGGCTTGCCTGGCAATAGCAAAAGTATCCTTCATTGACTGGATTAAATTTACTTTCCCATTATTCCTTCTCTGGCTTGTCCTGGGAGCAATATTTATAGGCATTGCCGTTTCAATAAATTATGGCCCATTATAAAATATTGTTTTTTGAAAATTTTATTATTTTAGCACTTTTCTCTTAGTATGCTGCAAGGCACTATGGCGAAATTATAACAAGGGAGTAATCATTATATGAGTAAAAAGGCAGTACTGGACTTTATTGACGATAATAAACAGCCGATGCTGAACCTCTGGGAACAGGTGGTGAACATTGAAAGCGGCCCCGATCAGAAGAAAGGAACAGATGCCATTTTAATGTTATTAAAAAAAATCCTAGAAGATGAAGGATTTCATACACGTATGGTTTCCTATGACAAAGCCGGAAATACTCTAATTGCGGAATTTGGAAACCAGATTCTTTCAAAGCCAATTGCATTTATTGGTCACGTTGATACTGTTTTTTCTAAAGGATTTTTATTAAATCACCCTTTCCGGCTGGAAGATGGAAAAGCTTATGGTCCTGGAATACTTGATATGAAAGGGGGAATTGTATCCACAATTTATGTGCTAAAAGCATTAAGGTCAATTCATTATGATAAGCATCCTTTAAAGGTTATTATTGTAGGTGATGAGGAGACCGCTCATATTCATTCCGCCTGCAAAGAGTTATTAGTTAATGAACTAAAGGGCTGTATGTGCGCTTTTAATACCGAAACAGGAAATTTAGAAAATCAATTAGCTATTGGAAGAGCTGGAGGTGCTGCATACGAACTCGAAGTCGAAGGTGTAGCCAGCCATACTGGCATGGACTGGCAAAGTGGAAGAAATGCGATTATTGAACTTTCCCGAAAGATGCTAGAGATAGACGCGGCTTCGTGCTTTGAAGAGGGTTATACTTTTAATGTTACCCTTGTAGAGGGAGGAGCCGCAGTAAACACATGCCCTGATTATGCGAAAGCGACCATCGGAGTAAGATACCAGACAAAATCCCAACAAGAACTGACCAACCAAAAATTAAAAGAAATTGCATCACGTTCCTATATCCAGGGAACAACATCAATATTAACTTACAAAGGCGGATTCGATCCGATGGAAGTAACCGAAGCAAGTAAAGATTTGTTTGAAATTATTAGAAAGAGCGCCAAAGAAATTGGTACTCAACAGCCTGGCTCATTTTTCAGCCAAGGAAGTTCAGATTCTTCTTATGCGGTTGCAGCCGGTGTTCCAACGGTTTGTGCCCTCGGACCTCAAGGAGAAGGCAACCATACTCCAGACGAATATGCTGTAGTTGATTCTATATTCACTAGAAGTAAACTGATTGCCGCTACTATTCTAAACCTATAAAAGATAATTTCATCAGCTTTTACATTTTTTCTACAATGCACATCCATTTAAGAGTTAGGTAAAACTATAATCATTAATACTTCTTTAAGTTGTTCATTTAAAGAAGAAGCTGGCATGTAACCGAGTGATTGATTTTTCATTCTATACAAACGCTTAGAATAACATAACGGGCATTTCTAAAACTCGGCAGCTTAAGCCCTGCCGTTACTTTATCAACTCTTTAAACCAATTTGATGTTTGCCAATATTGATTGCGATGATTAAACTGACTTTCTTTTACCCTTTACTCTATATCCAATGTTACAGCTGCCAACGCTGCCTGAGGTTGTGCAGCTGTAAAGGTATCATTTGAAAATGCTGTATAAATATCCCCGCTGGTATTCTCCCATCCAATAAACAATTTTTCACGATTTCTTCTTTATCATCTTAACATTGAGCAGTCTTATTTTTATTCAATTAAAAAATGATTAAACATAATAACGGATATATCATTGTGACATATATTAACTTTATTATCGTCTCTTCGTTCATTAAATAAATCTCAAATTTTGTATAAATTTGTATGCTCTAAGGCTGTTTAAGTCCCCGCCGGTTCGAACAGAAAGTGTTTTATCCTTGCCTGTAATGGTAAACACCAACTCGTATTTCTGAGAGCCTCTAACACATAATAAAATTGAGGAGGGAGGCTTTTTTATGGGGACCGTTGTATCTTTAGAACCGCATCGTTTAAAAAAAGAATGGGAAGAAGAGAAAAAGCTCTTACAAGAACTCCGGGTTGAAGAAATCAAGTCTACAGCAGAAAATATATTTGTTCCGGTATTCAGTCGTTTTCACTTTCCATATTCTTTCTTAGAAGAGGCCTGTATGGACCTTGCGCTTGAAGCGTTTTTATCTGGCGGAAAGTTCAGCAGGTATGTGGACAATGGTGAATTAGCGTTTCGCTTTAAAATGCAAGCGGTGCTTGCGATTAGCAGCATAACCACTGAGTTATACGAATTTATGAGCGGATGGGTAGAAGAACCGGCTGCTCAAAGGTCTGATCTTAAAGAAATAGTGGAATGCTTTGTGACGTATTGGTGGAAAAGAGGTCTTGAAGCTGGAACAAAAAGACACCTATTACGCCTTTAAACAGGAATACTTGGCCCGCTCTTTCATATATATGATACAAGCTAGAGAATGAAAAGGAGCGGGCATGTATGAAAAAATGGCTTGGAATTGCCATTCTATTCATAGTATTAGCTGGAACTGCCTTGTTTATGCATGAGCGGTTTATGACGAAAGATTCAATGACAAATTGGCATGTTCCATTATCCGGAAAAGTGATCATTTTAGATCCTGGACATGGTGGAGTTGATGGAGGGTCTTCAAGCAAGGATGGTGTATTGGAAAAGGAAGTCGCTCTTAATATTTCATTAATGCTTCGAGAATATCTTCAGGAAGCTGGAGCGCTTGTATTCATGACCAGAGAAGGCGATTATGATCTTGCCAGAGAGGGTTTAAAAGGGTACAGCAAACGAAAAAAAGAGGATTTAAACAAACGTGCTGAAATTGTAAATGAGAGCGGCGGCGATGTATTTGTGAGCCTTCATTTAAATGCTGTTCCTTCTTCACGGTGGAATGGTGCTCAAACGTTTTATCATCCGAGAGTTCCTGATAATAAAAAATTAGCCAATCTCATTCAAGAAGAAATGATGAACAATTTGGAAAATTCAAGCAGGACGACAAAACCTATTAAGGAGTTATTCATTTTAAGACAAGCGGACATACCAGGGGTGTTGGTAGAAGCTGGATTTTTATCGAATCCAAGTGATGCCTCCTATTTAAAAACGGAAGAATACCAAAATAAAGTTGCATTATCTATTTATCGTGGATTGCTGCGTTATTATGCTGGAGAAGAAATAAAGGAATAATAATTGTAAACGTTTGAAAGAGGGGGAGGGAAAACGGTATGCTATACTTAGAATAATTTTAGTGCCAATTAAAGGATGGTGTCCGTGTTGTTAAGTGAAGATAAGGTTTTTGATACATTAAAAAACATAAAAGATCCCGATCTGCAAAAAAGCATTGTAGAAACAGGCGGAGTTCGGGAAATGAAAATAAAAGAAGATAACGTGAGTTTGAAAATTGCACTAGCCCGTACAGGAACTGCTGAGCAAATGCAATTACAACAGCAAATTGTACAAGCTGTAAAAGAAGCAGGCGCGGAATCCGTTGGATTAAGGTTTGATACATTGGGGGAAGAGGAAGTAAAACAGCATGGCGGCTCCTCACAGTCACAAGAAGAAAAAACTTCGCTGCTCTCAAAAGAAAATAAGACTAAATTTATTGCCGTGACAAGCGGAAAAGGCGGCGTCGGAAAATCGACAGTTTCTGTAAATATCGCTACAGCAATGGCCAGGGCCGGAAAAAAAGTCGGTATTATCGATGCAGATATTTATGGATTTAGTGTTCCTGATATGATGGGGATAGATCAGCGCCCTACCGTGAAAGGCGAAACGATTTATCCAGTAGAGCGCTTTGGAGTAAAAGTGATTTCCATGGGCTTTTTTGTAGAAGATAATGCACCGGTTATTTGGAGAGGGCCAATGCTTGGAAAAATGCTTAATAATTTCTTTAATGAAGTAGAATGGGGCGAGCTTGACTACTTAATTCTTGATCTGCCGCCTGGAACAGGGGATGTGGCTCTTGATATTCACACGATGCTGCCAGAGTGTAAAGAACTGATTGTAAGCACTCCACACGCAACAGCAGCATTTGTTGCTGCACGTGCGGGAGCTATGGCAATAAAGACAAATCATGAGATCCTTGGCGTGATTGAAAATATGGCTTATTTTGAAAGCAAACTTACTGGAGAAAAGGAGTATGTATTTGGACAAGGAGGCGGGGAACGTTTAACCGAAGAACTAAAAACCGAACTTCTTGGACAAATTCCATTGGGACAACCAGATATAGATGAAGAAAATTTTGCACCTTCAGTGTACGATAGGGAACATCCAATCGGAGCAATTTATGCAAATATAGCAGATCGTATTATTGAAAAAATCGGTAAATAAATTCACAAAAAGCACCAAAAGGAGGTTTCTCCTGAGGTGCTTTTTGTATTAACCGCCGCCGCTGCCTCCGCCAGATCCGCTTCCACCGCCGGAACCACTTTCTTCACCACCTTGACCTTGTTTACTATCTTCTTTTTTCATTTGTTCTTCGGCGATTTTTGCTAGGATTTCACTGATTTTAGCTTTAAAGTGCGGACTTTCAAACGCTTCTGTCATGATAGTCATGACTTGCTGCCTGTATTCCTTTCCTTTTAAAAGCTCTAACGTGGCTTTTTCCATCTCCGGGTCTTTCATGACGTCCATCAGCATTGTCTGGTATTCAGGATCTTTCATAAGTCCTTTTAATAATTTTTCGTTTTCTTCTTGCATACTATCTGCTAAAGCTTTGGAAAACTCAGGATCTTTCATCATCTCCTGCCAGAAAGTTTTCCCTTTATCTGATGTCATCGTGTCTTCAATAGATTTTTTTACCGTTTCCTGTTCGATGACAATGCTTTTCTTCATTTCCTCATCACTTAAAATTTCACGGATAGCACTTTTTCCGTCATCCGTTTTTAACAAATCAACAAGCATCTTTTTCGTTTCCTCATAATCGGATTGCCCTCCGCCTTGTTCTTCTGCTGCAGCGGCGCATCCTAATAACAGGCAAAAGCAGATAACAGCAGTTAAGCCAGCTTTTACATAACGCATAATAATGCGCTCCTTTCTGCATATCCTCTCCCATAAATTGACTGCTGTATTGGCAGTCCGTTGACATATTTAAGCTTTGTTTTATATACAATTCACATTAATAATATGGCTGAGATGTGAAAAAATTATGCACAAAAGTAAGCGTGTATAGCTTTTTTTTCGTTACATTGGTAAAATCATTACGGTGGCTAATTTAGACAGGTTTTATTGAGGAGCGCGATCTTTTTGAATGCAAGAAAGCTTGTTTACTTATTTTTCTCTACTTTATTGATAGGAGCTTCTAGCGGAGCCATAGTGGGAGTTCTTTTAGATCTTGAAACATACATCAGCGGAGGTATATTAAATTTTATATTCGGAGTATTGTGGATGTTTGGTATCAGTGCAGCCATTAGTTTGGTGGCACAGATGGGGTATTTTGCATATTTGACTTTGCACCGATTTGCGCTTGGTTTATTTAAGTCAGTCAAACTGTGGAACTGGGTCCAAATCGTATTGATTTTATTTGTTCTGTTTGATTTAATTTACTTGCGTTATGTTGCATTTGCTTCTGAAGAGGAAACGATAGCAGGATACGTAATTATGCCTTTATTGCTTTTCGTTTACTGTATTCTTGTCGCTTTTCGCAAACAACAAGAAACAAACAAAGAAGCATTTGTTCCTGCATTGTTTTTTATGTTTGCAGTCACGACCATAGAGTGGGTCCCTGCCTTAACGGTAGAAACGGTAAATGAAACAAAGTGGCTGTGGATTTACCTGACTCCATTGATTACAGCCAATACTTGGCAGCTTCTTATTTTACACCGTTTAACAGGCGGGTCTTTACGTACAAACAAATAAAACCACAGCGTGTAACCATCAAGCTGTGGTTTTTTGGTTTTACGCTGTTAGAGCTTCCAAATACCGCCGTTGTCCCAGAAACATACTTTCACACGATGTGGTGACTTTTACGTTGACTTAAACAGGATGTGTTGACTTCTGCCTGGTACAGGACGTTCACGAACTTAGCAGAAGTTCTTTTACCTAGACGTTTCCTTTATTCTTGCGGCAAGCAAAGTTTTTTTATGACAATTATTTAATTTCCTCAATGTTTGCTTCTGCTTGAGATATGAGTTCTTCTATATCTACAAAAGAATAATTCTCATTATGGAGCTTATCAATGATAATTGGAAGTGCTTCTCCTGTTTGTTTAGCTGAATCTGAAGCATGGAGTAATATAACATCTCCAGGCTTTATTTCATCAGTTATATTATTGACGATAGTATCCACACCAGGATTTTCCCAATCTTGTCCTCCTACGCTCCAATGGACAACAGAGTATCCAAATCGGTCAACGGTCTCTAATACACTTTTGTTAAAATCTCCATGAGGCGGACGAAAATATTCTACATCCTTTTCTGTTACGTCTTTAATTTTTTTATGACTTAAATTTAAATCACTTATTATTTCATTTTCCTCTAGCCGCGGATAATGCTCATACCTGTAACCGTGGTTGCCAATTGTATGCCCATCTTTCATCATCTTTTCCACAATATCGGGATGCCGCTCGGCCCATGCTGCAGAGATAAAAAATGCTGCATTTACTTCCTTCTCTTTTAAAACGTCTAATATTGGTAGTGCTTTGTCTTCGCCCCAACTAATATTAAATGTTAAAGCAACCTTTTTTTCTTTTATATCTGCTCTGTAAAATGCTGCTGGTTCTTCATTGGTTGAAAAGACGGGCATTAAGGAATTATTTATTATAAATCCTCCCAATGTAATAAATACCCCTAACAATAAAAGAAATAATAGTTTAAATTTTTGACTACCAATTATCCATACTTTTCTAGGCACCGTATTCGACTCCCTCCAAAGAATCATCCTTGGCATAAACCTATGCACAAAAGGACAAGATATGAATATAACATTTATTGGAAGCAGGGATTATTATGATGGGTATTCTTATTAATGTTAAAGAAGCACAAGAAATGGAGTATCTTCTAAAAAGAGAATTAGAAGAGCTGCTTTTAGATTTTGAAGACAACAGAATCGATCCTGTTGTAAAACGCGCAATGGAAGAAAAATATCGAATTGTTTTAGGGATATATCGGCGTTTTGCATCTTCTGCTGAATGTAGCAGATATATAAAATCATTTTGAAATTATTATTTTTTTATTAATTATGGTTGACGCTCTTTGGAAGTGCGTGTTAAATTATTAAATGCGCCTTTGAGAGAACAAAGCAATGAGCTCAAAACAATATTAAATTTATTGTTGACTTAATTGGGCAGACGTGATAATATATAAAAGTCGCCAATTAAGAGGGAAGGCGAACAAAGTTGTCCTTTGAAAATTGAATGAAAGTCAAGCGTCTGTTAATTTCTTTAATTGTTATGTAAGATACAGCTTGTATCAGACGAACCAATTTATTGGAGAGTTTGATCCTGGCTCAGGACGAACGCTGGCGGCGTGCCTAATACATGCAAGTCGAGCGCGGGAAGCAGGCAGATCCCTTCGGGGTGACGCATGTGGAACGAGCGGCGGACGGGTGAGTAACACGTGGGCAACCTGCCTTGCAGACTGGGATAACCCCGGGAAACCGGGGCTAATACCGGATGATCAGCCAAATCGCATGATTTGATTGTAAAAGTAGGGACTTGTTCCTTACACTGCAAGATGGGCCCGCGGCGCATTAGCTAGTTGGTGAGGTAAGAGCTTACCAAGGCAACGATGCGTAGCCGACCTGAGAGGGTGATCGGCCACACTGGGACTGAGACACGGCCCAGACTCCTACGGGAGGCAGCAGTAGGGAATCATCCGCAATGGGCGAAAGCCTGACGGTGCAACGCCGCGTGAGTGAAGAAGGTTTTCGGATCGTAAAGCTCTGTTATCTGGGAAGAACAAGTACCGGTCGAATAGGCCGGTACCTTGACGGTACCCGATCAGAAAGCCCCGGCTAACTACGTGCCAGCAGCCGCGGTAATACGTAGGGGGCAAGCGTTGTCCGGAATTATTGGGCGTAAAGGGCGCGCAGGCGGTTTCCTAAGTCTGATGTGAAAGCCCACGGCTCAACCGTGGAGGGTCATTGGAAACTGGGGAACTTGAGTACAGGAGAGGAGAGCGGAATTCCACGTGTAGCGGTGAAATGCGTAGAGATGTGGAGGAACACCAGTGGCGAAGGCGGCTCTCTGGCCTGTAACTGACGCTGAGGCGCGAAAGCGTGGGGAGCGAACAGGATTAGATACCCTGGTAGTCCACGCCGTAAACGTTGAGTGCTAGGTGTTAGGGGTTTCGACGCCCTTAGTGCCGCAGCAAACGCATTAAGCACTCCGCCTGGGGAGTACGACCGCAAGGTTGAAACTCAAAGGAATTGACGGGGGCCCGCACAAGCGGTGGAGCATGTGGTTTAATTCGACGCAACGCGAAGAACCTTACCAGGTCTTGACATCTTCTGCCACTTCCAGAGATGGAAGGTTCCCCTTCGGGGGACAGAATGACAGGTGGTGCATGGTTGTCGTCAGCTCGTGTCGTGAGATGTTGGGTTAAGTCCCGCAACGAGCGCAACCCTTAACCTTAGTTGCCAGCATTCAGTTGGGCACTCTAGGGTGACTGCCGGTGACAAACCGGAGGAAGGTGGGGATGACGTCAAATCATCATGCCCCTTATGACCTGGGCTACACACGTGCTACAATGGATGGTACAGAGGGACGCGAAGCCGCGAGGTGAAGCGAATCTCAAAAAGCCATTCTCAGTTCGGATTGCAGGCTGCAACTCGCCTGCATGAAGCCGGAATCGCTAGTAATCGCGGATCAGCATGCCGCGGTGAATACGTTCCCGGGCCTTGTACACACCGCCCGTCACACCACGAGAGCTTGCAACACCCGAAGTCGGTGAGGTAACCCTATGGGAGCCAGCCGCCGAAGGTGGGGCAGGTGATTGGGGTGAAGTCGTAACAAGGTATCCCTACCGGAAGGTGGGGATGGATCACCTCCTTTCTACGGAGTATTTTCCGAGTCGAGCTCCGCTGGATCTCATGATCCAGGGAGCGGACGCTGTGACTTTCATTCAATTTTGAGAGGAGAACTCTCAATGAATGATCTTCGGCTAAGTACGTCACGTCCTGTGACAACGCCGAAGGCAGGACATCCTGTCCGTTGTTCCTTGAAAACTGGATAACGAATGCAAGAGCCAAAGAATACACCGGAGTTTCATCAAGGTGGTCAGTACATGACCATGATTGTGAGACTTTCGAGGCGTGTTTTAGAATGATACAACTACCTTTGTAAGGTTAAGCTAGAAAGGGCGCACGGTGAATGCCTTGGCACTAGGAGCCGAAGAAGGACGCGACGAACGGCGAAACGCCCCGTGGAGCTGTAAGTAAGCTTTGATCCGGGGATATCCGAATGGGGAAACCCACCATCCATAATGGGATGGTATCCGCACCTGAATCTATAGGGTGTGAGAAGGCAGACCCGGGGAACTGAAACATCTTAGTACCCGGAGGAAGAGAAAGCAAATGCGATTTCCTGAGTAGCGGCGAGCGAAACGGAATCAGCCCAAACCAGGGTGCTTGCACCCTGGGGTTGTAGGACACTCCATCGGAGTTACCAAGAAACAGCGTAGGCGAAGCGGCCTGGAACGGCCCGCGAGACACGGTAAGAGCCCGGTAGTCGAAACGCTGTTTCCTCCGGAGTGGATCCTGAGTACGGCGGGGCACGGGAAACCCCGCCGGAATCCGGGAGGACCATCTCCCAAGGCTAAATACTCCCTAGTGACCGATAGCGAACCAGTACCGTGAGGGAAAGGTGAAAAGCACCCCGGAAGGGGAGTGAAAGAGATCCTGAAACCGTGTGCCTACAAGTAGTCGAAGCCCGTTTATGGGTGACGGCGTGCCTTTTGTATAATGAACCGGCGAGTTGCGATCGTATGCAAGGTTAAGCGGAAGACGCGGAGCCGAAGCGAAAGCGAGTCTGAACAGGGCGTACAGTATGCGGTCGCAGACCCGAAACCGTGTGATCTACCCATGTCCAGGGTGAAGGCAGGGTAACACCTGCTGGAGGCCCGAACCCACGCAAGTTGAAAATTGCGGGGATGAGGTGTGGGTAGTGGTGAAATGCCAATCGAACTCGGAGATAGCTGGTTCTCCCCGAAATAGCTTTAGGGCTAGCCTCGGATAAAAGAGTCCTGGAGGTAGAGCACTGATTGGACTAGGGGTCCCTACAGGATTACCGAATTCAGTCAAACTCCGAATGCCAGCGACTTGTTATCCGGGAGTCAGACTGCGAGTGCTAAGATCCGTAGTCGAGAGGGAAACAGCCCAGACCACCAGCTAAGGTCCCTAAGTATACGTTAAGTGGAAAAGGATGTGGAGTTGCTTAGACAACTAGGATGTTGGCTTAGAAGCAGCCATCATTGAAAGAGTGCGTAATAGCTCACTAGTCGAGTGACTCTGCGCCGAAAATGTACCGGGGCTAAACGTATCACCGAAGCTGTGGATGCACACCATCGGGTGTGCGTGGTAGGGGAGCGTTCAAAGGGCGGAGAAGCCGGATCGTGAGGACCGGTGGAGCGCTTTGAAGTGAGAATGCCGGTATGAGTAACGAAAAGAAGGGTGAGAATCCCTTCCGTCGAAAACCCAAGGTTTCCTGAGGAAGGTTCGTCCGCTCAGGGTTAGTCGGGCCCTAAGCCGAGGCCGAAAGGCGTAGGCGATGGAAAACAGGTTGAAATTCCTGTACCACCTCCTTCCCGTTTGAGTGACGGGGGGACGCAGGAAGGTAGGGTAAGCGCGCTGTTGGAATAGCGCGTCCAAACCGTAAGGCCGATGAACAGGCAAATCCGTTCATCATTAGGCGAAGCGGTGATGGCGAGGGAAATAATAGTACCGAAGTTCCTGATCCTACACTGCCAAGAAAAGCCTCTAGCAAGGGAAGAGGTGCCCGTACCGCAAACCGACACAGGTAGGTGGGATGAGAATTCTAAGACGCTCGGGAGAACTCTCGTTAAGGAACTCGGCAAAATGACCCCGTAACTTCGGGAGAAGGGGTGCTCTCTAGGGTGAATAGCCTTGGAGAGCCGCAGTGAATAGGCCCAAGCGACTGTTTATCAAAAACACAGGTCTCTGCGAAGCCGCAAGGCGAAGTATAGGGGCTGACACCTGCCCGGTGCTGGAAGGTTAAGAGGAGGGGTTATCCCTTTTGGGAGAAGCTCCGAATTGAAGCCCCAGTAAACGGCGGCCGTAACTATAACGGTCCTAAGGTAGCGAAATTCCTTGTCGGGTAAGTTCCGACCCGCACGAAAGGTGCAACGACTTGGGCACTGTCTCAACGAGAGACCCGGTGAAATTATAATACCTGTGAAGATGCAGGTTACCCGCGACAGGACGGAAAGACCCCATGGAGCTTTACTGCAGCTTGATATTGGATTTTGGTACAGCTTGTACAGGATAGGTAGGAGCCTTGGAAACCGGACCGCCAGGTTCGGTGGAGGCGTCGGTGGGATACTACCCTCGCTGTACGGAAATTCTAACCTCGGACCGTAACCCGGTCCAGGGACAGTGTCAGGTAGGCAGTTTGACTGGGGCGGTCGCCTCCCAAACAGTAACGGAGGCGCCCAAAGGTTCCCTCAGAATGGTTGGAAATCATTCGCAGAGTGCAAAGGCAAAAGGGAGCTTGACTGCGAGACCTACAAGTCGAGCAGGGACGAAAGTCGGGCTTAGTGATCCGGCGGTACCGTATGGAAGGGCCGTCGCTCAACGGATAAAAGCTACCCTGGGGATAACAGGCTTATCTCCCCCAAGAGTCCACATCGACGGGGAGGTTTGGCACCTCGATGTCGGCTCGTCGCATCCTGGGGCTGAAGTAGGTCCCAAGGGTTGGGCTGTTCGCCCATTAAAGCGGCACGCGAGCTGGGTTCAGAACGTCGTGAGACAGTTCGGTCCCTATCCGTCGCGGGCGCAGGAAATTTGAGAGGAGCTGTCCTTAGTACGAGAGGACCGGGATGGACACACCGCTGGTGTACCAGTTGTTCCGCCAGGAGCATGGCTGGGTAGCTACGTGTGGACGGGATAAGTGCTGAAAGCATCTAAGCATGAAGCCCCCCTCAAGATGAGATTTCCCATAGCGCCAAGCTAGTAAGACCCCTTGCAGATGACAAGGTTGATAGGTCTGAGGTGGAAGCGTGGTGACACGTGGAGCTGACAGATACTAATCGGTCGAGGGCTTATCCAGCACAAAGGTAAGCGCCTCGTAGAACGGCTCAAATATTCGTTATGCAGTTTTGAGGGAGCAATTCCCTATCAAGAAAAGGATCGTTGAGATGTTGTCTCCTATGACGATGATCAAACGATTCCATCCAAAGTCTGGTGACGATAGCGAAGAGGTTCCACCCGTTCCCATGCCGAACACGGAAGTTAAGCTCTTCAGCGCCGATGATAATGAAGGGGCAACCCTTTGTGAAAGTAGGACGTTGCCAGGCTTAATTTTTATATTTTACATAGGCTTCCTTAGCTCAGCAGGCAGAGCGCATCCATGGTAAGGATGAGGTCAGCGGTTCGAGCCCGCTAGGAAGCTCCATACATATCACTTATTTGACAAGGGTTTCAAAGAATAATGAAACTCTTTTTTCCTATGTAGAAAATTATATTTTATCTATTGTGTGTAACTAACTATCCCATTTTATTTCAACTCGTCAAATCAATCACCACCAATTTGATTAGGTGATCCTGTGAGAAACCTAAAAATAGCAATAACACTAAATCAAAAGTTAGCAGCACCGCTGCCGTATCAAATTCCCCAAAATGCTCTTCATCTGCCTTTTACTAAAAATTCAGAAATGATTTTACTACGTCACTTCCTAATAAAAAGATATTGATAATAAGGTAAGCCATTGGTGTTGGGGCAGATGATTACTGCACGGACTTTTCCTTCCGCTGCTATAACTCGAAAACTAGACCGCCTTAGCAGGCTTTTTTGTAATTAAGGGTGAACGTAGCTGAGATTGCAAAATAAACGAGTAAAGGAAAACCGATGATTAAAAATGCGAAATATTTAAATAATATTATTGACAAATTCTAAATAGTAAGTTACTTTTATATTAACTTGTATGGTACATTTAACATACAAGTTTTACTAAGTTGCTTCTTGTATGGTACATGGCAGTTAGGGGGATGAAAAATTTGGTTGTGGAATAAGCGGACGAACCTGAGGAACTAGATTACAAAGAGGCAGCACACCGGCATAAAAAGAAAATTAAGTATGAATTATGATGATAATAAGACGCGAAATGGGAAGTATTCCGAGAACATACAGTTCGCCCCTTTACTACTGGTTTGGATGGCAGAAGAGGTTTACTTAGCTCATCAATGGATTGAAAAGCAGTGAAAGTACGGGCAATACTTGGTTGATACCATAAGAGTAAAAATGAAAGAGGTGCATGAAAATAGCAATTTCAACAGCAAGTATTACGACACAAGTAACAGAGGAAATTAGAAATGCGATTGTTAAAGGAGAATATGAGCCAGGTAAAAAACTTTCCGAATCAGCGCTGTCAAAACATTATGGCGTCAGCCGGACGCCGGTTAGAGAAGCCTTAAAGCAATTAGAAAGAGAAGGATTAGTAGAAATCAGTCCTAGAGTCGGTACCCGTGTGACCAAACCAACGGAAAAAGAACTTAATGAGTTATTCACTGTCAAAGCGTCTTTAGAAGGGCTTGCAGCTGGTTTATTAGCTAAGAATCAAGAAGTAAGCAAAATTGATGCCATTGAAGAAGCAGTAAACCAAATGGAAAAAGCTGTAGAAACAAAAGATCATGATTTATTCGTGAAATCGAATAAATATTTCCATGAAGTCATATTAGAAGGGGCTGATAATTCAAAGCTGAGTTATTTATTGGAACTTCTACTCAATCAAATGCCGTATCAACGATATGTCTACTTAAGTATTGAGGTGCCTAATCGTTTAGAACAGTCTTTCTTGGAACACAAAAAGGTACTAACTGCCCTGAGGAAAGGGGACCCGAAAGAAGCGGAAGAAATGATGAGAGCCCATGTCGAAGCGAGCGGCAAGCAATTAAAAGAAGGTATAGCTCAAAAACTAATAAAGGGGTGATTTAATGAAATTCGGAATATTTGCTAACTTAACAGGAAGAGGGAGATTAAATGAGTTTAACAAGGTTTTAGAAGAAGCGAGAGAGCAAGCGGTTTATTGTGATGAAAACGGCTATGATTCTATTTGGTATACGGAGCATCACTTTGGCCATGAAGGGAATGAGTTAATACCAAACCCTATACTAATGGGGGCCGATACTGCTGCTAGAACGAAAAATATTAGAATTGGCCAAGCAGCAAATGTCATCACTTTTTGGCATCCGCTTCGTTTAGCAGAAGATTTAGCTATGTTGGATCAGCTGAGCGGCGGCCGGCTGGATATAGGGTTAGCTCGCGGACTGTATGGAAGAGAAGCTGCTAATTTAAATATTAATGCTGACCCTTCTAATCAAGAGTTAAATCGAAAGTTGTTTGAAGAAACTTTTGACGTATTAAAGAAAGCGCTATCAAGCAAATTTTTTTCACATAAAGGAGACTTCTATGAGTTCCCGCCTTCTGGACTAAAATGGAGTCATCCAATGAGCCCGCCCTCCGAAAAATTTATGGATATGGATAAAGAAGAAATCAATAAAATATCTGTTATCCCGAGTCCCGTCCAAACACCACACCCGCCGTTCTGGCAAACGATTGACTCGCCGCGCTCCATCCAGTCGGCAGCGAAAATTGGAAACAGGGGAATCTTTTGGATGCCTACCGTAAAAGAGTTAAAAAATCGATTCCAATTGTATAAAGACACTGCCTCTGAGGCGCAAGAACAAGACGTATCGCTCGGGGAAGGGATAGCGCTCGTCAGAGATGTTTACGTAGCAGATTCAATGGAGCAAGCAAGGAAAGAAGCGGGAGAAGCCGTATTAAACAATTACCGCTGGGTTTGTCATTGGAGAGGCCTGGGTAATTTACTAGACCCTGGCGAAGAATTGAAACCTGGTCAGGAATTAACCTATGATTTTCTCCATCCTCGTAATTTATTGTTTGGTACGCCTGAATATGTAGTAGAAAAAATTCAAGAGTTAAAAGAAGAATTAAATCTGCAGCATTTGCTGTTATGGGTGGATCACAATGGACTTGACCACGAGAAAAAGATGAGAAGTTTAAAACTTTTCACCGAAGAAGTTATGCCAAAATTCAAACAAGAAGCAATTTCAAGCACAAATATTTAAAATAAATAGGGGGAAATACACATGTTAGAAGTAAGAAAGGTATACACAGCAATTGAGGAGACACGTATGGAAGGTGGAAAGGACCTCAGCACGCCAATTAAAATTGTCGCTTCGATGGCGGTCATAAAAAATCCATGGGCCGGTCGAGGTTTTGTAGAGGATTTAAAGCCGGAAATTGATGAATATGCACCGGAGCTTGGAGAGCTATTAGTAGGTGAATTGCTGAATGCAGTAGGTTCTCCGGAAATGGTAGAAGCATTCGGAAAAGCGGGAGTTGTGGGTGTAGATGGAGAAATTGAGCATGCATCTGCTTTCATTCACACATTGAAATTTGGTAACAAATATAGAGATGCAGTAAAAGGGAAAAGCATTTTAAGTTTTACGAATAAGCGAGGCGGTGCTGGTACATCAATCACCATTCCGATGGTTCATAAAAACGACGAATCGAAACGATCCCATTACATTACTTTTGAGACAATGATCCCGGATGCACCACGTTCAGATGAGATCGTCGTTGTAATTGGAGCATCAACAGGAAGTCGTCCACATCCGCGCACAGGGGATAGACATACGGACATGAAGGAAATGGGGCTTATTTAATGCCGGTGCCAACCTTGAATAACGGAAAAACGCACTGGAAGGAAATAGGGAAAGGAGATCCTGTCATCTTCATACATGGTGTGGGAATGGACCACACCATGTGGGAAGAGCAATCTGATTATATGTCTTCCTATTACCGTGTCATTGTATACGACATGATCGGCCACGGATTATCCGAAAAGCCGGACAAAGAATACGAACTCATTGATTTTGTGAATCAGCTCCGAGACTTAATGGAACATTTATCGATTGAGAAGGCTCATATTATAGGATTTTCCATGGGTGGATTAGTAGCTCAGTTATTCGGCATTCAATATCCTAATAAAGCGAAAACACTTACATTTATGAACACTGTTGCCAACCGTACCGAAAAGCAGCAGAAAGCGGTATGGAGCCGGGTGAAACAGGTGGAGCAGGAAGGACATCAAGCGACGATTTACGTAGCGATCACACGCTGGTTCAATGAGAGTTACAGACAAAAGCATCCACATATGATTGAAAAAGTAAGGAAACGGTTGGAAAACAACGATCCAATTTCTTACTTAAGAGCGTATAAGGTGTTTGCGACGGCAGATCAAGAGGTTTGGCCGCAGTTAAGCAAAATAACTATCCCTACCTTAATTATGACGGGAGAAGAGGACGTCGGTTCTACACAGCAAATGGCGGAAGAAATGCATGAGAAATGTGCACAATCTGAACTTATTGTTGTACCGGAATATAAGCACATGCTTCCAATAGAGGGAAGAAAGTCGGTAAATAAAGCCCTTCACACGTTTATTGAACGACATAGTTAGGACGACAAAGGGGGATGAATGTGAGCGAATTAAAGAAATATAACATGTATATCGGAGGAGAATGGGTTCCTTCATCGGATCATCAATACTTTGAAAGTTTTAACCCGGCAACTGGTCAGCCGTGGTGCCAGATTGCTCAGGGAACAAAAGAAGATGTAGAGAAAGCGGTAAAAACAGCTCATGACGCATTTTTCAGTGACAAATGGGCTGATATGACATATACAGAGCGAGGACATTTACTAAGAAAATTGGCTGATTTACTAACGGAACATGTGAATGAACTTGCCGAATTTGAAACATTGGATAATGGTAAGTTGATTCGTGAAATGAAAGGCCAATTACATTACATGCCTGAATTTCTATATTACTACGCAGGGCTGGCGGATAAAATTCAAGGGGAAACGCTGCCCGTTGACAAAAAGAATATGTTTGTTTTTTCGGAAAGAGAACCTTTAGGTGTTGTCGCAGCTATTACTCCATGGAATTCTCCACTTTACCTCACTTTTATCAAGCTGGCGCCGGCATTAGTTGCTGGAAACACAATTGTCATTAAGCCATCTGAGCACACATCGGCTTCCATCCTTGAATTCGTAAAATTAGTTGAAAAAGCAGGCTTTCCAGCAGGAGTAGTCAATGTAATAACCGGGTTTGGCAAAGACGTTGGCGATCCTTTAACTTCGCACCCGCTTGTCAGTCGCATCGCTTTTACCGGTGGAGAGAAGACTGCACGAAATATAGTTAAAAATTCCTCAAATAACTTTGCACAATTATCATTGGAGTTAGGAGGAAAATCCCCTAACATCGTTTTTGATGATGCCAATTTATATAACGCCGCAATGGGAGCAATTGCTGGAATATTCGGAGCCACTGGCCAGAGCTGTGTTGCGGGGTCGCGAGTTTTTATCCACGAAATTGCTTATGAAGAGTTTATGGATATTCTTTTGACTCGTGTAAATAAAATAAAAATTGGTGATCCGATGTCAGCTGAATCGGAAATAGGTCCAGTAGCTACCTATCAACAGCTTCAAAACATTGAAAGGTATGTTGATTTAGGGAAAAAAGAAGGTGCGAAGCTGTTAACGGGCGGTAAAAGACCAATTCACATGAAAAACGGGTGGTACTTTGAGCCGACAGTTTTTGAACATTCCAATCACTCCTCTTGCATTATGAAAGAAGAAATATTTGGACCGGTTCTGAGTGTGATGACGTTTAAAGAAGAAACCGACGTGATCAACTTAGCCAATAGTACAGATTACGGTTTAGCTGCTGGTATTTGGACAAATGATATCGCAAAAGCACACCGCATTTCTAAACGTGTACGTGCCGGTATTGTCTGGGTTAATACGTATCGAGCCATTTCACCTATTGCTCCTATTGGCGGTTCTAAGCTTAGCGGTTATGGTCGAGAAGGTGGACTGGAATCGGTCCATGACTATACTCAAAAGAAAACTGTGTGGATCAACACTTCTTCTGAAACAATGTCTGATCCATTCGTAATGAGATAACTCACGGAAGTAGAATGAGTAGAGAGAGTGTGTGATATGATATGTCGTCTTTCAAAACAGCATACGATGAGCTTCAAACAGGACGTCTTATCGTTTTAGTGGATGATATAAACCACAATGTAAGTTATGTAACGGGACTTCTTGATAAAGTGACTCCGGAACAAGTTAATTTTATGATTAAGTTCGGGAAAGGACTCGTATATGCAGGCATTAATAAAAAACAGGCAGAAAGACTCGAGCTCCCTATTATGGCTGGTGATGGATGGCGGGATGGGAGTACAATATCTGTAGACTATTTCTCATCTTCCACGGGAATTTCTGTAAATGAAAGAGCAGTCACATTACAAGCATTGAACAGGGAGTCAGTAAGGCCGGAGCATTTTATTAGACCCGGCCACGTATTTCCCGTTGTTTATGCTGAGAATGGGCTGTTAGAACGCAGAAGTATTTTTGAAGCAGCTGCAGAGCTAGCTGGATACCATGGGAGTTTAGCAAACACGTTTATTTGTGAGCTGCTAAATAACAAGGGGGAAGTCGCAAGTTATCATGAAGTAATCTCTTTTTGTCAAACCCATGAGCTTTCTTATATAACAATGAGTACCATATTAAAAGAGAAAGGGAATCGTTCATTAACTAGATTTACTGTTGAATCCACTAAAATACCCTATGTTAATCATACCATTGGTTTTCCGAATATTAATTTAGGTCTGAAAAATCCCCTTCCTCCAATCCGTACAGGTGTCTATGGCATACGAGTAACGTGTGACCAGCAGACAGACATAGGTATTATGCATGTGAATGAAACAGAAGAAACCGAAAGCGGAAAAATTTTTGATATGTATGTAGAAAGCTCATTCTCGCAGGTATTGGCAAATAAAACAGTTTCTATCGAAGTGAATTTCTTTTTAAGACCGCTTAAGTTCTTCTCTTCCTCCTCGATTGATGACTTAGTTGTCATGTATAAAAAGGATGACGAGCAGGTAAGAAAATTCTTTCATTTCATTGCTCATGACAGGATAGAAGGAAGATTCGTTTTATGAAAGGAATTATGAAAGAAATTTATTTTATCCCGAATTGAAGTTCGTAAGGTTTTGTAATGAAAGTATGGCATTAACAGAGGAATATTTAATGTCATTGATGAGTGGTTTTATGAAAAGGGGGTGGTAAATATAGTGAAAAGAAGAAAACTGATAGTGGATTATTTTAGGATTTAAATCATTCCTCTCACGAGATTAAGTTTGGAAGCGGTGAAGTAAAAAGATCTCTCCAAGTATATATTGATAAACAAATGCCTGACGAGGGTATAGACAGTACATCTATACTGAAGATATAAGACGATGTACGTATTTACCTAAACTTTATCTTGTATGGTACATGGTACATTGGTTGAAATTTTTAAACTGTCTCCGTGAAAAATCCAATAATGGTGCCCCGGTAACTCGGTCAAGAATCACAGTATTTAAATTAAGTAGAGGGGGATAATCAGTGCAAAATTTTAATTGGAAAGAAAGGATCAATTGGACTGTATTTATTTTAAGCGGAGGACTGTTATTGTTGTTTGTTGTCATGTCCTTTTTGTTTACGGATGGAGTAGCTGCCTTTGTTAATTGGGGATTTGATAAGTCCATCACTTACTTTGGAGCTTTCTGGCAAGTTTTATTACTGGCTACCTTTGCTGTAGGAGCAGTGTTAGCTATTTCGAAGTACGGAAAAGTACGACTTGGAAATACCAGCAGGCCAAGTATGAGTTTTTTTAAATGGGCTTCTATTATAACTGTTTCCGGACTAGGAGCAGGAGGGATATTCTGGGCTGCAGCGGAACCGATGTATTATTTCATGGAAGTACCGCCCATGCATAATGGAATTACTGCTGGCACGGAAGAGGCAACGGATGTAGCCATGGCACAAAGCTTCATGTCGTGGGGGTTTACTGCTTGGGCTGTATACGGAGCGATTACCGCTATCATTATAATGTATGCTCACTATAACAAGGGGTTATCTTTAAAGCCCCGCACGCTTTTATATCCTATATTTGGAAAAAAAGTCGAACAAAATGCCTGGGGTGTTGCAACAGATGTATTTTGTATCATTGGTGCTGTAGCCGGGACCATAGGAACGATTGGATTTTTTGGATTCCAATTCAGTTATTGGATGCATGACTTATTTGGTATTCCTGATGTATTGCTTACGCAAATCCTAGCGGTAGGAGGGTTAATTACCCTTGTTACGATTTCCACAGTGACAGGTATTGAGAAAGGAATTCAGTTTTTAAGTCGTTTTAATGTTTGGTTTGCCATTGCTATCGGTGTAATTATGTTAATTATTGGTCCTGGTGGTTTTATTATTGATACATTTATATCATCCTACGGTACCTATGTGGAAGAATTTATGAATATTCACACATTTAGAGGAGATAATGGCTGGCTCGGGTTTTGGATGATATTTTTCTTTGGCTGGTTTATCGGGTTTGGCCCCCTCATGGCTATTTTAGTTGCGAGAATTTCAAGAGGACGGACAATTAGAGAAGTGTTTTTTGTAGTTTCAATTGTAACCGCTTTATCATCGAATGTGTGGTTCAGTACTTTAGGAGGGAGCGGTATCTTCTATGAACTCCAAAATACAGGATCTGTAAGTGAACCATTAATGGAGAATGGGCTGCCTGCAGCAATTATTGCTATTGCTGGTCAGTTACCAATGGGTGGATTAATGGCTATCGTTTTTCTCTTGTTAACAATCACTTTTGTAATTACAACCGCGGACTCTATGTCTTATTCAGTTTCTATGGCAGTGACTGGGGAAGGGGATCCCCCAAAAGGAGTTCGTATTTTCTGGGCTGTTTTAATGGGAGCTATTTCCGTTGTTTTGATCAATATCGGAGAAGGAAGCATTAGTGCCTTACAATCATTTATTGTAGTGACGGCTGTTCCTATTTCGATAATTATGTTACCGGTCTTATGGACAGCACCAAAATTAGCTAAAACAATGGCGATTGAGCAAGGGATTATCGAAAAAGAGAATACAAGTTATTCAAGTAACAACGTAAGTGAAAAAGTAGAAAATCTATAGGAAACGATAAATACTAGTAAAAGGAGAGAATAATCATATCATAATAATAAGGGAAGTGAAGGAGCTATAGAAATTCACACCTCATTTTGGATCGATACCAAATTAAATAGAGAAGACCTGTTGTACACAAACGAGCAGCAGGTCTTTTTTTGATTTCTATAATCGCGAGGCATCATCCTTATTATTAGGTGTTCTTCGAGGCTTTCTATTGTTACGTCGCAACCTATTATTTCAGCGCTTATCACAAGATTTGAGGAATCTGCAAAGTGCCTAAACGTATCAAAGAGGTGGTCATTTTGAGTGGAAGCCTATCTATTTGTTCTGGATCCATGGTACTGCTTAATCATAAAATGTTGTTATTCTTTTTCCACATAATATTAATTCGTTCGTTACGAATAATATTGAGTTAGATATTCGACAGCATTGTTATACCCATTTATATAGGAAAGTTAAGTTTTTGGGATGGATGAAATATTTCAGTGGAGTAATAGGAGAGGCAACAAAAGTAGGAAATTATATAGAATAAAATGGAATAATCGTGGCCTTCCTCTAATGCTCTGTTTATAAGTTATCGTATTTTTGCAGGTTCTCATGTTTTTCATTTTTTTTGTCTTCTAAAAATGCTTTAAAGTGTTCTTTTGATACGCCGGATTCCATTGCTTCTTTTAATACTTCAAGCCAAACGTCATCTAGTTCTGTTTCTTTTTCATCCACGCTTTGAGGCCCGAGCAAAGATTGAACAGAAATATTTAGTTCATGTGAGAGGTTTTCAAGACATTGAACAGAAGGGTAAGGATATTTATTTTCTTCTATTTTTTGAAGATGGGTGATAGAAGTTCCTGCTCGTTTTGCTAAATCAAACATGTACAGGTTCTGTCTCATGCGGTAATGAACTATTCTTTGACCAATCATATTTTCATCTCCTAATTGGTTACAACATTATTCATTTTTGGACAAGGGCAATATTTAATATTGTGGTATTTAAAGAACGGTTGTAAGAAAAAATACCTATTTGTATTTATAATACAACAAATTTTGTAAATGTAAATGCCTTTGTAATTAATAAACAAAAAATTAATAAACATTTAGTCCTGCAAAGGCTTTTACTTATTGATTCTTTAGACAACGAAAAGGTGTGAAATATTAACAAGTTTATAAACATGTTTGTATTATTAGTCAAACTCACTTGTTAAGTTAAAATAGCAAAAACCAAAAGCAAAAAGCACCCATACCGGGTGCTTTTTGGTCCGTGGCTCGAAAACTCCATTTCTAATTACTTTTTTGAAAAATAGGAGAATGGTTCAATCAACGGCTGTGTAACTTTTTTTACAATGGAAGAGGACAAAATAAATGTGAATATAATACATCCTAAGGCCAGGAGCATTACTTCAAATATGGTGTCCATGCCATCATAAAATTCTGTTTCACGCAAGTAGCGAAAAATGAAGCCATGAAGCAAATAAACATAAAGAGTACTTTTAGCATAAATAGACATTGGCTGTTTTTCTTGAGGAACGAATGCTAAAAAAGCAATGGAAATCGCAATAGTAGCCACATAAGCAAGCAATCTGTACGCGCTGCCGGCTGCAGCATTTTCAAATCCCATCGCTTGATACGATTCATTACCGTAAAACAACTCATATGGGATATCATAAGCATAAAAATAAAAAATAACAAATGATAATATAAATATTGCAGCTCCGATTATTTTTAGTCTGGCAAGTTGTAAAAACTCAAAATGATGTCGTTTCATGAAATACCCTGCCAAAAAGAAAGGAAAGAATACAATAGTACGAGATATACTAAACAAAGAGCTTGGTTCACCGAAACCAATGGCAACACCAAGTAAAATTGCTAAAATGATCATATACGGGCTGAATTTAAATAAGTGAATAATGAAATAAAAGGAAAACAACGTGAGCAGAAACCATAAAGACCAATGGGGTTCAAAAATTGGCACGTTCAATTGCTGCCCCATTATGTCATGGTAAAAAAACGAATAAATAACTTGAAAAATAATATAAGGCACAAGCAGCTTTTGGATCGGTTTCACAAATTCACGCTGGGCCACCGCTTTTTTTGCAAAGTATCCTGAAATAAAAAGAAATAATGGCATATGAAAACTAAAAAGAAGTAAATATACCCCCCTGCTGAATTGATGCCATTCGATAAGAGGCGTAATGGCATGGCTTATTACAACAAGAGCTATCAGTATAAATTTGGCATTGTCAAAAAAATAGTCCCTCTTTCCAGGCGTATAAAAAAGGGAGGAGGAAGTCGTCAAAATAATTCACCTGCCTCTGTCTAAAGCTCTTAGGCCAGTATAGACAGACACAACCCCTTGCCGCAACCCAAAAGCTTGTGTAAAACTATGGGTGAATTCTGAGGAAATATAGAAAACAGAGTCTCACGTTCTATTATCTTTGTGATTTACGATATCCTGATTCTTGGGCTTCTTGTTCTGTACAAAACATTTCCTCTGCTTTTGTTTGATCGTAATATTGCCCATCGGGTGTATGGTAAATAAGATCGCCATTCGAACTGTGATTCCCTTTTATGTGTGGATTCTCGCAATCCCTATGTTCAGGTGAGTTTTCTTTGTTCCTTTCCGCAGAGTTACTAACAGCATCAGGATGAAAACCTTCATCGGTTACGTAACCATCTTCACTCCAGATTCCTTTTTCTTTCTCTTTTGCTTCTTCCTCAATGTCTCGAAATTCATCTGCATATCTAGTGTTAGGTTCAATTATGTAAGCTACTCGTGCAAGTCCTTCTTCTAAGATCATTTTGTTATACATTTCATCCTCAACCCAAACATAGGCTAAAAAGCGGTCATAGTTGTCCCGGATAGAAGTGTCTATTTCAATTTCAACTTCCTTATTAACAGAAAGGTGCTCTTTTGCAAAGGCACTTGCTTCTTTTCCATACGGCTGTTCGGGTTCAGTGGGATGAACTGTTTCGGGTGTATCGATGAGGAGAAGACGAATCGTTTCTTCTGTCCCTTCCATATTTACTTTAATCGTATCTCCGTCTACCACTTCTGTCACAGTGGCAGAAATAGTGTCTTCAGGATGTGATATTTGTTTATCCGCAGATGAGTTAGCTGTTTGTTCATCCTGAATTTCTTCTTGCATAGATTGCTTAGTTTCGGGTGTCTGATCGATCGTAGATTTCTCAGCACATCCAGTAAGTATTAACAAAGCAGCAATAAAGAAAGAAGTAAACCTGTTTCCGAAAGATAAACGAAAGTGCACGTTCATATGAGCAATTTTATGTAAACAAATTAGCAGCATTTGTTATTATCCCCCCTCGCAATAGTAAAAGATATATACTTAAGGGGCAACCGTTTTCTACCTTCCCCAAATTAGACATAGCAGGAATATAGCAAAGTTTTCTAGAATATTACAAGTAGAGTCACCATGTTTGCAGAAAGGGTGGTAGAATGTCTGTTCAATACGAAGATCATTCCGTTACTATCTTTGAAAGCGCATTGCACCAAACGACTTCAACAGTTGCAGTAACAAAAGATGTCATAATAATAGTTGACCCCACTTGGCTTCCGGAAGAAATTCAAGCGATACAAAAACATGTAAATGAAAGAGATAGCGGCCAGCGCAAATATTTGCTTTTTACTCACTCCGATTTCGATCATATTATTGGATATAATGCTTTCCCAGAGGCAGTTACGATTGCTTCGAGAGGTTTTGCGGTAAGGTCTGGAAAAAAGGAAACAATTCAGGAAATAAAAGATTTTGACGACCAATATTATATACAACGTCCTTACCTGATTGATTACCCAAAAGTCGATATCATTATTGATTATGATGAACAAACCATAGATATAGGAGAAACATCTGTCACCTTTTATTTGGCTCCGGGGCACCAAGCTGATGGAGTATTTGCTGTTATAAACAATTTAAATGTTTTCATTGCCGGTGATTATTTAAGTGATATAGAATTTCCATTTATACACCATAATAGTGAAGCGTATAGCAGAACGCTTGATAAGGCTGAAAAGATCATTGGAGAAAAAGAGATAGGATTGCTCATTCCTGGACATGGAAAAGCAACGACGGATATAAAGGAAATGAAGGACAGACTTGAAGATTCCAGATGGTACATTGAAGCTTTGCGAAAAGAAGTAAGTGAAACAGGAAGCTATGATGTTCTGCAGGCATTTGTTGACAGCTTTTCTTTTTCACGATATCTCGGAGAAATGCATCAAGAAAATCTTCAGCAAATGAGAAAAGAAGAAAAGAAGAACAGCTAAAAAAGAAGGGTTATAACTATGCCGGAACTACAAGAGATAATACTATGGTTCCTTGCCGTTTTTATGGTAATCGGTGCAGTGGATAAAGTATTGGGAAATCGATATGGATACGGGGAAGCATTTGAAAGAGGATTTGCCTCGATTGGACCGATTGCCGTAGTTATGATCGGCATGATTTCTCTTGCTCCTGTCCTGGCGGAAATTCTTCGTCCAGTAGTAGTGCCTATCTTCCGATTTCTTGGTGCAGATCCGGCAATGTTCGCCACAAGTGTGCTAGCTCTTGATATGGGAGGATATGCCCTTGCAGAAGAATTGGCAGAAACAAAAGAATCTGCTAAGTTTGCCGGCATTTTGCTCGGTACAATGTTAGGACCTGCATTAACTTTCACTATACCGGTAGCCCTGACCATGATAAATAAAGAAGATCAAAATGCAATGGCAAAAGGAATGCTAGCTGGGATTGCAACAATTCCAATCGGTCTTTTGATTGGAGGTGCAGCAGCAGGATTTTCCTTACGACATATGTTAGCTGACCTTGTACCAATCATATTGTTTTCTATTCTTATTGTTATCGGTTTATGGCGTAAACCAACAATAATGGTAAGAGGATTTCAGCGGTTTGGAAAAGCTGTGGTGGCATTTACAACTTTTGCTACGGCAATTGTTATCATAGAAGCTTTAACCGGTTGGGCCCTTATACCAGGGATGAATCCATCAGAAGAAGGCATCCTTGTTGTTGGATCAATTGCTTTCATTTTGGCCGGAGCGTTTCCGCTCGTTCAATTTGTGAAAAATCACTGGAATGGTCAAAGCCTTCGATTAGGTGAACGCTTTTTTATGAATGAACCTGCTCTTTCAGGGTGGGTTTCTTCCTTTGCTCATGTAATACCGATGTTTGCGTTAGTTGAAGAAATGAAAGAAGAAGGAAAAGTGATGAACTTTGCTTTTACTGTCAGCGGAGCGTTCATTCTAGGAGGACACTTAGCATTTACGGCAGCAGTGGACAAAAATATGATCGTTCCGATGTTACTTGGGAAATTTTCAGGAGGAATATCAGCGATGGCTGTTGCTTACTGGATGATAAAGAAAGAGAAGACTCCATAAATCATACAATAGTAATAGATACCTTTGCCTTTTTTCTATGTGAAAAATATAATAGTATTCAGTACTGATATTATTCATCTTAGAACGCAGCGCTAGAAAGAAGGCATGTTATAAATGAAAAATTTTACAATTTTGGTTGCTTCAACTTTGATCATAACGGGCTGTTCTTCTAATACGGACTTTAACGGGGATAAAGAGAATACAGAGGAAGAAGAAGCGGAGCCTGTAGCAGGGGATGAGAATGAGAGCAGAGAAAAAGAGGAAGAAACAGATGAACAAGCGGTCGAAGCACCACAGTTAAATGAAAAAGGGGAACTTATGGAGCCAGAAAGTGAGCAGGTTCTCGTGAATAGAGAGTATCGTCTTCCTGAGGGATATGAACCTGAAGACCTGACAGTACCGGACATACCTTTTTCGTTTGAAGAAGATCATCCTAAAAAACAAATACGAGAACCCGCTGTTAAACCTTTAGAAGAACTCTTTGACGAGGCAAGCGAGGAAGGTCTCCAATTGTACGCTATATCCGGCTATCGTTCCTATGATCGTCAGGAAGCTATTTTTGCTGCAAATGTAGCGGAAGATGGAGAAAAAGAAGCAAATCAGTATAGTGCAAAGCCAGGACAGAGTGAGCACCAAAGCGGATTGGCCATGGATGTAAGTTCCCCTTCCGCTGATCTTGCCTTGACTGATGAATTTGGCGAGACACCAGAAGGTCAATGGCTCAAAGACAATGCCCATAGATTTGGGTTTATTATTCGCTATCCAGAAGATAAAACAGACATTACTGGTTTTCAATATGAACCGTGGCACCTTCGTTATGTAGGGAAGGAAGCTGCTGAGACGATGTATGAAAAGGATCAAACACTAGAAGAGTATTATGGTGTTGATGAGTAAAAAAGGGACTGTCTCTAGGAAGCTTAAGAGACAGTCCTTTCTTCCTGCGCTATGTGGAATAATTTGATTGGTTATATTTTTCTTGTACTTTAGAAATGTTTAACTTTGGTAAAGGATCAAGTATAAGTAAAACGACGTTTTCCACCATAGGGCTCGGCGGCAAGCCAGTTTTTCTAATCATTACATTAAAAAATAGCAGGCATTAGATGATCTCTTTATTTTTAGCCCTAACGGCTTGATTTAGTAAGTTACTGATCCCAATTCCTAATCTTGAAAATCTAGCATCCGATATTTCTCCTTTGTGCCAGCGGTAATAAATCTGCTGCAAAGTAACTGCAATTTTAAAAAAGGCAAAGCAAACATAATAATGTATATTATCTATATTCCGGCCGGTTTTTTTTGCATAAGCTTCTGCTGCATCACGGCGTGAATAAAACCCTTCTTTTTCTGCGAGAGATATGAGACCTGTTTCTGCGTCACCACGTTCTGTCCAATATGCCAGCGTTCCTGCAAAATCTGAAAGTGGATCACCTACAGTACATAATTCCCAGTCAAATACGCCGACAGCTTTTTCTGGGTTATCCTTAGCAAACATCATATTGTTTAGCTTAAAATCATTGTGCACAATAGAGTGCTCTGAATGAGATGGAATATTTGCGAGCAGCCATGGAATGATTTCTTGTACGGTGTCATTTCCCTCCACGATAGACCGTTCATAGCGTTTCAGCCAGCCTTCAATCGGTCTTTTTAAATATCCTTCCGGCTTACCTAAGGAGTCTGGCCCGTGCTGGCATATATCAATGTTATAAAGGCTGGGCTGCCAAAAAATAGTAGTTGAAGCTGGGGAAGACCTTAGTGACGGAGAAGTTGGTGAGCTTTGGATAAAAGGACCCTATGGTCGTTCAAGGTTATTGGAAAAATCAAGAAGAAGATAAGAAGTCATTTGAACACGGGTATTGGAAGTCTGGAGACATGGCTTATAAAGATGAAGATGATTTTGTTTACATTATGGATAGAAAGAAAGACATGATTAATAGAGGTGGAGAAAAAATATTTTCTGCTGAGGTGGAAAGTCTTATACGGTCATCCTTCTCTATTAGAATCAGCTATTGTAGGAATTCCAGATAAATTATTTGGGGAGCAGGTAAAAGCGTATGTAGTAATAAGAGACAATGTGAAGCCAAATGAAGAAGAAATCAAGGGGTTTTTAAAAGAAAGAATTGCAGATTATAAAGTACCTCAATACGTGGACTTTGTTCAAGAACTGCCTCGAAATCCAGGAGGAAAAGTTTTGAAAGACAAGCTTGTTCAAATGCATGGTTAAAGAAACAGTATTATCTGAATATTTAAAATCGTAGAGGGATAATCTATGAGCTTACCAATTTTTAATCTTACAGGTAAAACGGCTTTAATAACAGGAGGAAGTAAAGGAATAGGACTTGGTATGGCTAAAGCACTTGGAAAGGCAGGAGCAAATATAGTAATAGCTAGCAGGGGTGAAGAAGACCTTCAGAAAGCAGCAGAAGATATTCGTTCTTTTGGAGCAACTGTAAAGCAAAAGCAGACAGATGTGACAGATAAGAATAATGTAAACGACCTTATAGATTTCACGGTCCGCGAGTTTGGCTCATTAGATATTCTTGTAAACAACGCCGGTAGAAATATTAGAAAGAAACTTATCGATATTGAAGAAGACGATTGGAATAATGTTCTTGATACAAACTTAAAAGGGATTTTTCTGACTGGACAAGCTGCTGCTCATCAAATGATAACACAAAAAAGCGGAAAAATAATTAATATCTCCTCCATTTTCGGCAGAGTAGGAGGAAGTTTTCAAACAAGTTATGCAGCAAGCAAAGGAGGCATTAACCAACTGACGAAAGTTTGGGCAGATGAACTGTCTTTAGAAGGAATAAATGTGAATGCGATTGCACCTGCTTATATAAAAACACCGATGACACAAGGTTGGCTCTCTGATGAGAAACGATTCAATGAAATTGTTGATAAAACCATGATGAAAAGAGTGGGGGAGCTGAAAGATTTAGAAGGACCAGTTGTTTTTCTTGCCTCTGAAGCAGCTAGTTATGTAACGGGACAAATTCTTTATGTAGATGGCGGCTGGACAGCAAAATAATACAAAGAAGGTGAAACAAATGAACCTGCAAAAAAGTTTGAATCTGAAACTAGAATGGAAGAAAAAAACAATTTTATTTCGAAACTAGCTATTTACTGGTTTTGTCATAGCCAGTGCATAACTCATCACAAACGTCGTAATAATTTGAGCTGTAAATTCAAGTAATTGCCAAATGCGTAAAAAGGATACTGTAAAGCAAACTGCCCAATACTGCTTGAAGCTTTCATTAACCCATTACCTAATTCTCTTACATTTCCATAGAGCAGTAATGCTGCTGTTAGAAACATGAAGTTTACCGTGTTAAGGTCTAGTGTAAATCCGTTTGTTATAAAGTGATTTCCTAAATAGAAAAGCCCAAATAATCCCCCAAGCAGGACAATTCCTCTGCTTCTATCAAGTTTGTCATTAGGGCTCAATTGGTTAGAAGGTGTTTCATCTACTTGTACAGTGGTTTCTTTTAATAGTTCGGGATCTACTTGTATTCTTTGTTCTGGTTTCTTTGGGTGAATGAGTTTCATAATAAAAGGCAAAGTAATGAAAATAACGACGACTAACAATATGTTCATGATGGCAGCCTCATTAATCAGCTGGGGACTGGGCTTAGTTGTAGCAGGATCTGATCGAATAACACATCCGTTCCTGTAATATTTGAACCTAGTTGGAGCAGGATTGTGTATTTCATCCTAAGATGCTTGTGAGATAGTACATATTAATGAACTTCAGAAGGTTTAGGCTTTGATGCTGCCTGGTGTAACGTTTGGGGACGATTTTTAAAGGTGAATAGAAACAACGTGAGAGCTGCTACAGCTACCAAAACTAAGCATATATAAAGATTGGAAAAAATGATATTATCACCATGTTTTGATAAGGGATTTAAAGTAAGTGACACATTTTTAAATTCTAGAACAGCCCCAAATACCGCGCTGCTGACAGCTCCAGCCATAAAATTCAACAAGTTAAAAATCCCGATTCCAACCCCTGTTTCTCGCAGGGAAAGAATAGAAGATAAAATGTTTGCGGTGGAACTTTGGATAAGCGGAAATCCAATATAAGTGACGAGAAGAGCAAGAGCAACTACCCAAGGCGCATACCCGGCAAAGGTGGAGATGAGAAATGACCCGCCGCCTAATAAGCATAAAGATAGAATAACCACAAATTCACCACCACGGCGTTCGACGAGTTCTCCGCCCAATCTGCCAAGAAAACCAGCAATAATGGCTCCTGGGAACAGCACCATACCAATCCCTAAAGTGCTCATATCATATAATTGTCTCAACATAATAGGAATTACAAAAAGAAGTCCAAACAATACACTTGTACCCAGAAAACTAGTAAGTATGGTGACTGTGTAATACTTGTTTTTTAAAATGTCAGGACGGATAAAAGGTTCATTTGCTTTGATCGTTCTCCAAATAAACAAACCTGTAAATACAGCAAAAAGGAAAGGAAGAATGTATTTATGTAAAAAAAGCAGCAGTCCTTCACTCCAAAGGACGTACTGCTTTTTTTCTTAATACTTAGGGAAGTTTAAATTTGCTAAAGGATCAAAGCATAAGCAAAACTACGACTTCCGCCATAAGGATTCGGCGGAAAGCCAAGTTTTTCTAATCGTCAGCTGATTTATTTTCAAAATAATCTTTTCGCCGGCCGCCCCATAGGAAAACCCCTAGAACAGCCGCACCAAGTACTAAATGAGGAGCAATCATAATCAATATATAATCAAGGTCAAACATTTTTAACAGCTCCTTTTTATTTATTCCCCTGAATGTAGTCCGCATCAAACAAAAACAACCGCATTAACAGGTAAAGGGAAGGTATCAGTAAAAGCAGTCCGGCAAAAAAAGCCATAATTAATGCTATAGCCATCGTTTCATTTACAAAGCCATCATAAATGGTGAGATGAGGATATAACAAATATGGAAGGTGAGAGGCCCCATAACCGAACCAAGCACTGAAAAATTGCAGCATGACTAGAATAAAAGCTGTACCTAGGTGCCTTTTTTTATAAATGAAAAACATAGCTGCCAGAAAAAACAACAAGGATAAAATAAACATCCAGCTGATATCAAGCATACTGCTAAAATGTTCAGGGTTGTGATGACGTATTGCAAAGAAAATTAACACGCTTGCGAGTATTGTTGGGATCGACCAAAACAGTGTATACCGCCGGAAAAGCCAATAAGATGCAGCATCACCTGCTTTATAAGCATAATAAGTTAAAAAAGAAGCAGAAATAAACAAAACACTGACAATCGCTAAAAAAACAACACTCCAAGAATAACCGCTTGTTAAAAGCTCTCCAAGCATTAAAGTGACATTACCATTTGAAATATCAAGATAGCTTCCTTCGGAAATCGTCAGCACAATCGTAAAAGACGCGGGGATCAACAGCCCGCTCATTCCATAAAGAAAAGAATAGATTTTGCTGTCTTTTGAACCATACGTGTTAAAGGCATAATACGAACCGCGGATGGCAATAAGAACGATCGAAATACTTCCTGGAACCAACAGTGCGGTTCCGTAATAATAAGCAGTGTCTGGGAAGAAACCAATGATCCCGACAAAAAAGAAAACTAAAAAGACATTTGTAACTTCCCAAACTGGTGAAAGATAGCGTTGTATCAATTTGTTCACTTGATAATTTTTATGGGAGACCTTGTTGTAAAAGTGAAAGAAACCAGCGCCGAAATCAACCGATGCAACAATCAAGTAGCCATATAAGAAAAACCATAAGACGCTGATCCCAATAATTTCATAACTCATGTCCGCTCACCTCGATCTTCTACTCCTCTTTGCTCCAGTTCATGTGCAGCTGGGTTGTTATTAAACATTTTCTTAAGAACAATGGAGCAAGACAAACCGAGGATGGCATAAAGGCCGATAAACAGATAAAGCATAGCATCCACGTGATCAGATGTCGTTGCCCCTTCAGGAGTACGCATAATCCCATATAGAATCCAAGGCTGACGCCCGATTTCAGCAAACACCCAGCCAAGTTCAATCGCTAATATGGAAAGCGGTCCACCGGCAACAATGCTCCACAAAAGAACCTTACTATGCATAAGCTGCTGCTTTTTCCAGCTTAGGAGCAGGTATATCATCGAGACAAAGGCAAGATACATTCCTATGAAAACCATCCCATCGAAAAAATAATGAACGATAAGAGGCGGGGTATCTTCATCTGGAAATTGGTCCAGCCCAATTACTTCTGCTCCAGGAGTGCCATGTGCAAGAATACTTAATGCATATGGGATTTCCATTGCATACTTAATCTCTCCGTCATTTTCTAAATAACCTCCGAGAACAAGCGGGGCTTCTTCTTCTGTCTCAAAATGCCATTCAGCTGCTGCTAATTTTTCCGGCTGGTACTCAGCCAAGTATTTTCCGGAAAGGTCGCCAATAACCACGGTAGCAATTGAAAACACAAAGGCAGACATCATTGTTAAATGAAGAGCTTTTTTATGGTAAACATGTCTATCGCCTTTTAAGATCTTAAATGCCCCAATCATGCCAAGAACAAAAGCAGAAGTTAAGTAACAAGTGATAATGACGTGAGCTGTCTTTGTCGGGGTAGCCGGATTAAACATGGCTGCAATCGGATCAATGTCTGTAATTACACCATTCACCAGTTCAAAGCCTTGCGGTGCGTTCATAAAGGAATTAACCGTCGTTATAAAAAAAGCGGAAAAAGATGCGCCAATGACGACAGGAATAATCAACAAAAAGTGTTTCATTCTGCTTTTGAACCGGTCCCAAGTATATAAGTAGATCCCTAAAAAGATAGCTTCAAAGAAAAATGCAAAGACTTCCATAAACAATGGCAGCGAAATCGTCTGACCGGCAAGCTGCATAAAGTTAGGCCATAGTAAACTTAACTGCAGCCCAATTGCTGTACCTGTCACTACGCCTACTGCTACAGTCACGACAAATCCTCTGGCCCACCGGCGGGCAAGAAGACGGTAGTGCGGGTCATTTTTACGAATTCCCATCCATTCTGCTAGTGCAATCATTAAAGGTATGCCGACGCCGATTGTAGCAAATATAATGTGAAAACCGAGTGTAAGTCCTGTTAATATCCTGCTGTACACTGCTGGATCATATTCCATAAACATTAGGCATTCTCCCTTCACGAATGCAGTATATATATACTACCCGTGTTTTGCTTACAATAAAATAGAGTCCTTATGTGAAATATATCACAAACTGAAAGGTGTGAAAATAAAAAGGGGTGAGCATTTAATGAACGTTTATCGATTCACGAAACAGGACAAAAGAGACAATTCTCGTTTACTTTCTGATATGATAAGATATAGTGGTATTATTGTGTACAAAAACATCTATTTTTCATTTAATACTACATAAGAAGCTTTAAAAGAATAGGAGCGTTAATGTTGTGAACATCGATATAGACGGGGTGAAGGTAAATTACCATGTCTCCGGAGAAGGAGCAAGCGTGGTGCTTTTGCATGGATGGGGCGCTAATATTCAAGCTTTTGCCCCTGTTCATCAATCGTTAGAAAAACATTTTAAAGTATGGACGATTGACTTTCCGGGATTTGGGGAAAGTGAAGAACCACCCGAACCTTGGACGGTAGGGGATTATACAGAAATGCTTGGAAAGTTTCTGAGCAAATTAGAAATTGATCAACCCATTCTTGTTGGACATTCGTTTGGAGGCAGAGTCTCTATAAAATATGCTTCTTCGCACACTGTTCGAAAAGTGGTGTTAGTGGACAGTGCCGGGATTAAACCAAAACGAAAGTTGAAATATTACGTAAAAGTATATACCTATAAAGCTTTTAAAAAACTGTTGAAGCTGCCAATTATTAATAGGTACGAAGAAGAGATTTTAACAAAAGTTAAAGGGAAATTAGGTTCAGCAGATTATAAAAATGTCTCGGGTACGATGCAGCAGACAATGGTAAGGGTAGTAAATGAAGATTTACGCCACCATCTTCCTCATATTAAAGTTCCAACGCTGCTTGTGTGGGGGGAAAATGATGAAGCGACTCCTCTAGCAGATGGAAAATTGATGGAGGAAATGATTCCTGATGCGGGTCTTGTTATCTTAGAAAAGGCTGGTCACTATGCCTATTTGGATAAACTAAATCAATTTCTGATCGTGCTCGAATCTTTCCTTCAAAAGGATAAGGAGGGGCAAAGTTCATGATAGCTGTTTTAATCATATTCTTTTTAGCTGCCTGGAGCTATTATACAGCCAGGCTGATCAAGAAAAGTGCGCATATGCTTCAATTAAATTCTTACCGAAACGAACGGTTTTGGCGCTGGATGACTTCCAATTCAAGCCGGGTATTTCCTGCTCGCAACTACTTCCTGGCACTAGCGCTGCTCCCATTTTTGTTCGGAAGCTCTGTTTGGGCACTGCTTTTGGGAGCAGTTATTTTCGGGGCAATGGCGTTTGCAGTGAAAGAAGAGCAGGAAAAAAAGAAGCTTGTTATAACAGCAAGAGTGAAACGTTTGTTTATTACAACTGCTATCCTGTACGTAATCACAGCAGGTGTCGGATTGCTGCTAGGAACAGGAGAAGATGGTTCCCTTTTTTGGTTCGTTCTTTTAACCATTGCAGCAACCATGCTGACATACTTTTACACGATGGCAGCTAATGTATTAAACTGGCCGATTGAAAATCAAATTAATCAATACTACTTTCATGACGCTGAAAGAATTATTAAATCCATGCCTAATCTTGAAGTAATCGGGATAACAGGCAGTTATGGTAAAACAAGTACAAAACATATTTTAGAAACCGTTCTGTCTTCTCAGTTCAACGTGTTAATGACACCAGAAAGCTATAATACGAAAATGGGAGTTACTAGAACCATCCGTTCTATGCTTAAACCGTATCATGACATCTTTATTGCTGAAATGGGAGCAAAACAAGAGAATGATATTCAAGAAATATGCGAACTCGTTCATCAAAAATATGGGATCCTTACCGCTATTGGTGAACAGCATTTAGAAACATTTAAGACGTTAGAAAACATTAAAAAGACAAAGTTTGAATTGATAGAGACCCTTCCGCATGAAGGGACGGCTTTTCTAAACAAAGATGATAAAAACATCATGTCCTATGAGCAGCGCAACAAATGCCGGACAATTTTTTACGGGATTGAAGCGGTTGACCTTCATTATCGTGCAGCAGACATCCGTTATTCCTCAAAAGGTTCAGAGTTTATGGTATACAAATACGACGGCAGTACTGTGCAGATCCAAACCAAGCTGCTGGGACGTCATAACATCTATAATATTTTAGCAGCTATTGCTATCGGGTCGGAAAAAGGGATACCTCTAGAAAAGATAGCACGGGCGATTAAGAATGTTCAGCCAGTAGAGCATCGACTTGAACTGAAAAAAACTTCTGGAAACATAACCATTATTGATGACAGTTTTAATTCCAACCCTGTGGGGTCGCGCATGGCTCTTGAAGTACTAGGACAAATGCCTGAACACAAAATTTTAGTTACACCTGGAATGATAGAGCTAGGGGAAAAAGAATACGAATTAAATAAAGCATTTGCTGAATATGCGGCAGAAGTATGTGACTTTGTCATACTAGTTGGGAAAAAACAAACTCGTCCATTACAGGATGGTTTGGTTGAAAAAGGATACCCTGAAGACCAATATTATGTTGCGGCTAATCTTCAGGATGCGTTGGATAAAATGAACCAAGCGGCCGTAAAAAAATCGGTGGTACTGTTGGAAAATGATTTACCGGATACTTTTAATGAGTGAGGAAGAGAGGGAAAACCGTAATGAAAACCAGAGTGGGTGTAGTTTTTGGCGGAGTTTCGGTCGAGCATGAGGTGTCCGTTATCTCTGCTCTTCAAGCAATCAAAGCAATGGATGACAACCAATATGAGGCAGTTCCTGTTTACATCAGCAAAGATAGAAACTGGTACACCGGGGAAGAGCTCCTTGACATTGAAGCATATAAAGATTTAAAGCAGCTTTTGCAAAACGCTCAAAAAGTCTCGATAACTAAATCGGATAACGGAAACGTAATATTGCAGAAAGATCCGGTTCCTAAGTTCGGTAAGCGTTCTGTTGCAGAGATCGATGTGGCTTTTCCAATTGTTCACGGAACATTTGGTGAGGATGGGGTTTTGCAGGGCCTTTTTGAGTTATACGACCTTCCTTATGTTGGCTGTGACGTAATGTCATCTGCCGCCGGCATGGATAAAGTGATGATGAAGCAAATACTTAGAGATTCTAAACTTCCTGTTTTAGATTATGTTTGGTTTCACAGCAGTCATTGGACAGACGATAGTGAAGATATTATAACTATGATCGAAGAACGTCTCGGTTTTCCAGTCATTGTAAAACCTGCAAATTTGGGTTCTAGTGTTGGGATTAATAAAGCCCAAACTCGTGAGGAACTTGAAGAAGCAGTCGAAGAAGCAATGTCCTTTGCGTCGAAAATTTTAGTAGAATATATGGTTCAAGATATGAAAGAAGTAAACTGCTCGGTTCTTGGGGATTATGAAGAAGTGGAAGCTTCTGTGATTGAAGAAGTATTGAAATCGGAGGAAATATTAAGTTATCAGGATAAATATCAAGGCGGTGGAAAAGGAGCAGATGCAGCAAAAGGAATGGAGAGCACAGATCGTGTGATTCCTGCCCCTCTTGACGATAAGAGTACGACAGAAGTTCAGGAACTCGCAAAAGACACGTTTCAAATTCTTGGCTGCAGTGGAGTTTCTCGTATTGACTTTTTAATTGATCAAACGGAAAATAAGGTTTACGTGAATGAAATTAATACGATTCCTGGTTCCTTGTCTTTTTATCTATGGGATCCAGCAGGCAAAAACTATACACAATTAACTCACCAGCTTATTCAGCTTGCTTTAAAACGAAAGCGCGAACGAGATAAGCTGACATTCTCGATTGACTCTAACCTTTTCTCTCTGCAAAGCGCAGAAGGAGTAAAAGGTGGATCTAAGTCGAATAAACCAAATGCATAGTATTTAATAAAGAAACCGTCCGAACGAAAGGGGCGGTTTCTTTATTGCACTTTTATTTTTGGTAAAAAGTAAAGAAAACGAGGAAAATCAACGGACAGAACGTATTTTTACGCGATGTGAGGGCTTTTACGACCAGGATAGAACGTTCACAAACGATGCAGAAGGTTCTTTTGGTTTGTCGCCAAAAGACTTTGCCTCTTAAGGCATTGGTTGCATCAGCGTTTCCTTGTTTGGGCGTTTTTAGTAGACTTCCTTAATCTTAACCGGTATTCCTTTTTCAGGTGCTTGCAATTTCTTAGAGAAGGGAAGGATATTCATTTCAGGACAAACGACCTTTCTTATGTAGTGCAATAGATGTATTAAAAATAACTTCTAAAAAAATTAAAAAAAAACCTTGCAACAATTTAATGCATTAAGATATAATATCATATGTCAGCAAGAGAGGGAGCTTTTTCTTGTAAATGCGGCCCGTTGGTCAAGTGGTTAAGACACCGCCCTTTCACGGCGGTAACAGGGGTTCGAATCCCCTACGGGTCACCATTATTTTTCATTTTACATACAGAAAACCGTTGACAAAAATCCAATGGTTTGTTTAAATAGAACGGTGCCTTACTTAATTGGAGGGGTAGCGAAGTTGGCCAAACGCGGCAGACTGTAAATCTGCTCCCTCTGGGTTCGGCGGTTCGAGTCCGTCCCCCTCCACCATTTATTTAAAATTTGTAATATAGGACAAACTATTGTACAATATTCTTTAGCTGCTTACTTAACGAGTTTTACGAGGATTAGCGAACCGTAAACCTCAATGAATAACATCCCTGTAGGTTTGCGAGGAGCAGTGATGCGAACATGACGCACGAGCACAAAGCATCATTGAATGATCATCAATCATGTTTATTTTTGATCTTCACGAAGTGCTGGACAAAAATAAAGAACGCTTCATTACCATAAGACAACAATAATGAAGTAGCGTAAAACTAATAATAAGAGCCATTAGCTCAGTTGGCAGAGCATCTGACTTTTAATCAGAGGGTCGGAGGTTCGAATCCTCCATGGCTCACCATTAACCGTAAAATAATTACATAATATAACCTTTTCGGACGCGGAAGTAGTTCAGTGGTAGAACACTACCTTGCCAAGGTAGGGGTCGCGGGTTCGAATCCCGTCTTCCGCTCCATTATGCGGGTGTAGTTTAGTGGTAAAACCTCAGCCTTCCAAGCTGATGTCGTGGGTTCGATTCCCATCACCCGCTCCATTCCATATATACATATTGGGGCCTTAGCTCAGCTGGGAGAGCGCCTGCCTTGCACGCAGGAGGTCAGCGGTTCGATCCCGCTAGGCTCCACCATTAATAGTTAATATTTGAATCACAGTGCGGAAACTGTGGTTTTTTTGTGCTCAGATGAGGCAAGATGTTAAGGGTGAAAGACAGTTTATGCCTTAAGACTCGGTGGAGTGCCAAGTCTTAAGGGCCTAACGCATATTCCCGTAAAATTCTTCGACTTGTTCGTAAATCGATAGCAATTCATATAGAACAATTAGTTCTGGCGGGAAATGGGTGGGATGCTGATTATTATTTTTGGTAATTTCCTCATTTTCTTCCCAAAACAATTCCATTAAGTGACGTACTTGTTTGTGATGAATTGGCTGATCGTAATAAGAATCGCTTTTCATGCTTTCGGCTAAATGACGAACCGCTTTCATAATCACCGTTCTCTCTTCAGCTGACCAGGAAATGGTTTCTAAAGGTGTATTAAGTAAATTGCCCATGTGGTAACGAATTAAACGAAGCCGTACTAATTGATACTGGGCAAGGTGGAACAAATCTCTTTCATTACCAGCCAGAGGATGAAATTTTGATTCTTCTTTTTGAAAGCGTACCAATGTTTCTGTTTTATGCAGCTTTTTATCTAATTGATCCAATAACTCTTTTTGGCTGCTGACGTCCTTTTGATCTTTTTCTAGAGCTTTTTTAAAAACCTTATCAATAGCAGTTCCTGTATGTTGAGCCATTTTATTAATATTTTGAATAATATCCTGCGTGTAATCTGGAGGTAAAATAAACATATTAACGGCAGTGGATACTAATAAGCCGATCGTAGTTGTTCCAAGCCTTATTAAAAAAGAGATAAAGTAATTGTCGTGAAGAACTTCTACCATAGCTACAGCAGTAAGAGTAGCAACTAGCAGGCCGGCATGCAGTTTCAGTCTAACACAAGTAGCAATAGTAAATACGGCGGCAAGTGCATAAGTTAGTGGAGAATGATCAAAGAAATAAATAAACAAAACTGCATAAAACGAACCGAGAGCCGAAGCTGGTAAACGTATGATTCCTTTTTTGATAGAATCGGAAACAGTAGGTTCTAAAGTAACAATAGCAGTGATCACAGCAAAAACTGGCGGCCAAGTTAATAATTGGCAAATCCATGCGGTGATTAAAATAGCTACACCTGTTTTGATCACTCGATTTCCAGCAAATGGTAATCGTTTCATATCTTATTCTCACCTTCATATGCATATAGGGCTCTATGTATGTTTTTTTCCTATTAGCAGGAAGGGTCTGACTCTAAATAAAAGTCAGACCCTTTTTTCATCTAAACTTATTGAGCTTTAGTTGCAGATAATGTACTGTCATATTTATTTAAAAGTTGATCAAGTTCTTTGCTTAAACGAACGACTTCATCAGAAAATAGAGGTTTATTCCATGCGATGCTATTCAGTTTTTCTCGTTTAGTTTCAATTTCATGCAGCAAAGACTGCTCAGACACTATCTTTCACCCCCGAATGGATGATGTTTAATTTTATTTTTACCTAATTTCAAAGATTTGAAAACAAAATTAATGTTAGTTTCACAGAATTGTAAATTCCTCATCCTAATGAATGAATGTTCATGTTACAATTATTATCATAGAAAAAAATGTAAATCAATCGTTTGATTGAATTTATTAATAAAATATGAACGACTCGGTCAATGGGTTGTTCATTTTTGCATGAACAAATAACAGCGAAATAATCAAAGAAATTTTTTAAAAATGAAACGAATAAAGTGGAAAATACGTAAGAAAGATACCCGCAATTGGGTGGAGGTCTAGATATGGATGCGGTAGTTAAACGGCTGATAAGAGCAATTAAAAAAGAAGAGGACCAGGATGCATTTGCAGAATTAGTAGATTTATATAAAGATAAAGTTTTTCAAATTGCATACCGGATGACAGGAAACAGCTATGAAGCACAGGATATGGCACAAGAATCCTTTTTAAGAGCATATGCGAATTTAGAAAGCTACGATGAAAAGAGAAAGTTTTCTACTTGGTTATTTCGCATTACAACAAATTTATGCATTGACCGCCTGCGGAAAAAAAAGCCCGATTATTCATTAGACGCCGAACTGCAAGGAACCGAGGGCCTGACTGGATATTCGCAAGTAGCAGCTTCAGAGAAGCTTCCTGAGGAACAGGTAGTTACGATGGAAATGCAGCAATGGGTGCAAAGAGAAATTTCTTACTTGCCGCCAAAGTATCGATCGGCTATTATATTACGATACATAGAAGGTTTGCCTATAAAACAAATTAGTGAAATACTAGATCTTCCGGCTAATACCGTTAAGACACACATACATCGAGGCCGGGAAGCCTTGCGCAAACGGCTTAAGGATGCGTAAGGGGGGAGGAATTAAAAATGGCTTGCAATAAAGAGTACGAAACCCAACTGCACAAATACTTGGATGGGGAAATGATTGATTCAGAACGTACGGAGTTCCACAATCACTTAGATGCATGTGAGGAGTGTGCAGCCCATTATAAAGAATTAAAGAAAGCAGTTATGCTTGTGCAAAGCTCCTCCCATATTGAAGCGCCAGAAGGTTTTACTGAAGCTGTGATGGAGAGACTTCCAGTAAAAAAGAAAAGAAAAAATTGGAAAAAATGGATGAGACAGCATCCTATCCTGGTAGCTGCATCATTATTTGTTTTTCTAATGACTTCCAGCGTTTTATCTGTTTGGGTGGATCAATCAGGTGAAGAACTTACTGTGATTGGAAGTCAAGATGTTGAAATCGACCGTGATAATGGAATGGTCGTTGTACCAGAAGGAGAAATCGTTGAAGGGGACCTCTTTGTTAAAAACGGGCGTGTAGAAGTCGAAGGAGAAATTACAGGTGACCTTACTGTCATTAACGGTGATCAGTACTTGGCATCGGCAGGAAAAGTGTCTGGAGAAATTGAAGAAGTGGATCAGGCATTGGAATGGATATGGTATCACACGAAGCGCATAACTTCTGATGTTTTTTCTTTTGGAGAAGAAAAAAATAATGAATAAAAATTCAGATTTAAGGTTTCACATATTTTTACAAAAGGTAACATGTAACAAAGAAGATGCCTAGGCCGACTATTTCCTAGGTATCTTTTTTACTACTGTTAAGAAATCACTAATAGTATAAATCAGATTGAACTAATAAATAGAATTGACCTATAAGCGAGCAGAAAATAAAATATGCTATAATGAGTGTATTGTTTTCTTTTTCTTGCAAGAGCTAATTGGAGGAAGCGCGATGTTGCCTGGAGAAGACTTTCAATTTTTAAGCGTGTTAGGAACGGTTATAGACATTACGCTGGTGGCGTATGTTATTTATAAACTGATAACCGTTATCCGCGGAACGCGGGCTGTACAGCTGTTAAAGGGTATTACTGTTATTTTAGCTGTTTGGTTTTTGAGCAGCTTTTTTGGGCTGCGTACATTGCAGTATATAATGTCACAAGCTGTTACTTACGGTCTTTTAGCAATCATTATTATTTTTCAGCCTGAATTACGGCGTGCTCTTGAACAATTAGGAAGAGGACGGCTATTTGGCCGCTCAACTATACCAGAAGAAGAAGATACCGTTAAAACAGTAGAAGCCATTATGAAGTCAGTGAAGTATATGGCAAAGCGCCGCATCGGTGCACTGTTATCCATTGAAAGGGAAACCGGTATGAATGATTATGTAGAAACAGGCATTCCAATGAACGCTACCGTGACATCAGAATTGTTGATTAATACATTTATACCGAATACACCGCTTCATGATGGAGCTGTCATTTTACGAAATCAAGAAATTGCGGCTGCTGCCTGTTATCTTCCCTTATCGGAAAACCCGTTTATTTCAAAAGAGCTGGGAACACGCCACAGAGCAGCCTTAGGGATTAGTGAAGTAACTGATTGTTTAACGATTATTGTTTCAGAAGAAACTGGAAGCATTTCTGCCACTAAAAATGGGGATTTACATAGAAATCTCGATGAAGAAACGTTACGGGCTATGCTCGAACGGGAGTTAATTGCTGATGCCAAAAATACCTCGGGGCTATGGCATTGGGGAGGCAAAAAAGATGGATAAATTATTCAATAATCACTGGTTTGTCAAATTTGTCTCCTTGCTGATTGCGGTTATGCTTTATATGATGGTAAATATGAATAATATCAGCAATCAGCCAGGTGTGCTTCCGGACAACAACGATCATAGTTCATATACTATTAAAGATGTAGAAGTAAATGCTTACTACGATGAGGAGAACTATGAAGATGTTGAGCTGGAAGAAACCGTTGATGTAGAACTAAGAGGCCCCCAAACCTCTATTCTGCTGTTTCAATTATCAAGACCGGCATATGAAGTATATGTAGATCTTGAAGATCGGGGGGCCGGCGTACATAATGTACGATTGGAATATCGTAACTTTCCTGCTGATCTTGATGTTTCTATTACACCCCGCTTTGTAAGTGTGGAACTTCAGCAGTTAGAAACAGTTTCGTACCCGGTAGAGGCAGAGGTGATGAATAAAGATGAAACAGCAGAAGGTTATACTTTGGGAGGAGCAAAAGTTACTCCTTCTGAAGTCGACGTAAAGGCTTCTCCGTCTGTTCATGATCAAATTGCATCATTGAAAGCTTTTGTAGATGTGGAAGGAGCAGATGAGCGGCTTGAATCAGAATCTGAGGTAGTAGCTTACGACCAAAATGGAAATGAGCTGGATGTACCCATTAATCCAGAAACAGTAGAAGTAGAAGTACCAATCTCTAGTCCTTTTAAAAAAGTACCGATAAATTTATCGAGGGAAGGGACGCTGCCTGATGATCTAAGCATCGAAGCGCTTAATATGGAACCAACAGAAACAACAATTTTTGGTCCGTTGTCTGATATTGAAGGCATAAGTAATGTTGAAGCTGTTCTAGATTTATCGGAAATAGAAGGTGATGGGTTAATAGAAGTAGATTTGATATATCCTGAAGGAGTAGAACGTCTTCAACCCGAAACAGTTGAAGTGGAAGTGGAGGTTGGAGAGAGAGAAGAAACTGCTTTTGAAGAGATTCCTATAGATGTAGAAAACATTCCAGAAGATTATTCCTTTGAAATTAAAGATCCTGAACAAGGTGTATCAGATGTAACGATTTCCGGCTCTTCTGCTGTTTTAGAGAACATAAATGAAGATGACATTTCGTTAATTGCTGATTGGGAAGATAGAGAGGAAGAAGGGAACCCGCAAACACTGCCTGTTTTGACCTCCGGGCCGTCTGAAGTCAACATTGAACCAGAAGTTCATGAAATTGAGGTTGAATGGTCGCAAGAGGAGGACACTGAGGGGACAGACATCGTTGAAGAAGAAGTGGAAGATTAAACGTTAGAGAAACGTTTGGAGTATTTTACAAAGAAGATTTTTTAATAGCAGATGGAACTTCTGAACATGCCAGTACATCTTGTTGAACTGAAGGAGAGATGGAGTATGGGTAAGTATTTTGGAACGGACGGGGTGCGCGGTATTGCCAATACTGAGCTGACACCGGAACTTGCTTTTCGCCTCGGCCGTGCCGGGGGGTATATCCTAACCAAAGAAGCCAATCAACCGAAAATTCTTATTGGAAGGGATACAAGAATTTCAGGAGAAATGTTAGAAGGAGCTCTTATTTCCGGGTTATTATCTATGGGAGCAGAAGTAATGCGTTTAGGTGTCATATCAACTCCAGGTGTGTCATATCTTACAAAGGCAATGAGTGCGCAAGCTGGGGTAATGATTTCTGCTTCACATAATCCAGTAGAAGATAATGGTATTAAATTTTTTGGTTCTGATGGATTTAAGCTTTCGGAAGACCAGGAAGCTGAAATTGAAACATTATTGGATCAGGAAGATACAATGCCCCGCCCAACTGGAAAAAACATAGGAGTTGTTAATGATTATTTTGAAGGCGGTCAAAAATATCTTCAGTTTTTGAAACAAACGGTTAGTGAAGACTTTTCTGGTCTTCACATTGCGCTTGACTGTGCTCATGGTGCTGCATCTTCGTTAGCTCCGCATTTATTTGCAGATTTAGATGCTGACATTTCTACAATTGGTAATAATCCTGATGGTATTAATATTAACGCTGGGGTAGGTTCTACACATCCTGAAGCACTGGCAGCTTTTGTAAAAGAAAAAGGTGCAGATGTTGGGCTGGCATTTGACGGAGATGCTGATCGATTGATTGCGGTAGACGAAAAAGGCCAGTATGTAGATGGTGACAAGATCATGTACATTTGCGCTAAGTATCTTAAACAGGAAGCGATGCTTGCCCACAATACGGTTGTAACGACGGTTATGAGTAACCTTGGTTTATATAAGGCTCTTGAAAGACTCGGCATAGCTTCAAAAAAGACAGCAGTTGGCGACCGGTACGTAATGGAAGAGATGCGCCAAGGCGGATATAGTATTGGCGGTGAACAATCAGGGCATATCATTTTTCTTGATCATGTGAAAACAGGAGACGGTATGCTTACCGCTCTGCAGCTGGTTGATATTATAAAAGCTTCAGGGAAACCATTATCTGAGTTAGCTGGAGAGATGGAGAAATTTCCGCAAAAACTTGTAAATGTACGAGTGACGGATAAATATGAAGTTACCTCCAATCCTTATGTTAAAGAGGCTATCGACAGAGTAGAAGCGGATATGGGAGGGAATGGACGTATATTGGTTCGACCTTCGGGTACTGAACCTCTTGTTCGCGTCATGGCAGAAGCAGAGTCAGAAATACTTTGCGATAAATATGTACAGGAAATAGCTTCTGTTGTGGAAAAGCATATGGGGAAAAAAGAAGAAATATAATACAATATGTGCACAGTTTGCACTGTCATTCATAGCAGGCTGTGCATAGTTTGATAATGAACTATTTTTTAAAGAACACTCCCTTATAAAAACATAATATATAGGGGAAGTTTGAAGAAGTTACACAAAGGGTAATTCTTCAAAGTAATCTTATCAAATAATGATTGCTTAACGAATCAGCTTGTAGTAAGATAAATCAAGATTCTAAAGGAAAGATAAGGAGGATCGCAAAAACTTCATACTTTAAAGCGCCCGGACTGCTTGTTAATGGACGCAACGAAAGAGCAGTTGACGAGGAGGAGGTTTATCGATACATCGGCGGATGCCTCCCGGTTGTTGAACGTCACAACCGTAAAATTCAGGTTAAAACATAGAGGTGACTCTGTGAACAAAAGCTTGAATATTGACGTCCTCAAGAATTAAAAAATAAAGATAAGAGCGGGGCATGGTATGCCCCGCAGCATACCATGGCTCCGCTGGGGAGGTCATGACAATATGTGTGGAATTGTAGGATATATCGGAAATGAACAAGCAAAAGATATTCTCATCAAAGGGCTGCATAAGCTGGAGTATAGAGGCTATGACTCTGCAGGTATAGCCCTTGTTGGTGATAATGGATTAGGATTGTATAAAGAAAAAGGCCGCATTGCTGAACTGGAAAAGACAATCGGAAAAGAAGCTGCTGGTAAGACGGGAATTGGTCACACACGCTGGGCAACACACGGCGCACCTAGCAAAGAAAATGCGCACCCGCACCAAAGTGTGTCCAAACGCTTTACTCTAGTACACAACGGTGTAATTGAAAACTACCAACAGCTAAAGCATGAGTACCTTCAGAACGTGGAGCTTGCAAGTGAAACAGACACAGAAATCATTGTCCAGCTCATCGAAACATTTGCAGAAAAAGGTCTAAGTACAGAAGAGGCGTTTCGCCGCACACTCTCTTTATTGCATGGATCCTATGCCATTGCTTTGGTAGATAATCAGGACAACGATACAATTTATGTCGGCAAAAACAAAAGCCCGCTTCTAGTCGGTATTGGAGACGGGGTTAACGTGGTAGCGTCCGACGCGATGGCAATGCTTCATATTACAAAAGAGTTCATTGAAATTATGGACCAAGAAGTAGTTATCGTGAAAAAAGACAGTGTTCAAGTGAAAAACCTCGACGGTACAAACGTGGCTCGTGAATCGTTTACTACTGATATTGACGAAAGTGACACAGAAAAAGGTACCTACAATCACTTTATGTTAAAAGAAATTGATGAACAGCCCTTTGTTATTCGTAATATTATCCAAAAATACCAAAATGAGAATGGAAAGATTAAGCTGGATCAAGACATTCGCACGGCTATTAATGATGCGGATCGTGTATATGTTATAGCTGCCGGAACGAGCTACCATGCAGGTTTAGTCGGAAAAGAACTTATGGAAAAGGTAGCAAAAAAACCGGTCGAAGTGCATATTGCCAGCGAGTTTTTATATAATGAACCGATACTTTCCGAGAAACCGCTCTTTATCTTTATTTCGCAAAGCGGTGAAACGGCAGATTGCCGCGGTGTATTAGTGAATGTTAAAAAACAAGGTCACAAAGCGTTAACCATTACGAACGTTCCTGGTTCCACTTTATCTCGTGAAGCAGATTTCACTCTTCACACCTATGCTGGTCCAGAAATTGCTGTGGCTTCCACAAAAGCTTACACAGCACAAATGGCTGTTTTCTCTATTCTTGCGATGGATAGTGCGTATGCACAAGGAATAGACACAGATTTTGATGCGATGCAAGAACTTGGTTTAATTGCCAATGCAATGGAGATCCTTTGCGATCAGAAAGATAAATTGGAACAAATTGCGCGCGATTATATGTTTGAAACAAGAAACTGCTTCTTTATCGGCCGTGCCCTTGATTACCATGTAGTTCAAGAAGGTGCGTTGAAGTTAAAAGAAATTTCTTATATTCAGGCAGAAGGATTTGCCGGTGGAGAACTGAAGCACGGCACTATTGCCCTGATTGAAGATGGTACGCCAATTGTCGCGGTTACGACTCAAAAACATGTAAATTTGAATATTCGCGGCAACGTTCAAGAAGTAGTAGCCCGTGGTGCTAACGCCTGCGTTATAAGCACCGAGTCCACAAAAGAAGAAGGCGACCAGATTGTATTACCAGACATCCATGAACTTATGACCCCGCTAGTATCCGTTGTACCGCTGCAGCTCATCGCATATTATGCAGCACTGCACAGAGGCTGTGACGTTGATAAGCCTAGAAACCTAGCAAAAAGTGTAACGGTGGAATAAGTAGAGAAAGCGGATTACGTTTTTTTGTTGTTTTATAATAAAGTCGTACCGTTTATAAAAAAGATGTACTGTTTAAAACAATGTTATACCGTTTGTAAAAAAGTTGCACCCGTTTTGCCCCTTTGGATATGATTGTCTAAAGGGGTGTTTTTGTGTCTAAAAGACAAAGAACATCTAAAGTGGGTAAAAGAAAATAACTAGAAAAGAGCTTGTTCTCGAGACACTTTCTATCGAGTTAACGGTTTTTTTTCGTGCGGCTGTAAGCATGTGGGGGATACGACTCATGACCGCGATAAAAACGCTTGTATCAACATAAAAAACGAAGCATTAAAGCAACCCATCGGGACGAAGGGGTTGCCTATGTATAATCGACCGGTAAGCCGGTTTTTAGGAATCCCCCACTTCAGCATTTGGAAGTGGGGGTAGTTCAATCTGTTAAAAGCTCTTTTATTTAAGGTCAAAACGATCGGCATTCATCATCTTAACCCAGGCAGCGATAAAGTCATGGACAAACTTCTCTCGGTTGTCGGCTTGGGCATATACTTCGGCAAGGGCACGCAGGACAGAGTTGGAACCAAACACGAGGTCCACTCTTGTTGCGGTACGGACGACTTCCCCTGTCTGGCGGTCACGTCCTTCATAAATTCCGCCGTCTGCAGGCTTCCACTCGACTCCCATGTCAAGCAGGTTCACAAAGAAGTCGTTCGTGAGTGTGCCGACACGATCTGTAAAGACGCCGTGTTGTGTGCCGCCGTAGTTGGCCCCAAGAACACGCATGCCGCCAATCAGGACCGTCATTTCAGGGGCGGACAGGTTTAATAGCTGTGCCTTGTCTATCAAGAGCTCTTCTGGGCTGACACTATACTCTTTCTTCTGATAGTTACGGAACCCATCTGCGAAAGGCTCCAGCACTTCAAAGTTTTCTACATCCGTCTGTTCTTGTGCAGCATCACCGCGTCCGGGTGCAAACGGCACTTTGACATCAAATCCTGCATCCCTTGCTGCTTTTTCGATGGCTGCGCTGCCGCCCAGCACAATCAAATCGGCCAGGCTGACGTTTTTATCCAGCTGACTTTGAATGCCTTCCAGGACAGTTAATACTTTCGAAAGCTGTTCCGGCTGATTCACTTCCCAGTCTTTCTGTGGAGCAAGACGGATACGGGCGCCATTCGCACCACCTCGCTTATCCGAGGCGCGGAAGGTACTGGCGGAAGCCCACGCCGTTGTGACAAGCTCGCTCACTGTAAGCTCGGAGTCGAGGATTTTCGCTTTCAGTTCTTCGACTTCGGCATCCGTTAACTCATAATCAACGGATGGGACAGGGTCCTGCCAGATGAACTCTTCTTCCGGCACTTCCGGTCCAAGGTACCGTTCGCGAGGACCCATGTCACGGTGCAGAAGCTTAAACCATGCACGGGCAAAGGTATCGGCAAACTCGTCTGGATTTTCGTGGAAGCGACGGGAAATCTTTTCGTAGGCCGGATCCATACGCATGGCCATATCCGCCGTAGTCATCATCGTTGGAACGCGTTTGGCTGAATTTTCTGGATCAGGTGCAAAATACTTCTCGTCCGGATTTACAGGAGTCCACTGATAGGCACCGGCAGGGCTTTTCGTCAGCTCCCATTCATATCCAAACAGCAGATCAAAGTAACTCATATCCCATTTTGTCGGCGTAGGAGTCCAGGCCCCTTCAATTCCACTGGTGATAGTGTGAGGACCATTGCCGGTTTCGTGTGTACTTATCCAGCCTAAGCCCTGTGCTTCCATAGGAGCTCTTTCAGGTTCTTCACTAACATGAGAGGGGTCTCCTGCACCGTGTGCCTTACCGAATGTATGACCGCCGGCTGTGAGTGCCACGGTTTCTTCATCGTTCATTCCCATACGTTTAAAGGTTTCACGGATATCACGACCGCTTCCGACCGGATCCGGCTCACCGTCTGGACCTTCCGGATTCACATAGATTAAGCCCATTTGAACGGCAGCAAGCGGATTCTCCAGCTCACGCTCCCCGGAGTAGCGATTATTCTCGAGCCATTCTGTTTCAGGCCCCCAGTTGACATCTTCTTCCGGATGCCAGATGTCTTCTCGTCCTGCGCCAAACCCTATGGTCTTTCCGCCCATTGATTCAATCGCTACATTCCCTGCGAGAAGGAGCAGGTCAGCCCAGGAAATTTTGTTGCCATACTTCTGTTTTATTGGCCAAAGCAGGCGGCGGGCCTTATCGAGGTTGCCGTTATCCGGCCAGCTGTTAAGAGGAGCAAAACGCTGCGAGCCGCTTCCTCCGCCACCGCGGCCGTCTCCTTGACGATACGTACCTGCTGCGTGCCAGGACATGCGGATAAAGAATGGACCATAATGTCCATAGTCCGCAGGCCACCAATCCTGACTGTCTGTCATGAGATTATAAAGGTCCTTTTTTAGCGCATCGTAATCCAACTTTTTAAATTCTTCTGTATAATCAAAATCTTCTCCCATTGGGTTTGTCTTCTTGTCATGCTGATGAAGAATATTCAAGTTCAGCTGATTCGGCCACCAGTCTCTGTTTGAAGTAGCAGTAGAGGTATTACTAGTGGCACTTCCATGCATGACCGGGCACTTTCCAACGTTCTCAATGTCTTTCATAGCTATACGTTTCCCCTTTCTGTGTGGAGTAAACAATAAATGAACATGCCAAACTAGAGGCAATATTCATTATTACATTGTAATTATAATAAATTATGACTCAAATAAAAAGAAAAATGCTGCAAATTATTAAAATTTAAAATATTAATGAAGAAAGAAATATAAAAGTGCGCTAAGGCAATGAACAGTCTCCCTACAGATAAAATCGTCTGATCTGGAATATGGAATAAAAGCTGAGAGGAATCAGAACCTCCCGCACTGTCTTACAAACGTTTTTTAAAGAGCTGTATGGCGCCATGATCTAAAGAAATCTGAAACATTATCCCACTATGCGTGAAGATATCGTAAAACGTTATACAAACTAATTGACACTACCGAGAAAATTTTAAACGACTTTATTAATTGTAAGCATTTTAGTGTGAGTAAGTATACTCTAATCAACAAACAATGAAAATGAATAGTTAATAAAAAAGAGTTTTAATAACAGCTGCTCAATTTTTTTTGTACTTGGCACATTCAATTGGTAAAATTTCACTAAGGGATTTGTTGTTAGTACTTTTTGCAAACGATAAAGGTTATTGTCTTTCTTAAATAGCTCAAAGAAGGTAAGTTCACTAATTCTTAGATGAAGAATGTAATTTAAATAATGGAAGAATATAAAGTAATAAAATATGACAAAACAAACAAAGGAGATATGATGACACATAAAGAAATAGGATGGAACTTCGATAACAGTTATGCCCGTCTGCCGGAATCGTTTTTTAAAAGGATTGAACCAGCACCTGTACATTCGCCGGAGTTGGTCATTCTTAATAAGTCTTTTGCAAAATCATTGGGATTAAACGTTAAGAACCTGGAAAGCAAAGCAGGTATAGAAGTTTTGGCTGGCAACCAGGTTCCAGAAGGTGCTTTGCCTATTGCCCAGGCTTATGCAGGCCATCAGTTCGGACACTTTACCATGTTAGGGGACGGACGAGCTGTGCTGCTTGGCGAACAGATCACACCTACAGAAGAACGGATTGATATTCAACTCAAGGGTTCAGGCCGAACGCCATTCTCCCGCGGCGGCGATGGCCGAGCGACACTTGGACCGATGCTGCGTGAATATATCATCAGTGAGGCAATGCATGCACTTGGTATTCCTACCAACCGAAGCCTCTCTGTTGTGACAACTGGAGAGTCTGTGATTCGCGAAACCATGCTGCCCGGAGCCATTTTAACCCGTGCAGCTGCCAGTCATCTTCGCATCGGCACTTTCGAATACGCAGCGAAATGGGGCAGTGCAGAGGAAATTCGAATTCTTGCTGATTATGCAATTAAGCGTCACTTTCCAGACATGGAGGACAATGAAGATCGTTACCTTTCCCTGTTTCATGAAGTGGTCGATCGTCAGTCTGCACTGATTGCCAAATGGCAGCTCGTCGGTTTTATCCATGGCGTGATGAACACGGATAACATGACCATTAGCGGAGAAACCATAGATTATGGGCCATGTGCCTTTATGGATGAATACGACCCGGCAACAGTATTTAGTTCTATTGATATGCAAGGCCGCTATGCCTATCAAAATCAGCCGGCGATTGGCCAGTGGAATCTTGCGCGCTTTGCTGAAACCCTATTGCCGCTTCTTCATGAAAAGCAGGAGCATGCGGTCGAACTGGCCCAAGAAGCTCTTTCCACGTATGAGCATTTGTATCATAGCCATTGGCTTGCGGGAATGAGGGGAAAACTAGGAATACAGAACGAAGAGGAAGAGGACAAAACTTTAATTGAAGACCTCCTTCGTATAATGGAGAAGCATCATGCTGACTTCACCAATACGTTCCGCGCTTTAACATTAGACAAGCTGGAGGATACACCCATGAATGGAACGGTAGAATTCACTCATTGGTATGAGCAGTGGCAAAAAAGACTGTCCAGACAGGAGAAATCGAAAACTTCTGCCTGTCAATTGATGAAAAAATCAAACCCTGCAATTATTCCGCGTAACCACCGAGTAGAAGAGGCGCTTGAAGCTGCAGTGAAAAAAGGAGATTACAGCGTAATGGAGCAGCTTATCGACGTCCTTTCAAATCCTTATGCATATTCCCCTGAACAAGAGGAATATACCAAGCTGCCTGAGCCATCCAGCCGCCCCTACGTAACTTTTTGCGGTACCTGACTATAGACCGTAATGGGCTCCTAATACACTAAATACTATTAAATAAATGTTAGAAAAAGGACGCGCTTATTTGATTAAGGCGTCCTTTGGCTTCTAGCTAAAGTGATTGTTGTTCAAATTGCTGTAATTTAAGATAAAAAATAACGGATTTTATTTCTATTAATAGAAATGAGGAATTTCTTCAAAAGCAGTTGTTTATTTGATAGACAGTTCAGTTAATTAAAACATTAGGGGTACATCGGTATCGGTTTTTGCAGGGGGTTCTATAGTGATTTTCAATACGATTATGGATGAAGAATTTCCGTGTCTTCTGTCCTAGGAGAAAAACTAATTTTTCCCCTCATCAGTTGGACTAAATAATTTTTTAATACTTTAGGGATGTTTAATTTTGTAAAAGGATCAAAGTATAACGCTACGCCTTCCGTCATAAGGACTCGGCGGTAATCCGAGTTTTTCTAATCATTTATGTGCGGTATTTTTTCTAGAATGAATATCAGTTGTTTAAGGTTAACGACTTCTGTCAACTTTGAAAAATACCGCTATATACTGTTTTAATTTTATTAAAGAAAATGAGAAGGTTTTGCAGGAATTTATAACGCCTCCTTGAAATGGTCCTTTAGTTCCTGAGTGAATTTTCTCAAAAAAGGAGAGTGTGTTTCATGCCTGATGCGAAAGAAGAGATCATACGCCGCTTTTATGATGAAATACATAATGATGGCGATTTGAGCAAAAAAGATGAAATTCTGTCATCTAATTATTTAGTACACGAATACGATCAGGACTGAAATGAGCTGGTAGTAGAGACTGTCAACGCTTTCGTTGCAGTCTCTAGTTCTTTGGGTTTAAACGATTTTTTTGCACACTGCTATTCCTTGTGGATAACGTACTCCAGAACGTTTGATATTTTCCACAGAAACGCCTTGTTGATAGAAAAATTGAACGTCTTCAAAGCATTCCTCATTGTCTGTAAAAAGCGTAATAAATTCATGTTCAGTTAGCTGATGGTAATGATAAAGAGAATTACAAGGTTTTCCTCTTCCTTGTCCAAATGGGGTAGAGACGACAAGTGTTCCCCCTGGCTTAAGCAGCGAATAAAGTCTTTTAAGAAATTCTTTATCATTAGGTACATGTTCTAACGTTTCGAATGAAATCACTGTATCAAACGTACCGATTTTTTCTTTTAGGTTCGAATCAAGCACATCACCAATTCGAAACGTGAGCAATGGATGATAATAATTTTGATTTGCATAATGAATGGCATTCGGCTCAATATCTACTCCTATTATTTTTTTGATTTCCTTCTTTTTTGCTTTCGCTATCATTTGGGCTCCATACCCCGAGCCGCAGGCAATGTCCAATACTTCCCCTTTTGCGTAAGGTAAAGCGAAGTAATATCGTGCAAGGTGTTCTAGCAGCATTCCATTAGAAGGCTTCATCTCTTTAGGAAATATTCTTTCTTCGATATCTTTTAACACGTTAGGTCCCCGCTTTATTATTAGTAGTAAACTATAATAATCATAAACGAAACTATTGCTTCCTACAATTTATAGTATCTTCCTCTTTATGGAGTATTTATTAATCAAACGTTTGATTAATAATAAACTTCGTGCCCTCCTTCTGTAAATTACATTAAATTCGCCATAATTACTGGTTAATGGGAAATGATAAACAGATATAAGGAGGCAGATGAGGATGAATTCGCGAATACTTAAGATTATCTGTTCTGTTATGATTATGACTTTCCAGTTTATAATTAGTTTCTCTTTGACGTATGCAGAAAAACCTAAAGATTTTACAAAAAGAGTTGCTATAGTTATAGATGATTTTGGCAATAACATGGCGGGGCTGGATATAGACCGGCTTGTTTTGTATCAAATAATATAAAGTGATGGAATGTGTTAGTCATTGAATTGATGCTTTTCAAGTCCCCTTTATTTTCCAACTACAATTCTTCTATCACTTTGAAAAATGTATGCCAAGCTATGATGCCACTAATTAAAATATTTAATCCACTTGAACGTGTAGAGTACGTTCTTTCTCTATTATTTAACCTTCTCATTCTTTTATCGATATAAGCAGCTGTAAATGTATGATATTCTTCTTTACCCACGTCTGTTTCTTGATGAAGTCATCCATCACCAACACTTTAGTATAAAAACTTGCAAATTGATCAACTGGTGAAAAAATACAACCTATCAAAAAATACTATGCAAAAATGCATAGATTATTCGTAATTGCATATTTAGAACGCTATTTCTAAAAGTGTTGTTGAACTTCTTTTTTTATTAGATGACACAATGGAATGGAAGGGAATATTTCGAATAGAGCGAACCCTCCTTAATTGGCACGTAAGTTGCAACATTAAGAATTATTGAAAAATTAAAATTAAGGGAGGGAATCAATTTGAAAGAAAACACAAAACTTGCAAGGTCTCTATCATTACCTTCTGTTGTTGTATTTGGCTTAGCTTTTATGGCTATAACGACTGTTTTTAGTACATATGGTATAGCTTCGCAACTATCACATGGTATGGTTGCAGGGTCGTATATTCTTGCACTTATCGTCATGCTCTTTACAGCATATAGTTATGGACAAATGGCGAAAGAATATCCTGTTGCCGGATCAGCATATTCATACGCACAGAAAGCGATCAATCCTTTTGTTGGATTTTTAGTCGGATGGTCCATTTTAATGGACTATCTTTTCATACCAATGGTTAACTATTTATTATTTGGTATTTTCTTCTCTGCAGCAATACCAGAGGTTCCATCTCAGGTTTGGATCATTGGGTTATTAATCCTCGTAACCTTTGTAAACATAAAAGGAGTTAAACTCGCAGCAAGAGCGAATATAATTGTTATTGCAATCTCGATATTGTTTATACTAATCTTCTGTATTTTATCTATTAAATCAATTTTAGAGGGGACAGGAACAGGGATCATATTCAATTTCGAACCGTTTTTCAATTCTGATGAATCTTTTTCTTTGATAGTTGCTGGAGCTGCGTTACTTTGTTTTTCATTTTTAGGATTTGATTCAGTAACGGCTTTCTCCGAGGAAACAATAAACCCTAAAAAAAATATTCCACGTGGTCTTATTTTGGTAACACTGATAGGTGGATTTATTTTTGTTGTAGTTTCATATCTATCCCACAATGTATGGCCAGATTACCTGAGTTTCAGTAACCCTGACTCAGCCGCGTATGAAATAATTGGGCTGGTCGGAGGAAATGTACTAAGCACTACCTTTTTAGTAGTAACTGCTTTTGTGGCATTTGGTTCCGCAACAGCATCTTTAGCAAGCGCTTCCCGTGTATTGTTTGCAATGGGAAGAGATGGACAGCTCCCTGAGAAATTTTTTGGGAAACTTCATACGAAATATAAAACACCTGTCAATAACATTATTTTAATTTCTTGTTTATCCTTGTCGGCGTTATTTTTAAGTCTCACATTGGTGGCATCTTTTATTAACTTTGGGGCATTTTTCGCGTTTACTTTTGTAAATATTTCAGTAATTGTTTTGTTTTTCCGAAACAAAACAGATAGGTCACTTAAAGGGATTGCTTTATATGTAGTCATTCCTTTAATTGGTGCATTACTTGATTTGTGGCTGCTTGTTAATCTTGATAAATATTCTTTAATGCTAGGAATCATTTGGTTTGTATTAGGTTTTATATATCTGTTGTTTTTAACGAAAGGATTTAGAAACAGACTTCCAGTAATTCAATATAAAGAAAGTGGATAACCAGCCTTAAACAGCTACAATTTAAAACGTTTAGATTGATATTTATGAGGAGAGATAAGATGAATACTGCTGATATTATTCTTCGGGGTAATACGATATTCACAGGGTGGGAAGATGAGCCGATGTCTGGCTTTCTTGCGATAAAAGATGAAAAAATTATAGCGGTAGAAAAAGACGGTAATGGAGACCAATATATAGGGACATCGACAAAAGTTTATGATTTTGAAGATCAATTGATCATGCCTGGTTTTCACGATGCACATTTACATTTGATGCTTGGAAGTTTATTTACTGATTTTTCGATTGATTTATCGACTGCTGCTTCTTCAGAGGAAGTTGGACAAAAGGTAAAAGAATTTGCACGTAAGATAGAGAATGGCGAATGGATCATTGGAAATGGATGGGATGAAGGAAGTTGGGATAACGTGAGTGACCCTCCACATAGGAATATACTCGATAAGTATATTCCTGATACTCCCGTGCTGTTAATTCACGCTGAGGGACACTATGCCTGGGTAAACAGTAAGGCACTGGAAATGGCAAATCTTACCCCAGAAACTCCGAACCCTCCCTATGGAGATATTCAAAAAGATGAAAATGGAGAGCTAACAGGAGTACTGCTTGAAACAGCTGTATCATTAGTATCTGATAAAGCATTGGTGTTTCCAAGAGAACGGCAATATGAATTGATGGAAAGTTTTCTACAACACGCAGCAAAAAGTGGTGTAACATCTGTCAATGATTTATACGCAAGCAGAGCGCTTTCCAGTTTAGAAGATTATGAGTTTTATAAGGAATTTGAGAATAAAAAGAATTTGACTGTTCGAGTTCACCTATATCCGGCACTGGACGGGAATTTTGACCGTGTGAAAAATCTTAGAGAGAGTTACAATTCACCAAAATTGAAGTTTACAGGATTAAAGCAGTTTATAGATGGAGTGGTAACGGGCTATACTGCATTCATGTTGGATCCATATAAAGATCGTCCAGAAACAAAAGGGGAGACAGCTTTTCCACCAGCACAAATAAAAGAATGGGTCATTGAGGCTGATAAAGAAGAGTTTCAGATTCGTTTTCACTCAATCGGAGATGGGGCTGTTCGATTAGGTTTAGATGCTTTTGAAAAAGCTCAGAGTATTAATGGGCAAAGGGATTCTAGGCATGCGTTGGAACATATTGAAGTCATACATCCGGATGATATAAAACGATTTAAAACTTTGGGAGTAATTCCGTCCATCCAGCCGTCCCACTTAGCTCTTATGCCAAGTGAAAATCACACGCTAAGGGTTGGAGACGAAAAAGACAGATACGCTTATACCTGTAAATCATTATACGAAGGGGCAGGAAATCTTGCATTTGGAACTGATTTTCCAATATCTCCATTGGATCCAATGAAAGAAATATATTATGCAGTAAACAGGAAAGATTATACAGATACAAGAATTTGGAATGAGCAAGAACGAATTCCGATTGCTGCTGCTTTAAAAGCGTATACTTCAGGTTCAGCCCATAGTGTTTTTAGAGATCATGAGCTTGGGACATTAGAGCCTGGGAAGCTAGCCGATATTATTGTTTTAGATAAAGATTTATTTTCAATTCCTCCGGAAAAGATTAGGGAAACGAAGGTCTTGATGACAATTATGGATGGAGATATTGTCTTCGAAGAGAAATAAAGTATGTTGTCAAAAATTTTTGGAAATAACATTTGTAAAAGTGAACTTTTACAAACAGTTAGCTAAAAGAACAAAATCTTATATTTTAAAGGAGCATTATCTACAGTATAAAAAGAAGTAATATTTAGCGTTGTTAAAGTTAAATATTACTTCTTTTACTTCTACAGCACATTCAATATACCGAACGTACTAATGCCGCGGTTGCAACAGGAAGTACACATTTTCACTAGTACTTTAGGAATGTTTAACTTTGTTAAAGGATTAAAGTATAAGCAAAACTACGACTTCCGCTATTTGGACTCGGCAGCAAGCAGTATTCTAATAGTGTTCACGGGTATAAAGTCATAAAACTTCGAGTCATTTGGAGGGGATTTCTTGAAAAACCAAGAACAGGAGATTATTAAATATTTTCGAAAAATGGACCGAAGCTTTTATATGGATAAAGACAAAGATATGGCACATATGGATCAAGCAGTAGCTATTGGTCATGGTCAAACGATTTCCCAGCCTTCCCTCGTATTAGAAATGACGTTAACCTTAAATATTCAACCTGATTCAAAAGTGTTAGAAATTGGAACAGGATCTGGTTTTCAAACGGATTTACTAGCTTCCTTTTCAAAGTCTGTATTTACAGTAGAGCGTATTACACCTTTACACTTTCGGGCAAAAGAGAAATTAAGAGAAGCGGGTTTATCTAATATTTCTTTTAAACTCGGAGATGGTAGTCAAGGGTGGGAAGAGAATGCGCCATATGACAGGATTATGGTTACTGCGGCCGCAGCCGACGTCCCTTCCGAATTAGTATCTCAAATGGCAGCAGGCGGCAAAATGGTAATACCAGTTGGAACCGAATGGGAACAAAAGCTATTGCTAATAGAAAAAGATGAACAGGGAGAAACCTGCCCCACTTTTATAAAAAACGTAATGTTTGTGAGCTTGAAAAGGGATAGTAATTAGGTTGAAAGGTGAGTTTGGCCTGAAAATTTTTATGGAAGTCCCCCTTTTAAAGACATTGAACACAGAATGATAAAATGTATTGATCAAGCAAGTTAATTATAGAAAACTCGTATGACTTCGGCATAGTGCCGGAGTCATATTAGTTTTCTAATACATAAGGAAAGTTTGCTAACTTTATACATGTCTTCCTAAGCCATGGAAAATGTGAGAAGATGAAAGAATTCACGTGAAATATTTAAATAGTATTTGTTTGAAGAAAGGAAACAAAATGAAAGATTTTAGTACATATATTAAAGAGTCTCACTTGAATTGCAGGAATCTCTTTAACATGAACCCAGAAGAAACTCCATCTTTAAAGACTTTTTTAACGAAGGAAGAGCTCTTATCGAGGCAGCAACTGTATTCTAAAGTTCTTAAGGAAGCTAAGCATTTTATGAGAAAGCTTATCCAAAATGTAAATGGGGTTCCTATATTAGTGGTTACCACGGATGATGAAGGGTATTTATTGGATATTTATGGTGATCAAACGATAAAAGGAATGGTAGATAAATTAGGTATTACTGTCGGTGCAAGTTTTAATGAGAAAGATGCAGGTACAAATGCAGTATCACTGGCCTTAAAACATGGTGAACCGGTAGAAGTGATAGGAGATGATCATTTTCATTACTGCTTATCAGAAACAGCTTGCTATTCCGCTCCATTTTCTTATGCTGAGGATGGGATGCTTGCAGGTACCATTTCTATTATGTCGACAATCGAGCATGCAAGTCCATTTCACCTTGGAATGCTTATATCTGTCGTAGATACCATTGAAAGAGAAATTCAATTACAGCAAAAAAATCACAAGCTTGATTTATTAAATCAGTTTATCATTAGTTCTACTCCTTTAGGGGTAGTCATGACGGAGAAAGATGGCAGCTTTTTAGAATTTAATGCAGGAGCAGAAGAAATCACAGGAGTTCATAAAGATCAAATATTAGCAGGAGAGACAGAGCGGATTAAAGAAGTTTTTGAATATATCACCTACGTGCTTGAATCAGGCAGCAAAGTGGAAAATGTAGAGATCACTTTTCCTGTAAACCAATCAAACCGACAAAAGTTATGTCTTCTAGATGTTTTCCCACTTTATGACGAAGACCAAATGATAGGTACGTTTGCTCAGTTTCGAGATTTAACATCGTATCACGAATTGCAGCAGCAAGTGATTCAATCAGAAAAATTATCAGCTATAGGGAAATTAGGTACGGGATTAGCTCATGAAATAAGAAATCCGCTCACTTCTATTATCGGTCTTACACAGCTTCTTAAAGAAAATAACAATCAAAATAAATATCTCGAAGTTATCACAGCCGAATTAGAAAGAATGAAAAGCTTAGTGAACCAATTTGTTTCATTAGGAAAACCTGTCAAAGTAAATCGGGAAAATTGTGATGTGTGTGAACTGGTTCATAACACCGTTGAATTGATGACAAGCGATGCACGTCTTCATAACTGTAAAATTTATTTTGAATCTTGTGTTTCTTATTGCAACCTAAAAATAGATGAATCCCAAATGAAGCAAGTACTTATTAATTTTATTAAAAATGCCTTTGAAGCAATGCCGGATGGCGGGAGAATAGACATTAAACTGTATTCTAACCCTGAACAAAATAAATTTCATATCGATATCTCGGATGAAGGAGAAGGGATGACGCAAGAGGAAATTGAACACATAGGAACACCATTTTTTACTACAAAACAAAGTGGACTTGGTATGGGGCTGCCAGTCTGTTTTGATATTATCAAATCCCACCAAGGTAAAATTGAAATAGATTCTAAAAAAGGTTACGGAACCACTATTCAAGTGATTCTTCCCATTAACCATTTAAAAGAGATAGATGTATTGGAGAAAAGTTTCTAGTGTTTCAGGCAAGGAAAATATTTCAATATACTGGTAAGCACAATTAGGAAGAGTGGATTCGTTGCAGCAAGTAATTCGTTTTGCTTTGTTTGCGTATACTGCAACGATATCCTTCACTCCTCCTCTCTTAGTCAATATAAAACTAACTAACGTTGCGTTTTAGTGTTGTTATGAAGGAGGTTATGACGGATACGGGTTGTACATGTCCGGTAACACGACGCGGTTCATATACTTGTGAAAGCCCCATTCCCCGGATGCTATTATGACAGCAGAAATGAACGCTAATCCAAAAGGCACGCCGGCTCCAAATACAGGAATGGCTGCCAGCCAAACCATTAACAGAACAACTCCAAAATCGCTCAGTGTAGCAATGGTATTGTTGGTCATTTTTAAAATGAAAAGATCACCTGCTATATAAGACACTGCAATGACTAATAAAGATAGAATGATAGTGTTCCAAATAGAGTAAGTGCTGATTCCGCTGAATATGATTAGAAGAACAACGGCAACCATAGGAATTTTTATGCCTAGTGCTTACACGTGTATCATCTCATTCCACCTCCTAATGAAAAAATTTACCTTTTCTTATTCTTTTCAAACCTTTGATTTCTTCCGATAAAACAAGAGCGGCGTGAAAGGGGAAGATGAATGAGCGGCGTTTATTACAGTATTATATCTTTGTTGTTAGGCCTGTCACTAACCGTTATAGCAGGTGTATTCCTTTACGCCGTTCGTGTAGAAGTTCCAGAGGGAGAATGGAGGAAACTATACAACGCCATTAGCATATTTATTGTGTTATTAATATTATTCATAACCATGTTTTATCTTTTTTCTAGTTCCTAAATATCCCACAATGTGCTCTTTTCATTTAATCAAACGTTTGATTAACGACCGGATGTTAATGGCCTTGCCAGATATGGACACAGGCTGCAACTCTCTGCGCCGCCAAAAAAATGTTAGAATATATATAACGAACATTCTGATAATTAATCTAGGTCTCTTGTATAATAATAATTACAATGAGAAAAGTTAACATACCTGTTATATGACTGATTGTTTCTTTTTATACTTGTACTTGCGGCAAACCAAGTTTTTCTACAAGAACGGCAGCTTTTATCTTTGCTAGGCGAAGATCGAAAGAACCGGAGAAGTGACAGTAGTCTGTCTATGGCTATGCATTTCTTCGGTTTTTTTTTAATATCAAAAAATGTTGAGAAAGGGAGAGGGAAAAAGATGGACCGAATTCTTATCCAAAATGCCGAAATAATAACGATGAATGAAGAATGTGACATCGTATATGGAGATTTACTTATAGAAGGAAATAAAATTTCAAAAATAGGAAAGAACTTATCGGATCACTTTACTGCCGAAACAGAAATTATTCATGCAGATGGGAAAACCGTTTTGCCTGGATTTGTGCAAACCCACATTCATTTGTGTCAAACCTTATTTCGAGGTCAGGCCGATGACATGGAACTGCTGGATTGGTTAAAAAAGAAACTGTGGCCGCTAGAAGCTGCTCATGATAAAGAATCTCTCTATTATTCAGCTATGCTGGGACTTGGAGAATTAATTCAAGGTGGAACGACAACGATTATGGATATGGAAACGGTAAATCATACAGATTCTGCCTTTGAAGCGATGGCTCAATCGGGAATAAGGGCTTTATCAGGAAAAGTAATGATGGACCTCGGAGATGATCTTCCGCCTGCCCTATTAGAAAAAACAGAGGATTCGATCTCTCAAAGTGTCGACCTTTTGAAAAAATGGCATGGGCATGATAATGGCCGTATTCAATATGTGTTCTGTCCCCGTTTTGTCGTTTCATGTACAGAAGAATTGTTAAAGCAAGTCCGTGACTTATCACAGAAATATAATGTGTTCGTTCACACACATGCTTCAGAAAACCGTGAAGAGGTTAGGATTGTGGAAGAACGGCATGGAATGAGAAACGTCGAGTATTTGGACCATATCGGATTGGCTAATGAACGTTTGGTACTTGCACATTGTATTTGGCTGAATGAAAGAGAAAAACAAATAATAAATGACCGTAAAGTGAAGATGACCCATTGTCCTGGCTCTAACTTAAAGCTGGCCTCTGGAATTGCAGACGTCTATGAATTATCGCAAAACGGTTCATCTATTAGTCTGGGGGCAGACGGTGCGCCTTGCAACAATAACTTAAACATGTTTAATGAAATGCGCCTTGCTGCATTACTCCCTAAACCGTATCACGGCTCCACTTCTATGCCAGCTGGGGAAGTCTTAAAAATGGCTACAATCGGAGGGGCAAAAGCAGTAGGTTTAGAAGAAGAAATCGGCAGTATTGAAGAAGGGAAGAAAGCTGATCTATTTCTACTTAATTTAAGAGATTTTCATAGTTTTCCATCAGAAACGGTAGACCCGATTTCAAGAGTTGTATACTCTGCTTCTTCTCACGATGTGGAAACCACAATCATTGATGGCCGCGTGGTGATGAAAGATAGACAATTAAAAACGATTAATAAAGAAAACACGCTGCTGCAATCAAATGTATCCATTAAACGATTGGTTTCACAGCTTTCTAGAACTGTTTAAAAAAGGTCATCCTTGAGTTATTGGCGAGTAAAGTGTATTGTTGGCGAGTAAAAAGATGTTTTTGGATAGTATTTGGCTAAGAACGGCGAGTAAATCATCAAATTTGGATAGTATTGTAATTAATTGGAAATTACCCTGCGCCAGATGCACACGATAGTGAAGATCTTTTGCTGAAATCGCGATCGCTCTTTTCCGAGCGAAAAAGTCAGCTCTCTCCTGTACAAGCCGCGTTGTCACAGGACGTACTTCCACAGACGTAGTAACTTCTGCGTTGCGAACTCGTCGACAAAAACGGCACGCCCTGAGCGTCAACGTGTGCATATTTAGATTATATCAGGTCGCTTGCGCTTTTCTTTATGATAAAAAAATAACTCCATAAACGAGAGCAAGCAATATGACAATAGCTGGGTGTATTTTACTTTTCTCGAATAATAGAAAGCTTCCTCCGCCTAATATGACAGTGTGGAAGACTCCCGCTTCTGCCAATCCATTGTTGAAAAATTGGTAGGCGAGTACACCGAGCAGAACGGCTATTGCCGGGCGAATGAAAATTGTCATTTGTTTTACTCGAGGGGAATCTTTAAATTTAATTAATATCCCTAAAAGCAGGATCATTGCAATCAAGGAAGGGGCTACGGTGGCAAATATTGCAATCGCAGCTCCCGGCAGACCTGCTGTTTCATATCCGATATAACCAGCCATTTTTGTGGCAATAGGTCCTGGTAATGTGTTGCCTAAAGCAAGAATTTCTCCAAATTGCTCGACACTCACCATCTCATATCTATTTACTACCTCATGTTCAATTAACGGTATAGAAGCTGGCCCGCCGCCGTATCCGACGATACCAGGAATAAAAAATGCCATGAAAATTTCCCAATAAATCATCTTGAAGGTACCTCCAATTTCTTTATCCTTTAAGAAAGTTAAACTTTGTTAAAGGGTCAAACTACGGTGCTTCCACCATTTGGACTCGGCGGTAATCCAAGCCTCTAAGAAGTAGTGTTAGGTTTCTTCCGGTAAGAAAACCCAATAATCAAAAGAATAACAATGAAAAATGCAGGGTGAATATTTAACAATTCTAAAATGATAATACTGATTAAAGTGAGAATAATTACGAATAGCCAACTCGATCTCTGCTTTGTGCTTTTTAGGGTGTTATAGGTTAAAGTTAGTAACATAACACCTACCACAGGTGCTATAGCTTGAGTCATTCCTTCAATAAAGGGAGAGGAACGAAAGGTCATAAGAATGCCGACAAGGGTAATCATTAGTATGACTGTCGGAATTACTGAGGCAACGATCGCATTAAAGACACCCATCATACCTCCGATCCGATATCCAATATATCCGGCCATTTTAGTGAAAATAGGCCCTGGAAGTGTGTTGCCGATTGCTAAAATGTCATAAAACTCTTCGTCTGTAATCCATTCAAAATTTTCTACAACTTCTTTGTGAACAAGAGGAATGGAAGCAGGGCCCCCGCCATAACCGAGCATGCCTGCTCGAAAAAATGCTATGAAAATATGTTTGTGTAAGGACCAATTCATCATATATCTCCTCCCATAAAATTTAAACTGCGTATGAAGCTCCTAAGAGAGAGTATCTTCATTTTGTGAGCTTTTGTAAATGATTGTAAACAAACTTTTCCTTCATGAATCGTGTTTATAATGCGGCAAGGGAAGGTATGATTTTCATATAAGCTCTGTTTATGTTTAGCGAACATGATTCTTTTCCGTTTAAGACACTGCCTTTTTTATAAGTGACAAGCCAAGTTTTTCTAACGTTTAGATGAAACTGTTTTGACGCGGTTGTACATTTTGCTGCATTGGTAAGTGGTATTCCATTGGATAATGCTAACTCCATTATAGCTATTAATGTAAATTGTCCTCCATTTATGCCTACTCAGACACGAAACATATTACTAGTATACTTCAAATCGGGGGAGTATGGAGAAAGGTCAGACGAGATACTATAAAGGTGGCAAGCCGAATATAAGCAGGGGCGACAATGATCAACACCGCTGCTGTTCAGGGATTAGATGTACGGCTGCCATTTGGAGGAGTAAAACAGTCAGGCATAGGCCGTGAATATGGTACAGCAGGGATGCTTGCCTATGTTTGGACCCATGTTATTAATGTCCCTAAAAATAGCGATTTACCATATATTCCAGAATAACAAGATCAGCCTTTAACGTTAGATGAAGGAGGGATTCCATTGTTAATAATTCATCCTAGCCCAGATGCTTCAACAGTTGCTAGTCGAATTTGAGGGAAAAACCACGCAAGAAGACGCCAGGGCACTAGATAATCATGTGGAAACTCATTTTAAAGATAACGAACCATTCAATGTTATTGCTGTCATGCATGATATAGATGGTACAACCCTTAAGGGAGTCATAGAAGGTGTGAAATTTGATACAAAACGCTGGAATCAGCTTAATAAATTTGCTGTAGTGAGTGAAAAAAAGACAGTGGAAACATCAGCGGAATTAGGTGATTTATTGCCAGGCATTAAATCAAAGCACTTTAATAAAGATGAATTAGAAGAAGCTTGGAATTGGCTAAAAAAGTAATTATGCAACAAAAAGTGCTGGGCAGTCCAAAAGGTTATTTCTTCCCTTATGGACTGCCGTTCTTTATTGTTGGCTATTATCAGCATATACTGCCATTGCATCCCGCATAAATAAGGCCAGACCTTCCCCGAATTGATCAATATTTTTTGTGAATCGTTTGTCATCCACGTACAACTGGCCTAAGCCTTTGAAAGCTTCAAGCGAGTAATCTCCAATAGTATTCAACCATTCAAACCACTTATGAATAGCAGATTGAGCTTCTTGTGAAGAGGGAGACTGATGGCGCAGGTCTGCTAAATTTCTATAAATGAAACTCATTTCTTCTTCCAGATTTTTTTGTTCCTCTTTAGACATGTTTCTTATTTTGTTATTAGAATGATCAACTGCTCTATCTCCCCAGCGTTCCCGAGCTTCTTGCTCATACGGATTGTGACTGAAATTAAATCCTTCGAACTTTTCTTTATTAGACATTCTAATTTCTCCTTTTGAATGTTGGATCATTTTCTCTATCAATTCAAGCATTTTACTTATTCTGCAGCTTTTTTCTAATAGTGTTTTTCGGTGCAGTTCCAGCGCTTCTTGACGATCAAAATCAGGACTGTGTATAATTTCTTTTATTTTTTTCAAAGGAAAACCAAGTTCTTTATAAAACAAGATTTGCTGCAGTACTTCCAGATCATCCTCAAAATACAGGCGGTGGCCCGAAGCATTTGTTTTTTCTGGTTTAAACAATCCGATTTCATCGTAATGATGAAGGGTTCTTACGCTGATACCTACTAGGTCTGCAAGTTCTTTTATCTTCATGGCGGTTGTTTATCCCTCCTTCCCCTTTAACTATAAAGTGTCACGTAACGAGAGAGTCAATAATTAAGAAAATAAAATTTTGAGTATGAAGGGGGGCACAAATGGAGTATTCAAGTTTTAAAGCAACATTGATATTAAATATTTTCTAAATCTTGGTTCAATTTTTTGGCTATATTTTTAAAATAAAAATAAAAGCTCAACCAAATAATTGCATAGGTGGTTAGAAACATTCCAGAGAAGAAGAGTATGCTCTTAAGGTGTAATGGAATCCATCCTATCCAAAAAGATAAACTGAAATAAAGAATGGTAACCGTCATGAAATGCAGCGCTGTCTGCTGCGAAAGGCGAAGGTTTTTCAATTCAAAATAAAGTGGGGAGACGGTAAAAAACCAGCCGCAGAAAATAGAACCAAGGGAATTTTTAAGAAATGTCTCTCCATCTAATAATTCTTGTCCTCCAAAGTATACGGCGCAATTAGTTATCGCCACTGCAAGGAATGCGCCGAAAAAAATACCAATCATGCTTCTAAACAAAAAGGTTTTCATTTATTTATCCTCCTGTTCATTTTTAAAGCTGCTTTAATGGATTGTACATAATGTCTGGAAACATATTCTTTTACCCCCGACTTGAAATACACACAAAGTGTGCCGTTAAACGATGACTCGAAACGTTTTAATTCATGTAAATTAGCAATAACCGATTTTGAAAGACGAATAAATTGGCTTGCAGGAAGAATCTGTTCGAGTTCAAAGAGTTTTTCTTTCACTTTAAAATCACCTTCTGAAGTAATAGCAAGAACAGCTTCCCCTTTAGTATGAAAGTAGTGGATATCTGCCGGTTTTAAAATGTGCTGCATGCTTCCGTTTCTGCCAATGATGAATTCCGTCTTTTTTCCTTTCAAAAAATCAAGAATTTCTTTAATGGAGTCATCCATTTCTTTACAGTGAATGGTCACTGTTGTTTCTTCATGAGCACTATCGATATCTAAAGACACTCTCATTTCCCACGCCTCCCATCTTATATTTATCTATGAACTCATTGTATTCGTTATCCATTTGAATGTCGTTAAAATATCGATAATAAGCTGAATTTCCAGAGTTACTTGCACGTTTTTGCTGCTCAGATACAGGTCATAGCTAAGTGAGCTTTTATTATTTTATAAATATTACATTGACACAAACAGTAATGTGGCATAACATGTATTTAAAGAGGTGAGGATTAATGAGCAGTAAAATTTCGACTGATCTTATTAGAGGTCATACGGTGACAATTATTCTAAACATACTTAGCCAAGGAGATAGCTATGGTTATGAAATATATAAGCGCATCATTGAATTAAGCGGCAGCCAATATGAATTAAAAGAAGCAACTTTATATACCGCATTTCGGCGTCTTCAGAAAGAGGGCTATATCCTTTCTTATTGGGGGGATGAAACGCAAGGAGGAAGACGGAAATATTATCGAATTACCGATGAAGGCAGGGAACGCTTAAAGCAAAGTATTAAGGAATGGAACTTTGCAAAAGAGATACTCGATAAGTTGATTAAAGGAGTGATAGATTATGACACAGAACAAAAATAAAATAGATCGAAAAATTCTAAAATATATAGATGATCTTTTTTCTGGGGTCGGTGACAGTCAGGAACTTCGAACTGAAAGAAGAACTGTTTACAAACATAAAAGAAAAAATATCGGATTATAAATTACAAGGGATGGAAGAAGAAGAGGCATATAAGGAAGCGGTTATTTCGATGGGAGATTTAAGCGGACTGGTCGATGATATGAGGAGGATAGGGCAGGATAAAGCGAAATCTTCTGTCTATACAACAATGACAGCACGTATTGCAACTGCTGGAATCATTGCTGGTGTACTGCTGATTCTGTTTGGATTATTAACGTCTGCTATGCTTTACTTCATGAATCTGCCTGGAGTAAGTGTAACTGGGCCTGCAGTGTTCATCGTTGCAGGAGGGGCATTATTAACCTATAGTGTTCTGACAAAAGAAACCGCTAAAAGATATGTAATGAATAAAATTCGTGCTTCGCTCTATTCGTTAGCGATTGGGTTGATTTTATTTGGAATATATACAGCAATGGCAGCAGGAACAGCAACCGGCGAGCTATTTATAGCAATTGGCGCGTTTATGTTTTTCTTTTTAAGCGGGACTGGACTATATTTAGGTCTCCTTTTTACCGGTAGAAACAGGAGAAAAGAATTATATTAAATATTGTTTGTAACAGCAAGGACGGAAAATATTCCGTTCTTTTTTTTGTACCTTAGAAAGTTTAACTTTGCTAAAGGAATAAAGGATAAGAACCATTAAACTTGACGGCAAGCCAAGTTTTTCTCATAGATTACCAGATAACACAATGCGGTCAATAGCAAATTATGCAAAATACTCTGACAATAATGAGCTATTTTGAAAAAATCTCAAAAATAATGAGCCGACATCATCTTGACACAATTCTAATTTTAAATTGGTGATAGCTTCAAAATTAAAAAAAGGCGTAAATATAGGGATTACGCTTTGTTGTTATCTGATAAACAAGCTTTTTTTCGTTTTTAATTGAACAGAATAGGGCATGTTTTCGATCAAATGAAAAGGGAAATAAACAAGTAAGGAATATTTTCGAATATAAGGAGGTTTCCACAATGAAAGGAATTATTCTTGCTGGTGGGAGCGGCTCGAGATTATATCCAATGACAAAAAGCATATCGAAACAAATGCTTCCAGTCTACGATAAACCTATGATTTACTATCCATTATCTGTGTTAATGTTATCTGGAATTAAAGATATTTTAATTATCTCCACTCCAAAAGATACGCCGAGATTTCAGGAATTGCTTGGAGATGGCAGTCAATTTGGCATTTCACTTTCATATAAAGTGCAGTCTTCTCCGGATGGGCTGGCACAAGCATTTACGATTGGAGAATCTTTTGTTGGGAATGATGATGTTGCCCTTATTCTTGGTGACAACATCTTTTACGGCCAAGGTTTTACACCGCTTCTCCAAAAAGCAGCGAAAAGACAGTCAGGTGCAACTGTTTTCGGCTACCGGGTCAGTAATCCGCAAAGATACGGTGTTGTAGCATTTGATAATCATCAGCGTGCTAAGTCTATTGAAGAGAAACCAAAAAATCCAAAATCGGAATTTGCAGTGACTGGTCTTTATTTTTATGACAATAAAGTGCTTGATATTGCGAAAGAAACACGTCCTTCTTCTCGTGGAGAACTAGAAATCACCGATATTAATAAAGCTTATTTAGAAGCAGATGAGCTGAATGTTGAGCTCTTAGGCCGCGGGTTCGCATGGCTTGATACTGGTACGCCGGAAGCTTTATTTGATGCTTCACAGTTTATCGAAACCGTAGAAAAACGACAAGGATTTAAAGTAGCATGCCTTGAAGAAATTGCATTTTACATGAACTATGTCACACGTGATGAATTACTTCAAAGAATAGCCTCTATGAAAAACAATGATTACAAAAAATACTTGCTCCGCGTGGTAGACAGGGCACAAGGCTCTGAAAACTGGTACGAAACAAATCAAGACCACCGATTGGAATTGATGAAATAATGAAAAACGTGCAAACTATTCTCGTAACAGGTGGAGCAGGATTTATAGGACTAAATTTTATTTCCTATTTTGCTTATAAATATCCTAATATTACAATTATTAATCTTGATAAATTAACGTATGCTGCTGATACGGCAGAACTGAAAAACGTAAGGGAACTGCCGAATCATATATTCATCGAAGGAGATATATGTGATCGGCAGCTAGTGGAACGATTATTCAAAGAGCATGACATTCAAGGCGTTATCCATTTTGCTGCCGAATCCCACGTGGACCGGTCCATTGACGGTCCAGAGGCCTTTATTCAAACAAATATTAACGGGACTTTTACCTTGCTTGATGTTGCAAAAAATCATTGGATGACAAGAGCGGGAGAGGTTCGTTCTGGTTATGAATCGGCTCGTTTTCATCATATTTCTACCGATGAAGTGTACGGATCGCTAGGTAAAACCGGGTTGTTTAGTGAACACTCTCCTTATGCTCCAAACAGTCCGTACAGTGCCAGCAAAGCAAGCTCTGATATGCTTGTCCGCAGCTATTTTCACACTTACGGTATGAATGTTGTAACTACTCAATGTTCAAACAATTACGGGCCAAAGCAGCATAGTGAAAAGCTGATACCAACTATTATCAGGAAAGCCTTGCAGCTAGAACCTATTCCAATTTATGGGGATGGTCAAAACATTAGAGACTGGTTGTATGTCTTGGACCACTGTAAAGGCATTGATCTTGTGTTTCAAGAAGGACGAAAAGGAGAAACATATAACATTGGCGGAAACAATGAACGAACCAACCTGTATATCGCCAAGAAAATCTGTAAGCATCTCGATAGTCTCGCACCGAAGGCAAAGAGAAATGCAAAAATGGAAAGTTATGAAGACCTGATTACTTTTGTAGAGGATCGGCCCGGCCATGACCGCAGATATGCAGTTGATGCAAGCAAAATTGAAAACGAGCTCGGCTGGCAGGCTGAGGAAAATTTCGAGTCGGGAATATTAAAAACAGTGGAGTGGTATGTCAATCATGCAAAATACTAATCCGCACATTTCAGTCGTAACCCCCGTATACGGATGCGGTGATTGTTTAATTCAACTATACAATCGTTTAAAAGACACTCTTGAACAAATATCACCTCATTTTGAAATCATAATGGTAGAAGACAACAGTCCAGACCAATCATGGGATGTTATTCAGCAATTGACAAACAAAGATAACCGCGTCAAGGGAGTCCGTTTAGCTAGAAATTTTGGACAGCATGTTGCAATAACGGCTGGGCTTGATCAGGCTGTTGGAGATTGGGTAGTCGTCATGGACTGTGATCTCCAGGACCAGCCAGAAGAAATCATCACATTATATGAAAAAGTTCAAGAAGGCTTTGAAGTGGTATTTGCTAGAAGACATATTCGTCATGATAATCTATTTAAAAAGGGAAGCTCTAAGCTGTTTTACAAGGTCTATGATTATTTTACAGAGAATAAAACAGATCCTGCTATTGCAAACTTCAGTATTTCTTCTCGTAAAGTAATAAAAAACTTTCAGCAATTACGAGAGCAGAATCGTAATTTTCCGTTGTTTATTCAATGGATGGGTTTCGATACTGCAGCAGTAAATGTGGAGCATAAAGAGAGAGCATACGGATCCTCCTCTTATAGTTTATCGAAACTTATTAATCTAGCTATTGAAGGCATTGTAGCACAGTCCAACAAACCGCTGCGTTTATCTATAAAATTTGGGTTTTTACTATCATTTGGGGCCGTTTTGTACGGTCTATATTTAATGTATCAATACTTTTTTATGTTTCAGCCTGTTCCAGGGTGGACCAGTATGATGGTTTCCATTTATTTTATTGGAGGATTGATTTTTGCCAACTTAGGAGTGCTTGGTCTTTACATGGGGAAGGTATTTAATGAAGTAAAGAACAGGCCGCTGTATATTGTGCAAGAATCGATTGGTTTTGAAGAAAACAATGTAAATAAGACAATGAACCATAGAGTGAAAAGAAGTAAATGACCGAAAGGATGCTATATAGATGAGACAAGAAATTATTCGCGAAACACCATGGGATAAACCCGCTTTAAAGCTCGACACTTATGAATTGCTAGAGTATTCGGAAGAAGCGTTGCAAAAAAGTGACCATTTAAAAGGGCATTTTACCATTAAAGTAGACCCATTAGAGTCAAAACAACTTCTTCATACGTATGGTTTTTATTATACCGATACACTGCTGACTCCGGTGTGCAAAAAAGAACGTTTCACTCCGTTTGTGGATAAGAAATTAACTTTATTATCAGATGTGAAAAGAGAGGAAATTATAGCGATCTCAAAAGGTGCCTACGACCACGGACGCTTTCATCGTGATTTTAAATTAGAAAAAAGCGGAGCTGATCAACGCTATGATAATTGGTTAAATCAGTTATACGATGAAGGGAATGTGTGGGGCCTGCTTTATGAAGACGAGCTCGCAGGCTTCTTCGCTTTTTCGGAAAATCAAGTACTGCTGCAAGCCTTTAAACCTGAATATCAAGGCAGGGGTTTAGCAAAATATTTTTGGAGCCGGGCCGTTCGTTCTTTATTTGAAGAAGGACATGTCGAAATTAAAACGTCCATTTCTGCTGCAAACCTTGCAATGGTAAATCTGACTGCCTCTTTAGGGTTTAAATTTGCAGACGCGGTCGATGTTTATCATAAATTAAATCAGTAAGGTGCAGAGAGGGTTTTTAGATTGGGTTATTTATATATATTTGGCACGATATTTTTCACTGTCTATGGACAAATCATGCTAAAATGGCGGATTTCTAAGTACAGCGGTCTGCCTGATGGGCTTCAGGAAAAGGTTTTTTTTCTCCTGAAGCTCTTATTTGACCCGCTCATTCTTTCGGGGTTTCTTTCCGCATTTGTAGCATCTCTCTTTTGGATGGCCGCCATGACTAAGTTTGATCTTAGTTATGCTTATCCGTTTATGAGTTTATCGTTTATGCTTGTCTTTTTATTATCTATTTTTCTATTCCATGAAGCGGTTACTGCCCACAAAATGATAGGTCTTTTCCTCATCATTGCGGGGATTATTGTAACCAGCCAGTCTGCCTGAGTGAATCGCATTCGGTTCATTCATTATTTTTTGTTTTAACAGGATCTTGGCTGTAAGTGGGCAATTTCGTTTTATAAGGAGGGTAACAAACATTGATTCCTTTTAACAAACCACCAATAACCGGGTATGAACAGCAATATATAGACCAGGCAATCAACAACGGCAAACTCGCTGGCGATGGCAGCTTTACAAAGTCTTGCAATCAATGGATCGAGCAGCGATTTAATTGTCCAAAAGCCTTTTTAACTCCATCCTGTACGCATGCCCTTGAAATGGCAGCTCTGCTTGCTGGCATAGGTCCCGGAGATGAAGTAATTATGCCTTCCTATACCTTTGTGTCGACTGCAAATGCGTTTGTACTTCGGGGAGCTGTTATCGTTTTTGTAGACATACGTCCGGACACGATGAATATAGATGAACGTCTAATTGAAGAAGCTGTAACCTCTAAAACCAAAGCGATTGTCCCAGTTCATTATGCTGGTGTCGCTTGTGAGATGGATGAGATTTTAGCGATAGCGAAAAAGCATAATCTAACGGTCATTGAAGATGCAGCTCAAGGGGTAATGAGTACGTATAAGGGCCAGGCACTCGGAACGATCGGAGACCTTGGCTGCTACAGCTTTCATGAAACTAAAAATTACACGAGCGGGGAAGGCGGTGCTCTTCTCGTTAACAACAAACAATGGCAAGAGCGCGCAGAAATTATTAGAGAAAAGGGAACAAACCGTTCGCAGTTTTTCCGCGGCCAGGTGGATAAATACACTTGGGTGGACGCTGGTTCTTCTTATTTACCAAGTGAATTGAATGCGGCCTTTTTATATACGCAATTGGAACTAGCGGAAACCATTAATAACGAAAGACTAAAGGCATGGCATAAATATTATGAGGAATTGGCTCCTTTAGCTGAAAAGGGAAGAGCAGAACTGCCGCATATTCCCACTAATTGTGTACACAATGCCCACATGTTTTATTTAAAAACGAAAGATCTAGAAGATAGAACAGCACTTATTGATTGGTTAAAACAACATGACATTATGAGTGCTTTTCACTATGTACCACTGCATTCCTCTAAAGCCGGGAAGCGTTTTGGACGCTTTTATGGAAACGACCGGTTTACGACACGTGAGAGTGACCGGCTGGTACGACTGCCGATGTATTATGGCCTTTCGGAAGAAAAAGTGAAGTATATAGCGGAAACAGTTAGGAGCTTCTATGCATGTTAAAGGAACGCATACTTCTTATTATCGGATGTATAGGTTTATTGGTGTATTTATCACCACTTGTTATTCTTGGGGAAGGCTCTCACGTACGAATTCATGATAACCTTGACTCTAATCTCATATGGTACAAAACGCTGGTGGAAAGCGGAAAAATATTTGCAGAAAATGACGCACAGATACCGAATATGATGAATGGTCTGCCGCGTGTTTCCTTGGACTCGGAATGGAATGTATATGTATTATTGTTTTATTTGTTTGAGCCATTTACCGTTATTACTATAAATGCATTTCTTATGCGTTTTATTGCTTTCATTGGTATGTTCCTATTATTGAAAACACATATTTTCCGCAAGCAGGAAGTCAGCCCTGTTATCACTGTTGGCTCTGCTCTTGCGTTTTCTATTCTTCCGTTTTGGCCATTTGGAGCGTTAAGCATTGCCGGTATTCCGCTCGCCTTATACGCCTTTTTGAATATAAGAAACAGGGAACCTTCGTTTAAAGACTGGCTTATTATAGTGCTTATACCATTTTACTCCCTCTTAGTATTATCGTTTAGCTTCTTTCTTGGTTTAATGGGAGTACTGTGGCTTACTGATTGGATTAGAAAAAGAAACGTAAATTGGAAGATGTTTACGGCTTTATTATTGATGGGTTCCATCTATCTTTTGAAGCAATACAGACTGGTAACAGGTATGTTATTTGGACAAGGATTTACCCCGCATCGGGAAGAATTTTCCCGAGGTCATAAAAATTTCCCTGATACACTTGGACTGTTTTGGAAAAATTTTACCACGGCTCATACGCATTCTGAATCTTTACATCAACACGTAATTTTGTATGTTGCTGTGTTTGCCCTAGTACTCTTAATAGGCAGCTGGATTAGACAGCGGTGGAAAAAAGATCAGTACAGCTTAACATTTTCGCAAATGGAAAAATCACTTCCATTTCTCCTGTTTCTTATAGTTATCTTTTCCTTTTGGTACTCTCTTTGGTACTGGGAGGGAATGCGTGTATTAAAAGATGCCCATCAACTGTTTAATACGTTCAATTTTGGAAGAGTTCACTTACTCAATGCAGTTCTTTGGTATATTATTTTTGCAATTGCTTTAGCTATTATCAGTAGAAGAATAAAGTACAGCCAATGGCTGGTCCCTGTTCTGATTATCTGCCAATTAGCTGTGCTTGCCAATGAACACCATGAGTTAAAATATAGAAGTATCGATTACCCATCATTTGAAGAATTTTATTCAGAGGGTTTGTTTGATGACATCAAGGCTTATATTGGAGAAGAGCCAAGCGATTATCGTGTGGTTAGCGTTGGAATGCATCCAGCCATGGCTCAGTATAACGGGATGTATACGCTTGATATATATGCAACCATGTACCCGCTTTCGTATAAACATGAGTTTCGAAACTTGATATCAGGTGAACTAGAAAAAAATGAGGCGTTAAAAGATTACTACGATACGTGGGGCGGCCGAGTGTATGTTTATTTAGATGAAATTGGAGAAAATTATCTTCTTACTAAAGATAAAAATAAAAAAGTAGAGAATTTAGATTTTGGTACAGAAGCATTTAAAGAATTGGGCGGAGATTATATTCTTTCTGCGGCTGAATTAGAAAATGCAGAGGAAAATGATTTAGAGCTGCTCGAAATATTCGAAAAAAAGGATTCTCCTTGGCGCATTTTTTTATACGCACCAGCTTCATAACAAAGAAAACCTCCCGTTATCCAATGTTGGAACGGGAGGTTTTGTAGATGTTAACGGTCCCAGAGAAACGCAGCTATTTTTTTATCAACACCAGTATGTTCATGCAGCCCGGAGTGGGTTGCGTTGGTATCGTAAAAGGTTTCTTCTTGATAGTTAGCCCGAGGAACAATATCTTTTATTCCATAAGCACTGTTCCTTCTTACAAGTCCATCTGTGTCTTCATTATTAATGACACCGGCAATAGCAAGTACCGAAACATGCTCATCAAAATTGTCCTTTTTATAAACCATATTTTCTAATGCTGCAGAGCTTGGCTGTAAATCTACTGTAGCTGCTCCGGTATTAACGTCGAAATAACTTTTTTGATGTATGCCTTTAAATGGACTGCCTATAACGACAAGGCGCTTTACGGCTGGGTATTTGTTTTCTTCATTGTGCAAAATGTAATTAGCAGAAGTTAAACCTCCCATGGAATGGCCGATAAGGTTCACTTGTTTTATTTCATACGTTTCATGAAGAGAAGCCATAATACGCTGAAGCCATACTGTTTGATCGGCTAAACTGGCTCTGTTATGTTCAAACAGTATTTGGATAAAGGGATTATTGTCATTAGTAAGCTGTCCTTCTGCTTCCACCTCTCCATCAGCACTCACATGAAAAATCAATCCTCTTGAACCCCAGCCATTACGTTCAAATCGATGAAGCATGGTATTAAAAGAACCGGGGCCTCCCTTAAAACCATGAATAAACAAGGTTGGTGTGATATTAGTGGTGTCTTGAGACTTCGTTTGAGGCTCATCGAAAAACAGCAGTGTGCTGCAGAGAATAATAAGTACAGAGGTAATAAAGATAATTACTCTTTTATTCATTAATAGAATGTTGAACATGCTTGTTCCTCCTGCGATGATCTTACACAATTCTATCATATTTTTACACAATTTAAGTGAGACTTTTGCATGGATTAGTAGGTAAAGCTTTCATTTCTAATATTCAAGGAGATTCGTGATATGATAATGGTGGATCTAATAGAAGAAAAAGGAGTACAGGTACATGTCAGCAAGCAAGGTTTTAATTGTTACGGCTGTGGAAGCAGAGCATGAAGCAGTGCAGCGGGGCTTAGACCATCATTGTGGCTTTGATGTCATTGCAGGTGGTGTCGGTCTAGCTGAAGCAGCAGCAAGTACAGCAATTGCTCTTACAAAAGATTCATATACTGCAGTAGTAAGTGCAGGAATTGCAGGTGGTTTTCGAGCTCAAACAGAACTGGGATCCATTGTGGTGGCAAGTGAGATATGGGGAGCAGACTTGGGAGCAGAAACAAACGAAGGGTTTTATGATTTAGAAAAATTAAACTTAGGCTGCTCTCGTTATCAATGTGATCCGCTTCTTACAGACAAATTGTGTACGAGCATCGCCGAAAGAGGCCTGAAAGCTCAAACAGGGGCCATTTTAACCACTGCCGCTGTTACCGGTACAGCTAAAACAGCTGAAAATTTGGCTGTTCGTGTACCTGAGGCAAAGGCAGAAGCAATGGAAGGCTTTGGTGTTGCTGTTTCAGCCCAAAAGTTTGACGTGCCGGTCTTTGAAATTAGATCTATTTCAAACTTTGTTGGTCCAAGAGATAGAGATAATTGGAAAATAAAAGAGGCGCTTGCTGTGTTAGAGCAGGCAAGCAATGGTTTACAGGAGGTATTTTAAATGAATATAGCTTTTTCACCATGTCCAAACGATACTTTTGTGTTCCACGCATTGGTACATGGACTGATCGATAATGCTCCATCTTTTGATGTAACCTATGCAGATATTGATAAAACAAATTATTGGGCTTCTAAACAAGAAGGACCAGAAGTGATGAAAATATCTTTTGCAGCGCTGCCGTGGGTGCTCGATGATTATCGTCTTATCCCTTGCGGCGGAGCGTTAGGAAGAGGATGCGGCCCGCTTGTTTTAACAGCTGATAAAACAAACTCAGCTGCTGCTATTGGGGGGAAAGCGGTGGCAGTGCCGAGTGATCGTTCAACTGCTTACATACTTTTCCGCCTTTGGGTTGCTCAACATGTTCCTGAGGACGTTGGAGAAGTACGGGTTATGCCTTTTGATAAAATTATGCCTGCTGTTCAAAGCGGTGAAGTGGATGCTGGTTTAGTTATTCACGAGGCAAGGTTTACGTTTCAAAATTATGGACTTCATTTGCTGCAAGATCTCGGAGAATGGTGGGAGGAGGACACAGGTTTACCAATCCCTCTCGGCGCAATTATTGCAAAACGATCAGATTCTATAAATTATGCCAAACTTGCGGATTGGATCCGTGCTTCTGTTGAGTATGCGTGGGAGAATCCAGAAGCTTCACGTGAATATGTACTAGAACACGCACAAGAGATGTCTCCGGATGTTGCTCAATCTCATATCGATTTGTATGTTAATGAATTTACGAGAGATCTTGGCCAAGACGGTTATGCAGCTATTGAGTCCCTGCTTGGAAGGGCAGCAGAGAAAGGTTTAGTGCCGTCCTTTGATTTAGATGCATTAAAGTAAATAATATTTTAATGGCTCCTTTTTGCTGAGAAAGCAAGGGAGTCATTTTTCTTACACTAATTTTAAGGTTAATGTACCTATTTTTGGGTATACATACACTATCAGGGGAATGAAAGAGTGAAAGATTTAAGACGGGGTAATAAAACGAGGTTGGAGGTATGAAATCTATGAATATATTATTAACATCAGGTGCCAGACGTATAGATTTTATCGGTTTTTTTCAAGCAGCGTTAAAAGATGAGAATCTTCTAGGTAATGTCATAGTAGCGGATCCAGACAAAAATGCCCCCTCTCTTCAAGCGGCTGACCGGAGTTACGTTATCCCGCACCAAACAGATGAACGGTATATCGAAGCTATATTTTCTATTTGTAAAGAAAACAACGTTAACTGCCTGGTGCCTTTAAACGATTGGGAAGTACCAAAATTAGCGGATCATAAAAAAGAATTAGAAGCACTGGGGGTAGCGGTGTTTACTCCAAATCCAGATATCGTTCATAAAGTCCGAGATAAAGGCATGTATCATAAGCTGCTTGGCTCCTATGGAGTAAAAGCCCCGCATTCGTATTTCACAATAGAAGAAGCGAAAGAAGGCTTAGTAAATAAAGAGGTTATTTTTCCATTGATCGTCAAACCGCGCAATGGTTCTGCGTCGATGGGTATTGAGATTGTTCATAATGTAGAAGATATGGAATTTGCGTATAAGCTTGCTGTTCAAACGATTAAGGAAACGCCTTTAGACGATGCTACCTCTAAAATTCCGGAGGAGAATGTAATTATTCAGGATGTAATAGAAGGAGAAAAATTCAGTTTAGATATTTTTAATGATTTAAATGGACGGTTTCTCACCTCTTTAGCATTGAAACAATTAGAAATGCGCGGAGGAGATGTAGATAAGGCTGTATCGGTAAGAAGCAATGAATTGTTTCAAATAGGCAAGAAGATTGGTGAGAACTTGAAGCATGTTGGATATATTAATACTGATATTTTTTACGATGGCAAGGATTACTACGTTATTGATATTAATCCGCGCTTTGGAGGAAGCTATGCGCTCTCCCATGCTGCTGAAGCCAACATTCCTGCAGCTTATATTGCTCTAGCCCGCGGAAAAGAGTTAAAACAAGAGTGGTTAGAAGATGATGCTGACGTGGAACTTGCACGTAATGACACCGTGGTTAGAATTAATGAAGGAAAAGTGGAAGACGCTCTTAAAGAAAAGACTGAAGCCAAATAAAAAGTATTATGTTTATTTCTATAAACAGACGGTAAAAGTCTTATAGAATACGAGAGCAAGTATGTAAAGAGATCGCTCGTAATAGCAGTTGTTCTGTAAGGAGGATTACTCATGAGCGATACGGAAAAGCTTTTAAAAGATTTAATAAAAATTGACAGCTCTACAATGGAAGGGGCAAATCGGGCGGTCGCGTTCTGTGAGAACTGGTTAACAGAACGCGGCCTTCCTGTAAGAAAGCTAGAAAACAACGGATTTCACATGTTAGTGTCCGAAATAGGAAGCGGCGACAAAACGATTGTTTTAAATGGTCACGTCGACGTCGTCAAAGGAAAGGAAGAACAATTTTCTCCGTACATTAAAGAAAGAAAAATGTATGGACGCGGTTCTGCTGACATGAAAGCAGGTGTGGCAGCTATGATGGAAGCAGCAGCTCAAGCACAAAAGCACGAACTTCATTCTCGAATTCAACTGCAAATTGTTTCGGATGAAGAAACAGGCGGTCTAAACGGTACTAAGTTTTTAACAGAGCAAGGTTATTTAGGAGATTTTGTGATTTGCGGGGAACCGACAGAATTGGGGATTGGTGTACAATCTAAAGGAGTTCTGCAGCTTGACATTGAAACCAAAGGAAAACCAGCTCATGGAAGCAGGCCGTGGGAAGGTCAAAACGCAATTAAAAAGGCATATCAGCTGTATGAAGAAATTCTTAAACTTCCATTTGCTGCAGAAACCGAACCTCCTATGTACAATAATCCGTCGATCAACCTTGCAAAAATAGAGGGAGGGACGGTTTATAATAAAGTCCCGGAACACTGCAAAATGTCTATTGATATAAGGTATTTACCGAAACAATCGGTAGATGACATTATAAAACAGATTAAAGAAGCGGCAGATGCAAAAGTGGATGTCCATATCATTAACGATCCTGTAAAAACACAAGCAGACGACCCTTATGTTGAAGCGTTAGCTGCTTCTGTAAAAGAAAGGACGCAGTTAGAACGAGCAAATATTTTTGGCCAGCACGGCTCATCTGACGGTCAGTTTTTTACCAAATATAATAAGCCAGCGGTAGAGTTTGGGCCGTTTGGTCACAATTGGCATGGGGACAATGAATTAGTATATTTAGATACGGTCCATGCCTACCAAGATATTCTGCTGGATTTTGTTTTACAATTTTCCAAGGTAGAAGAGCGGGCAGTGCAAAATAAATAAGAGACGATAAAAAAAGGCTGATAGTACTTTGTGTAGTGCATATCAGCCTTTTTGTGATTTATTTCATGTACTTTAAATCCCCTCTTGGGCTTCCAAGAGGGGAGCGAGTGAAAGATGGGGGCACATATTAAGGGAATGATCTATGCCTTTACCCAATAAGCTGCTTCATTTTCAGACGGGGAAGGAGGGAACTGATCTCCTTCATTCACTTCAATGGTGGTGTTGTCCTGGTTGGCATTGTTTCCATTTACAAGCTTATCTACTTTGTAAGTGCCGCTTTCTGGAGCCTTTTCTCCTGTTTTAAATTGATTGTTTGCCATAATAAAGCACCTCCGTATATTATTAATTATTTAACGATCATCTTAGGGGTTGGTGTTATGCAAGGTGGAGCCGGTTTAATGTCCAGCTTATATCTTCTCTGTTCAGCTTCCATTTTGCAGTGATTTCACCTTCTGAAAAGGGTATAAGCTAATGGGAAAATTCCCCTGCTTAATAGAAAGCTTTGTGAAAAAACTTTTGTAGGAAGAAACAGTACTTTTGTGATAAGATGTGAAGCATAAGGGTCTTTTTAGCGGGAGTCCCTTTTTATTCGCAGCGCCAACGGTAATCTCTTCTACTTTAGCGATTACTGTTGGCGTTTTTAGATTGAGCCCCAGAGTTTCGCCCGTCCTTCTGGCCAATTTCTTCAAAATGCTCTTGGCCATACTTTTTACTCGTTATTTCTCCGCCTTTTTGGCCTATTTCCTCAAAGTGTTCTTGACTGTACTCTTTGCTGGTTGTTTGTCCTCCGCGTTTGCCCGCTTCTTCTCTGCTCATTTTGCTTTGACTTCCAGCCATCGATTAACCCTCCTTTCTATCGTTTCTATGACGCTTTACCACCTTCCTCACTCCCTCAAACCTGCAAATCTCTTCCTGCCTTCCAAATTAACTAAATTGTAATGAAAGAGAATTATATTTAACTGTTTCTAAGAAGAAAAAAAGGGAAACAGGCCAATAGAAATGAAAAGGGAGGAAAATCATGGTTTATAGTTCTCGATCGGAGGTCCCTAAATATGCCCGGTTATTTTGGCTGCAAAAGGTAACCTTCCATCTTTTCCGCCTTTAAATAAGGATGCTGCTGTAGATGTAACCATTGTTGGAGGTGGAGCAGCAGGTATAACAACGGCATATTTACTGGCAATACAAGGGGTGAAAACAGCCCTTATTGAGGCCGATATCTTACTAGGAGGCACCACAGGACACACAACCGCTAAAATATCATCGCAATATGCAATGATTTATGATGAGATCCTTCAAAATTTCGGTGAAATAAACAGCTCAACTGTATTATGAAGCAAATGAACAAGCTATTTCTTTAATAGAAATACGGCAGAAAGTCATCAAATAAAAGGTGATTTTATCAAGCAAGATGCATATCTTTACACGAGTACAGAAGAGGGAAAAAAGAAAATACAAAATGAAGGGGCTGCCTATGAAAAATTGGGATAAACGGTGGATATGCTTTAAATGAAGTGGAACTTACCTATCAAGTCAAGGACGCTCTCGTTATTCGAAATCAGGCCCAGTTTCATCCTGTAAAATATTTTCAGGAGCTAGTACGGGTTATTCAAGATAAAGGCGGGTTGATTTTTGAGCAAGCAAGGGCAATAGATATAACTCATCAGTCTCAGCAGGAGAAGGGCACACTGCAGGAAAACCCCCGGCCAATACTTTTCAATGCAAACAAAAATTTTGGAATTGAAGAAAATCTTTTTAGGTGATCTGCACAAGATTTAGTTACATTGGATAAAGTTCCATATATAGGTCCTATGGTTTCTGGAAAAGAAAATGTACTAGTCGCTTCTGGCTTTGCAAAATGGGGAATGTCAGGGGCAGCATTAGCTGGATTATTACTCAAAGATTACGTGTTGCAGTAACAAAATCGGTACCATGAAGTATTCACCCCCTCATCGAAAAAAACGAAAAAAATCAGATATTACTGCCTTTGTAAAAGAAAATGCTGATGTAGGAAAAGAGTTTGCAGAAGGGAAATTAAATAAAGGACGGCAAAAGGCAGAAGATCTCACCCCTGATGAAAGAGGTCTGGTGAATTGGAAAGGGAAAAAAGCAGGAGACTATAAAGATGAACAAGGAAGAACATTTTTAGTTGAAACGAAATGCACTCACATGGGATGCGGTGTAAAGTGGAATGACACAGAACGGTCGTGGGACTGTCCGTGCCACGGTTCGCCCTTCGAATATAATGGCAAAGTTATCGAAGGACCGGCGACTACTCCATTAAAACTAATAAATAAATCTAACAGAGAGGAGTTTTAAAATGATAGAAGAAAAAATATGATGGCAGGACGAAATGAAGATTCTCCAGAACAGAAAATAAAACAGCAAAAGAAAGAAAAAGATCCAGACCCGCAAAGGCAAGTAGATGAAAGAAACACGGGTAAAGAAAGTGAAAAAAATCCGGACGATTTTTTAAATAAATAAGAATTATTTTTTCATAAGGGGGAGTGCTTAGTATTGTTTACATGACCTATTTGCATGGGATATACTTTTTGGGGCAGCCCCATCCCTTCTAAGGCAGAAAGCTGATATAATTTATTATAGACATCTGCAGAAAGGGAAGAAAGAGATGATATGTGTGGTGGACTATGCAAAATAATATAAAACATGATAAATACGATGTTAATCTTTTTTTTGTGCTTTTTTTATTCGCTGTAGCCAGCTGTTTATACATATATAACGCACAGGAAATGGCTCAATATGATACAAATTTTGTCATAAGGCAAGCTGTATTTTTTATTTTAGCCTTTACCGTTGCCTTCGTCGTACTTCATTTTGATTTTGAATATTATACGCATTTATCTTGGATTTTATATGGCTTTGGCCTAGCTTTATTATTATTTTTAGCAGTGGCTCCAGCTTCTATTGCCCCTCCAAATAAGGGAGCTGTAAGGTGGTTTGAATTTCCTGTTATCGGTTCGTTTCAACCTTCTGAGTTAATGAAGATATTTGTTATTCTCGTTTTAAGTAACATCATTAACAAACATAATTTACAACATACCCATTCATTGCCCAACGATTTGAAACTTCTTGCAAAAATGGCAGCAGTCGTCATTGCTCCCATTCTGTTTCTTGTTAGACAGCCTGATATGGGAATGGTAATGATGACCCTTTCCATCTTTATTGCACTGGTTATTGTATCGGGTGTTTCCTATAAGATTATAACCGTTTTGATCGGCGGTCCTATATTAGGGTTGGCAGGATTCATTTATGCTTTTTTTCGTTACCCCGGTATTGTTGAACAGTATATCTTTTCTAATTTATCTGCTTATCAAGTGAGACGCTTCTACGGCTGGTTAAATCCTTTTGAGTTCGTAGATGAAGGATATCAAACAGCTCAGGCTCTTACCCTCATTGGTACAGGAAGAATGTTTGGTTCTGACGCAGATGTATATTTACCTGAGGCTCATACTGACTTTATTTTTGCTATTATTGGTCATACTCACGGTTTTGCGGGGGCCGCTTTTGTAATTACTCTTTATTTTATCCTTTTGTATATGATTATCATGACAGCTTTAAGGTCCCATAATCCGTTTGGAACCTATATTTGTTCTGGTATTGCTGGTATGCTGGCTTTTCAAGTTTTCCAAAATATTGGTATGAATATTGGATTGCTTCCGGTTACAGGCTTTACGCTGCCGTTATTGAGTTACGGAGGAAGCTCTCTTCTAACGACGATGCTGGCTATTGGCTTAGTAATGAGTGTTCGGTATCATCGTGAAACCTTTATGTTCTCTGCTTCTGAACATTCAGGTAAACAAAAGAAAGCAAGGTTTTAAGAAGACCTCATGGGCCGAAAAAGCTCATGAGGTTTCATAATGTATAAGAATACCTGTATATTTACCTCTATACCGTATTTACAATATCGGCATGATAGTGTTTTTTACGTTCCAAAAAAACAGGAAAAGCACAAGAAATAAAGAAAACAACACTCAGGACTCAAAGAAAGGTGGATAGAAAATGAATGATTTTGACGAACATAACATCCAGGAGACCCTAAAAAAACGTGTGGTGACATTAGCAGATGGCACTCAGCTTCCTTGTTTAGGGCAAGGGACATGGCATATGGGTGAAAAGCCTGGGGAAAAAACCAAAGAAGTAAAAGCATTGCAGCTAGGTATAGATTTAGGTATGACTTTAATAGACACAGCGGAAATGTATGGAGAAGGGGAATCCGAGCGTGTTGTAGGTGAAGCAGTACACGGCCGTCGAGGTACCGTTTTTTTAGTTTCTAAAGTCTATCCTCACAATGCCGGTGCTGAAACAATTAAAATAGCTTGTGAAAATAGTTTAAAACGTATGAACACGGAGTATTTGGATATGTATCTCTTGCATTGGCGGGGAGGCATCCCTCTAGAAGAAACAATAGAGGGAATGGAGGATCTGAGAGCAGAAGGCAAGATTAAAAGGTGGGGTGTTTCCAATTTTGACACTAATGATATGGAAGAGTTGTGGAATAACGAAAATGGATCGAACTGTGCCACAAACCAAGTTTTATATCATTTAGGTTCAAGAGGGATTGAATTTGACTTGCTTCCCTGGCAAAGAAAGCACCGAATGCCGGTGATGGCATATTGTCCATTAGCTCAAGGCGGTACATTGAGGAAACAATTAACCACCCATCCTGTTATAAAAGAGATTGCTGAGAAGTATCAAGTAAAACCATTACAAATTGCCCTTGCCTGGACGATAAGAAATAATCATATTATTTCTATTCCAAAAGCTGTTCAAGAGCAGCACGTGATAGAAAATGCAGCCGCCGCTGGAATCGCATTAACAAAAGAGGAAGAGAAAAAGCTGGATAAAGCGTTTTCTCTGCCATCAAGAAAAACACCGCTTGATATCATATAATGAATGGTTCAACGAGCTGTCTAAAATCAATAGGCAGCTCTCTGATTCAGCACTTATACCCTTTACTTTAGATCTTCTACCTTGATTTTCAGTTCTTCTTTCTCTCAATTCAGTTCTTCTTCTCTTTGATTCATCTCTTCTATCTTGCTCTTCGGCTCTTCTTATTGAAGGATAATTCTTATGAACAAAATCCCTGTCATAGTGTTAAGCGGGTACCTGGGTGCTGGGAAGACCACTGTATTAAATCATATTTTGACAAATCGTGAAGGGCTCAAGGTTGCTGTCATATTTAATGATATGAGTGAAATTAATGTAGATGCAGGATTAATTGAAAGTGGGGGGGTTTAAGCGTCAAAAGAGAAAATGGTGGAGATGTCGAATGCATGTATATGCTGTACTTTAAGAGAAGATCTGTTGATAGAAGTGGAGAAGTTGGAAAAACAAGGAAATATTTATTACATCGTTATCGAATCTTCCGGAATAAGCGAACCGATACCGGTAGCTCATACATTTAGTTATGTAGATGAAGAAATGGGTACTAAATCTTACTCGATATTGTGAGCTGGACACTATGGTTACAGTTGTAGATGCTAATCGTTTTTGGGAAGATTTTTTAGGTGAAACATTGTTAGATCGAAAACAGTAAATAAGTGAAGAAGACGAACGTGAAGTTGTTGATTTACTAATTGATCAGGTGGAATTTTGTGATGTTCTCGTCTTAAACAAAATAGATGTGGTTCCTGAACAAGAAAAAGAAAAATTAAAAGCATTTCTTCAATAGCTGCAGCCAGAAGCTAAAATAATGGAAACGACTTATTTGTCAGAGAATAAGTCTTGTTACTGTTACTCAAGGTAGGGTAACCCCTCTCTAGTAGATTTGGTCGTTTACTCTGAGGGGTACCCTACCTCTTTTTTGTCTCAAATTGTTTACACAAACTGTCTTACATCATCTTAAGAGAACAGGCATAAAACTTTTGATTTGAATTAAGCATTATCATCTAAACGTACATGCATATACTGACCGGCTATTTGTGCTGCCTCATCAAGTTGAACCTGTACATGTCGCACACTACTGATAAATGTCTTAGTGGGTTCAAAGTTCGCAATGACCGAGCCCGGTATAGTTCGATTTACTTCACTTCCATTAAATAGAATATATCTAATATTTATATCTGCACTTGAGTTATTTATAATAGATACTGCATAATTTCCTGGAACTCCATTTTCAATTAGGGTATAGAACGGGGCACCCGGAGTAGCATTAAATCCAAATGTCCCTTTCCCAATAACTTTACCAGCACCTTCTGTGTTCTCTGGAAAAGGCAAAATAATCAACTCCTTTTAATTATTTTCACTCTATTGAATACATATACTTCTTTTTTAATGATAGAGTTAGAACTATATTAGTTCCACAATATATAAGTATGTCTCTTAATACAGTTCGTATGGACTATGGTAATAGTACTTTGCACATTTTTATAGTTATGGATTCGGCTGCACTTGGTTGAAGATTCGATAAGGTCATATAGACTTAGTTCAAATCAACGCTAAGGGGGATAGATATGACCAGAAGAAATAGAAGAAATTATTCTAAAGAATTTAAAGAACAGATCGTCCAACTGTACTCTTCAGTAAAACCCAGTTTGGATAGATGCTTTGTCTAATCGGAACTTAACAACACACACTTATGATGAAACAATGGCAGAGAAAATAATATCTTTAATCATTAATAAATATTTCTCGGCGATAAAAGCGCTACAGCAAGTTTTAAAAAAGGAAGTGTAGGTATGTTCGGTTTATTAGAAAGAGACATTATGTATATACGGAAAGCTATATCTACATTTCCCTCTGTAGAAGAAGCAATCATTTTTGGCAGCCGGGCGAAGGGTAATTATAAAAAAGGGTCAGATATAGATCTTGCTGTAAAAGGTACAAACCTAACAGAACAGGAAGTTCGAGATATTTACGAAAAATTAAATGAAGAGTATCCCATTCCTTATTTTTTTGATGTCCTCCATTATGATACTTTGCAAAATAAGAAGTTAAAACAACATATTGATCAAGAAGGAGAGCCATTGCCTCTAAAAACGGACGCTTTTACAAAGTAAATAAATTGACATTACCTCACTTCTGTAATATCTTTTCCTTATTACTGAAGAAAGGATTTGGGAGTTGCGAACGAATGCTGGCTGGGATATGACGTTGCTTTTTCTTTTTGGGGCAGCAATTTTTTTCTTATGGCCCAAAGAAGAAACACCGGAAGTCACCCCAGAAGAACTGACAGAATTAACAGAACTGCATCCTATCGTAGAAGAAAAGAAAAATGAGCTTTTGCGCCGCTCTGAAGAAAAAGGAATAAATATAGAAATCATCGAAGGATACCGCACACCGGAAGAACAAAACAATTTATATGAAAAAGGCCGGTCGCAGCAAGGGAGTGTTGTGACGAATGCTCAAGGGGGCGAATCGTACCATAATTACGGCTTGGCGATTGATTTCGCCTTAGAAACAGAAGATGGAGAAATAATATGGAATACCGAATATGATGGAAATGAAAATGGGAAATCCGACTGGAAAGAAGCTGCAGAAATTGCGAAGGAACTTGGATTTGAATGGGGAGGCGATTGGCCGGGGCTAAGAGATTACAGTCATCTTCAGTTAGAAACAGATTTAAGTATGCATGAGCTTCAACGATAGACCAAAGAAATAAAATAAAGCCTCTTAAAGGGAGTATATTCTCTAAGAGGCATTACCTGTTACTCTATTCAAACCCCTATTTATAGCCCCCATACCACCACCAGGCGGCACCGATGATGATGACTAAAATAAAGAGCACTATAATCAACCCTGCTCCGTATCCGCCGTAACCTGGAAAGTATCCAGGACCATATCCAGGGCCGTAACCTCCAACAAAACCCATTTTAATCTCTCCTTTGGAAAAAATTTGGTTTCTATATATTTGTATGAAACGAGGAGAAAATACGGTTAGGTTAGTATCTTGTTTCATAGTTTTCTACTGGCTGTTCTAATAATCATCAAACATAAAAAAGGGTAAGTGGACAGGATTTTCAATATTTGCTGCGACACTATCAAGCCAATTAATCAAACGTTTGATTAATTGAAAAACTGAGTCAAAATAAATTTTCAGCAGAAAAAGGTATATTTCTTCTTTATATTGAAAGAATAATAGATACAAGCATAAGGAGGGAAAAGAATGAATAAAACAGATCTTATTAATCAAGTTGCTGAACAATCCGGGTTAAGTAAAAAAGATACAGAGGCTGCAGTAAATGCGACTCTTGAAAACATTGAAAAGTCACTAAAATCTGGTGAAAAAGTGCAATTAATCGGATTTGGGAATTTCGAAATTCGAGAAAGAGCTGCACGAGAAGGTCGTAACCCGCAAACCGGTGAAACGATTAAAATACCTGCTTCCAAAGTTCCTGCTTTCAAACCAGGGAAACAATTAAAAGAAGCAGTTAACTAAAAAATAAGTGAATGTCTGCACCTGTTTATTATGAGAATAAACAGGTGTTTTTTTCGTGAAATAAGCTTTGAGCAGGAAAAACAAGAATTACTAGCTTCTGTGTTATACTTTTTTTGTACTTTAGGAAAGTTTAACTTTGCTAAAGGATCAAAGTATAAGTAAAACTACGGCTTCCGCCATAGGACTTGGCGGTAAGCCAAGTTTTTCTAATTAGTTAGAAAAAGGAGCGATTCCATGGAATTTGTTACGCTGAATAATGGATTGAAAATGCCTCAGCTTGGCTTTGGAGTATGGCAGGTAGAAGATGAAGCAGCAACACCAGCTGTGAAAAAAGCTCTTGATACAGGTTATCGTTCTATTGATACAGCAGCTATCTATAAAAATGAACACGGTGTTGGGAAAGCTATCAGTCTTTCAGACATTCCAAGAGAAGAATTGTTTATCACAACAAAAGTTTGGAATGCGGATCAAGGCTATGACCGCACCCTTCAAGCATTTGATAAAAGTCTTGAGAAAATCGGATTGGATTATGTTGATTTGTATCTGATTCATTGGCCTGCTCCAGAACATGATGACTACATAGAGACTTACAAAGCCATGGAAAAGCTTTATCAAGATGGACGGGTTAAAGCAATTGGAGTATGCAATTTCGATACAGAACATCTTCAGCGGTTGTTAGATGAATGTGAAGTGAAACCGGTCCTCAACCAAGTAGAATGTCATCCGTATCTCGCTCAAAAGGAGTTAAAGGAATTTTGCCAGCAGCATGATATTTTTATAGAAGCCTGGAGTCCTTTGATGCAAGGCGGAGACGTGCTTAATAATGAAGTTATAACAAAATTGGCTGAAGCGTACGGCAAAACACCAGCCCAAGTTATCATCCGCTGGCAATTGCAAAACCATTCTATTGTTATTCCAAAATCAGTAACACCTGCCCGTATTGAGGAAAATTTTAGCGTGTTTGATTTTGATCTAACCGAAGAAGATATGGACAAAATCAATAACTTGGACCGTGGGGAACGTAAAGGGCCAAAGCCGAGTGAAATGAATATGAGATAAAGGAAGAGGGCGTCTTTTTGACGTCCTTTTTCCTGTTTCAAAAGTAAACCCTCCAAAGCGTTTGGTAACATTAGAATTGCCTTATCATTTTCACATTTTGTCTTTTCATGTAAGCAGATATTTTTTCAATTATGTTGGTTTTTGTTACATTTTTAACAGGAGAAAAAATCATAATACATATTAAAAAAGCATCTAATAATAAAGATTATTTTTATTTAGGACTGTCATAAAAGGGATGGAAGGAAAAATCTACATTTTATAACATATATTAAATTAAAATAATTATAATTTAGTATTGATTTTTTATTGATAATTGTTATCATATATTTATAGAAAAGATAAGAGGTGATCTTACATGAGTAATAAAAACAATAAACATCTCACAACTAGCTCAGGTGCTCCAGTAGGTGATAATCAACATTCCTTAACAGCTGGTTCGAGAGGTCCGACCTTAATACAAGATGTTAATTTATTAGAAAAACTTGCTCATTTTAATCGTGAACGTATTCCAGAACGAGTGGTTCATGCTAAAGGAGCAGGTGCGCACGGCTATTTCGAAGTAACAAATGATGTATCAAAATATACAAAAGCAAACTTTCTTAACGAAGTTGGCAAAAAGACACCGATGTTCATTCGGTTTTCTACGGTAGCAGGAGAACTAGGTTCTGCCGATACTGTACGAGACCCACGCGGTTTTGCTGTGAAGTTTTACACGGAAGTAGGGAATTATGATTTAGTAGGAAATAATACCCCTATCTTTTTCATACGCGATGCAATTAAATTTCCGGACTTTATCCACACTCAAAAACGTGACCCGCGTACACACTTGAAAGATCCAAATATGGTGTGGGACTTCTGGTCGCTCTCACCGGAATCTCTTCACCAGGTCACATACTTACATGGGGACCGCGGGCTGCCGGCAACACTTCGTCATATGAATGGGTATGGAAGCCATACATTTAAATGGGTTAATGAAAAAGGGGAAGTCTTCTGGGTAAAATATCACTTTATCAGTGAGCAAGGCGTTAAAGCATTGGATGACCCCGTTGCCAATAAGCTGGCAGGGGAAAATCCTGATTATCATACAGAAGATCTTTTCAACGCTATTGAAGAAGGAAATTATCCAGCATGGAGATTGTACGTGCAAATTATGCCGTATGAAGATGCTAAAACGTATAAATGGGATCCATTTGATGTAACAAAAGTGTGGTCCAAAGACGACTATCCACGGATCGAAGTAGGTCGTATGGTTCTTAACCGCAACCCTGAAAACTACTTTGCCGAAGTAGAGCAGGCTGCGTTTTCACCTGGTCACTTTGTACCTGGTATTGAAGCTTCTCCGGATAAGATGCTGCAAGGCCGTTTGTTTGCCTATTCGGATGCCCACCGTTATCGTGTTGGGGCCAACCATGAACAGCTTCCTATTAATCGTCCGATCAGCGGAACCAACAATTATCAGCGTGATGGATATATGAGAGCAGACGATAATGGCGGCGGTTCGGTAAACTATGAGCCAAACAGCTACGATGGCCCGAAAGAATCAGAAGAAGCCAGAATCAATCCTTTTGAGGTAACTGGTCAAGCAGACAGTGTGAACTATGATAGTGAAGATCATTATACGCAAGCCGGAGATCTTTACCGTTTAATGAGTGATGATGAAAAAGATCGTCTCATCAATGCTGTCGTAGGCCATATGAAACCAGTCAAAAAAGATGAAATCAAGCTTCGCCAAATTAAACATTTCTATAAAGCTGACCCGGAATACGGCCGCCGTGTTGCAGAAGGACTTGGATTGGAAGTTCCCGAAGAGCAGGAAGTTTAAAAATTAATAAATTGATTCTCTCTTTATTCTCTAAAAAACGGGTATCCGTTCCTAAATAGCTGGATGCCCGTTTTTGTGATGTTTTTGTTCTAAAATAAGGCCGCTCCCTTGCGGCCTTACTGAAAGCATTTAATCATCAGAAGTGAAAAGTTTCTCTTTTAATGAGTTGATATCATTGGTTTGCTGTTTAATCTCTAATTCTAATTGATGGATTAATTCTTCACTTCCTTTTAGGTTGTCTCCATAATCATTTATTTTTACAATGAGCTGTTCAATCTGCTGTTCTAATTCTTCAAGTCCTTCTGGATGATCTAAGCCATTTTCAGAAGGTTCTTCCGTTTTTTCCATCGTAAAATGATTAATTTCATCCTTTAATTCATGAATTTTTCCCATCATTCCTTCATGCAGCGTTTTAAAGTGAGAAAGTTCATCTTTATAGATCTTGTTTTCTTCGGTTTGCTGGACAAATTTATTTTGAAGGGCTTGCTTATTTTCTTCCATGTGTTTGAGTTGAACAGCTAAGTCATTGTTTTGGTGTTTCAACTCATTCTTCTGGGCTTTCTCCTGTTCAAGAAATTCATTTAATTGCTTAATCTTATCTTCATTATTTAAAAGGGCATTTCTATATTCCTCTAGTTTTTTTTGTAAATTATTAATAGAAGACAGATGAATTTCTGATTCTTTATTTATATTGTCGATTTTGGATACAAGCTGGTGGTTTTCTTTTGAAGAAATATTCCATTTTTGCTCGAGCTCTTGTTTCTCCGTTTCGGCTTGTTCTAACTGATAAGAAAGTTGATTAGCATGATGCTGCAAGCTTTCCTTTCCGGATTTTTCTTGTTCAAGCAGTCCGTTTAACCGTTGTACTTCCTTTTCTTTGTCTGTCAGTTTCTTTTTATATACCTTTACATCTTGTTGCAAACCGGAAATAGAAGAAAGATAAATATTCACTTTTCTCGAGATGTCTGCGATTTTGCCAGCAAGCTGTTGTTTTTCTTCAGAGGCCTTATACAATTTATTTTGAAGTTCTTGTCTCTTTTTTTCCTTTTGTTCTAATCGATAGGAAAGTTGGTTAGCATGATGCTGCAAGTTATCCTTTTCGAACTTTTCTCGTTCAAGCAGTTCACTTAGCTGTTGTACTTCTTTTTCATTGTTTGCCAGTTTGCTTTTATGCGTCGTCACCTCTTCTTGTAAACTGCTTATAGAGGAGAGGTGGACGTCTATGTCTTTCGTCATGCCCTTCATCTTTGTTTCAAGCTCTTGATTTTCTTGGTGTAAATCACTGTTCAAATCGTTTAGTCGAGTGATTTCTCGCTTGAATGATTTATTTTCTTCGGCGACTGAAAGAAATTCATGATGAAGTTGGTTTTTATCATTTTCTAAATCTTTCTGTTGATGTTCCGATTGCTCTAACCGATAAGAAAGCTGGTCAACTTTATTTTTTAACTCATTGTTCAGGGAGGCTCCTCTGACCAATTTATCTTCCGTTTCTTCAAGTTTCGACCTACTTTCTACTTGTTTGTTTTTATATTCATCTATTTCTTCTTGTAAACGTTGAATGAGAGTATTTTTTTCATTAACTTCTAGATTGGTATTGTCAAGCTCTATAGAAAGACGGTTGTTTTTCTGCTCTATGCCATCCATATTTTTCAATAATTTAAGATGTTGTTTTTCTATGTGGTTCAATTTGTCTTGTAATGCTTTATTTTCATGTTTGCTCTTTTCTAAGGATTCGGCATACTGAAAATTCACGGTTTTTAAGTCTCTTATATCATCTGCTAATTTTTTGTTTATATTTTGCATGTTTAATATGACATTCTTCTTTTCATCCACTTTTCTTTGTTTGCTTTCTTCTAATTGCTTTTTTTGGTACTCCATTTCTTCTTTCAATTGCTCATTTTCAAATAATAATTTTTTGATTTGATTATACTTCTGATTCGTTTCATATTCTCTGACTCTAGCTTTGTATTTCTCAAGTTCCGATTTATAGTGAATGAGCTTTTGCTGCAGCTGAAATTCATCACTATGATAAACCTCAGCCTGTGAAGTTGGTTCATTATACATTTTCAAGTGCCTCCCTTAAATTGTTTCTGATCGCTTGACGGGCCTTAGTTATATGTATGGGAAAGATCCACGTAATATTTAGAAATTTTGAGCTTTTATTGTAGGTGAACCTTAAATTTATAATTTTTCGTTCACTCTATTCCTTTAGTAAAGTTAAAAAACCTGTGAATCTTCTTGATTCACAGGCATTCGTTCCTCAGTCTAGACCTGAAGAGCTATATTCCGTTCTATACTCATGTTGGACGCGGATAAAAGGATATAAAATATACTATAAAAACAGACCAATTAAGGGTAAAAATATAATAATTTAATATAAATACAGATCAAATGAAAGGGTATAAATATATAAAAGCAAACGAACCAGATTCAATAAAACATTTATTATTTAATTTTATCTGTTACTGTAACCCATCACCCCCTCTTCTTACTTCATCTTATGGATAAGAAGAAGAAATGATATGCCTTTTACCCAATATTAAAAAGAAAATTTAATATCATTATTTGCCGTGAAGGAAATGTTTTTGTCTTGAAAATAAACAACACTTCGGACGATTGCCATACTTTTCTCTTCGGGTGTTTCAATGGTTAATTGAAAGTGCGGTAAAGAGGCAGTTTCTCCAGGTGAAATAAGAAGCTCTTCAATCGGACCAATCCAGTATTCTCCTCTCTCTTGGGCTTTTTCAAACCAGTCGTCCCCCATAAACTTCCACCCTCTCATTCCTCCCGAGCTTTGGACGCCAAGTGTGTCTGCCATTTCCGGCGGTATAATCTGTCCGCCTAAATTAATGGATTCAATCGGCTGAACCTTTATACAAATGAGAGGGTTAAGTAAATCCGTATTGCCTGTATTTGTTATATTTAAATCTCCAGTAGCCATAAATTGGTCTTTAGACTTGGCAGCGTGGACCGTGTAATTAAAGTATACTTCAGCATTTGATCCCTTTGCTGCAGACAGGGTTTGATTGGCCGGAGAAGTAGAGGCCTGTTGTTGACTAAAGGTATGCTGTGGCTTATTCGATTGGACTTCGTTTGTCTCTTGATGGTCGTTTTCGTCAAAAAAGGCACGGAGAAATACATTTGAAATAGAGGTTGCTTTTTTATCAAGGTTGTTACAAAGATATTGGCTTAAGCCAAGCGCTAAGCTGAGGCTGATCTTGTTACGAAATAACTCCCAATCTTCCTTATTATAATGTTTTGGCATTTCACATTCTAACGTTAGATACGGGCCGCGGGCACGGGTGTCTGATTTATCCTTGTTAAACTCATGCTCTATATGAAAAGCCTCAAATTGATGCTGAATAAAAGTTCTTAGACCTTTTTGTTTAGGGTTGAGACTAAAACCAACCTTTACGAAAGGGGAATCGATGCTGTCGATGAAAGAGATGGAAGTCAGTTTGAAAAATATATTGTTACCAAGTAATGATTCATCATCGGTTTTCTCTTTTATTTTGACACCTGTTTCCATTAAAAAGGATTTAATTTCTTTTCTTAACTCTGTTTGATACGTATCCTCTTCTTTCTTATTAATAATTGTGATTTCTTGATTGTTTAATCCAGATTGAAGATTTAGCCTCCTATTTTCCAATTCCCATGACAAAATATACCCTTGTGCTTCACAGTATTGAATAAAAGGCACAAGCGAGGCAGACTCTACCTTGCCAATATGTTTATCATGAAAGCTCACATCTATTTTCATCTTTTTCCTCCTCGAAAAATACATGACACTCATGGCTTATTTTATGAACCACAGCTTAAAAAAATGAAAGAGAAAAAATACAATACGATAGCTGAATTAAGAAAAATCACTCTTAATGCCCATACCAATTTGTTCCACCTTCCATATTCTATAGTGTGATATGAATATACTCATGTGAAAGGAAGGATTGTAGTGAATAAACGCAGACCAATTAAGGGCTCGCAAACACCAACACCGACCCCTACTCCGCTGGATCCAAACGATTTGGCTCCAGAATGTATTAAGGTCGACAAAGTATATGACTGGGTCTTCTTTTCTAATCAGGATGAAAATAAAAACTTCATACCCGACGAACAATGCCGTAAAGAAGTCAGTGAAGCTTTAGCAGCAGGCATAGAAGTAAATGTTAAATGTTTTCCCGCTGATCCAGAAGATGTGGAATGCCGTGCGAAAATACTAGAACACGGAAATCCAGGAAGAGTTTCCATCGTTTGGACTGTTCCGGTTAGAATAAAAATATTTATTAAAAAGAAGAAAATTTGTTCCTTTACTGTACGTACTCAATTTCAAGATGAGGTTATGCTATGTGTTCCAGAAGGAATTAAAGATAAACACATTCATTGTAAGGCAACAGATGTACAATGCAGCAGTTCAACCCTTCCATTGATGGGGCCAGATCCGTTTGGGCCTATGATTCCTGTAAGAGTGTTGTTATGTAAAGACGTACAAGTAGAATTTCCAGTAAAACTTGAAGTCTTAGGGAAGTTCTGTTTCCCACGTCCGAACGATATTCCAGTGCCAAACGGGCTAGAGTGTCCATTAGATGCATTTGAATTCCCGCCGCAGTGCGATTTCTTCCCTGTAGACAACTGTGAATGTCAAGCAACTGCACTAGCTAGAAATGAAGAAACATTTGCTACATTTGGTACGGATGGAACGATTGTGACAGGAACGTCAACATTAGAAGCTGAAATTTGCCAAGAATGTGCACTTGCTAATAGTCGTTTCACTTACTCATTCACTGATACAGACGAAGATGGACCAACGCCAACGCCAACACCAACGCCAACACCGTCTCCTGACTTCAGCTTTACGTTTGAACCTACAACAATTGATGAAGTTTTATGTAACACAGAGGCAGGTTCCTTAAGTGTGTTTGGTGAAGGGGAACGTTCTTTCAATGGCACACCAGAGCATGTATTTTATGAGCTGCGAATCTTTAGTGACCTTGCTGGTTTCCAACTAATTCTTCGCAATACTGCTGGTGCTATAGTATTTGATAGCGGTATTGTAGACGCCTTGGTTAGATTCGATGAATGTGACACTTTTGCTGACCTTTTAAATAATAATGTCAATGGTAACGGCTAAATATGAACAGGGGAGGAGACCCTCCCCGTTTTTTACACTGATAGGAAAGTATAAAATTTTAGAATGTATGAATCATCGACGTCGTTAAAATTTTGAGGAAATCAGTATAAGTGCAACTATGCAATCGCCTGTACCTAAAGGCTTGGCGCTAGCCAAGTTTTCTTTAACATAAACATTGGTTTATACATATATTTAAATATATGCATATTAAGGTGGGGGCAATATGTCAAACGAAGAAATTGTTCAGCGAAACAATGAACAAAGGGTTGTTCTCCACGCCATTCTTCATTTTGAAAAACGTATAAAAGGCAAAAACAAAGAGCTAGATAATTTGAGCAGAAAATTAAAAAAATTCGATCAGGAAGGATCCCAGATTAGGAGGGAATTAAAAGAAAAAAAGCAATACCTAGAATCAATTCAAAACACAAAATTATATGATGCTGGGGAAAAAGAAAAATCTGAGCTGCATGCTATGAATCGTTTATTGAACAATATAATGGAATCCGTACATTCTCTGCAGCAGGACAGTGAAGATAAAGAGGAAGAATTAAAGCAAAAAGATAAAACAATAAATCAATATAAAGATAAACAATTGGTCTTACAGCAAAGAATAAGAAATTTACAACAACAGATTTCAAACAAAGAATATATAGCAAGAACTCTAACAAATCAAGTAAACCAGAAAAATCATATGATAAATCTTCAAAATGATACGAAGAAAAGAATGATGAAAGTTATTCAAGAAAAAAACAAATCGTTAAAATACTTTAAAACAACAAAAGCAGAATGGAAAAAAAGAAATCATCAAAAAGAAGAAGACCTTAAAAAATATAAAAGCAAAACCATCCATTTAACTAATTTGATTTTGGAATATGAAAATAGAAGAAAAAATACGATAAATGACACCATAAATTTTTCTAAGATAGAAAACAAATTAATTTGTACGTTGAACAATTTAGAAGAAAAAGTGCAAGATAAGCAATTAGAATTTGAAACGTTAAAAAAGAATAACAAAGGATGGTGGATGGAAGTGTGGAATATTTGGGGCAGCGATAAAGAGCAGGAACGGGAGTCCCAAGAAAAAATAGAGAATATAAGAGAAGAGATAGCAGAATTAAAAAGTGAATTTAATAATTATAGTAATATATTTAAAGAATTAAATGAAAATATTCAAACAAACCAAGAAAATGATACTCATTTATCAACTCTGCTGAAGGAATTAAAAGAAACCGTTAACAGTTATAAAGAAAAAGAGGAAGATTACTACAATAAGGAGAGTGATATGAAAGAAAAATATCAAATCCAAATGAATGAAATGCATGAGAAGTACCATACTTTAGAGCAGCGTTATACTTCTCTTGAGAAGAAATTAGAACAATATAAAGATAAAGAAAAACAATATGAAGCAGAGGTTATTCAATTAAAAGAGAAGCTCCAGAAAGAGGAACAACAAGAGGCTGATAGAGAAAATGAACAGCTGCAGATAAAAGAAAATTATGAACAAAAATTGAAAAATCTTCATGACAAAATGAGAAAATATGAAAAGAACATGCAGGCGTTAAAGAAAAGGTTAAACGAAAAAGATAAGCAAATTAAATCTTTGCAACAGAGAAACTCGTCTCCCCAAAGCCAGGGAAGCAATCATTCAACAAATATGCAGCCTAATATGGAGGATTACTATAATATTCCTCGTCCATCACAGTCTAAAACGACTGTTTTTAATCCTTACAAATATATAAATGATAATAAAGGAGGAGAAAAAAAGAATGAAACCTAATCGTGTTCGTGAAATTTACAGACGCCATAAAGCTGCTTCGATAGGAACACCTATCGGTAATAAAAAAAGTGCTAAACCGAAAAAGCGCAAAGGCTGTGGCTGCGGAGGGAAATAATAATAGAAACAACTGTGTGTTTATAAAAAGAGCTGTTTGGGAAGAAATGATTCATCACTGTAAAGAAGAGTTGCCAATGGAAGCATGCGGTCTACTCTCAGGAAATAATAGGAAATGTGAAACTCTCTGGAAAATGAAAAATGTAAAACAAAACACACACTCATTTGAAATAAGTCAAAAAGAAATAGACAAAGCATTTCATTCGATCGAAAAAAAAGGGCAAACATTAACAGGCATTTACCATTCTCATCCGACTGGAGCACCGTATCCTTCCCATCAAGATATAGTAAACGCTCACTATCCTAAGGCAGCATATTTTATTATTTCCTTGGTTCCTAACATTCCTCAAGTAAAATGTTTTCGAATTATAAAAAATAGAGTGATTTCTATTGAAATTAAAGTAGTTAATTAAAGGATAGTTTGATTTTCAAAAGCATATGAAAAGCGAAAGAATGATTAATTAGGGTTTAAATAGATAAATAAATCCTCGAAAAGGTGTCTGTCCGACAATCTTTTCGAGGATTTTTTATGGGAAGAAATTAATATTTGTTATTGGTAATGTGTCCATTGTATTTACAATCATATAGCATATTCTGATGAATATAGAGGGTTCTATATTTTAATTTTAAGGAAAAACTATTATGTCCAATAAATTTAATACAATAAAGAAAACAAATAATAAAGATAAACTTCTTATTTTTATGCACATTCCTAAAACATCTGGAGGGACATTTTGTTCAATCATACAAGCTAACTATACTAACACTGTAAGTTGGCATAACAATGAATATCTAAGGAAAATAAAAGATACTATTGAAAACTCTGATGCATTCAGGCCATGTTTTTTATGGTATGCACCCAATGTTTTCAAAACTGGTATGTCAACACTAAATTGGACAAATATTTAAAGGTGCATAGATTTGTATTTAGTCGGCGTTAAGTAATCCAATGATCCATGAATGCGAATGTTGTTGAACCAATGAACGTAACAAATAGTTCAAGGTCAAGTTCGTACTGGTTGGGGAAGCTACGGGCGTGGGTGAACTCTGTTTTGATGGTCTTAAAGGTAGCTTCAGCGACGGCGTTGTCATATGGCGTTCCTTTCTCACTCAAGGATCGCTTAATACCAAAGGTTTGAAGTGTCTGGTCGATAAGTTGATTTTTAAACTCACTGCCTCGATCGGTATGGAACAATTCGAGCTGATGAAGATTATATTTCACTGATGCAAAGGCACGTTGAACCAAAGCTGCGTCTTTATGAGGACCAGCACTGTAGCCGATGATTTCTCTGTTATATAAATCGACAAGAACACAGATGTAATGCCATTTCTGTTGGACACGAACATACGTTAAATCGCTCACAATGACCTTCCGTTCTTTGTCCTGATCAAACTCTCGATTTAACGTGTTTCCTACCTCTGATTCGTTACAAGCAGCTTTAGAAGGTTTATACTGAGCGACTGTATACTTCGAGACTAGTCCTTGTTCTTTCATCATCCGTCCGATACGGCGACGGGAAACCGTCCAGCCAAGTTTTTCAAGTTCTTTTTTTATCTTTCTCTGTCCATAAATATTTCGACTATCTTTAAAAATGTTAACGATCAATCTCGTCAATTCTTCCGCCTGATCATCACAAACTTTGGCTTCATAATAATACGTACTTCTTGGAATTTGCAGGACGTCGCACATTGCTGATACCGAGTATTTGTGACGGTTGTTTCGGATCACATCTACTTTCGTCCCATGATCAGCGCGGCCTGCTTTAAAATATCATTCTCCATGGCAAGTTTTTGGTTCTCTTTCCGTAGTCGAATCAGTTCTTCTTGTTCAGGAGTGCGGTTGTCTTTCTCTTCAAAGGACCCACTAGTCCGGGATTGATGAACCTACTTATCAAAGGCAGAAGGCGTTAGCTCGTATTCTTTGATAATTTCGGCTCTTGGCTTCCCGGAAGCGTGCAGCTGGACAATTTGTTCTTTGAATTCTTTTGTAAAGCTTCTTCTTGCTCGTCTGGTCATATTCATTCTCCTCAGCGTTTATTTGATCTAAGTCTATATGACCTTAATGAATCTGTCCAACTAAGTGTAGCCTATCCAAACCTTCCTATTATATTATTATGATGCGCGACCCTATTGACCGTATGATCTCAACGTACCTTTATATTAAAAGGTTTAGCGGGGCGGCTCAACATTCCCAAGTGAAAAATATGAGTTTTAACAATTGTTTTAAGCAAAGAATTTGAAAAACAAAAATTTTCAGACTCGTTTTTTGTGGAGGCGTCAAGTTATCGAAAATAATCAGTTAGATATTCAATTATATCAATTTGCAAAACATCTTTTTGCAGAGAGATTTCATTCCATTCGAAAAAAGCATGACTGAACGACTTAGAGAGTGAATAAATGAACTGGTCAGATTCCTTTTTGAAATAGGTATATTCACTGTTTCAAAGGAAGTTAAGCTATAAATATTTGGCAGCAACCCAAAAGCTTTGTAAGAATTCTCCATTAAAGCGTTCCATCATGGAGTTAAAATTAGGTTTCGTTTTAAATTGATTATTAGCCCCCTAACACATTGAACACGAAATATTGCTTTACATGGAGAAGTTAAGCACGGTAGGCTGTGGCACCCCTATTTATCAAAACACTTGAAGACACATGATGAGCGATTAATGGAGTTATTAAGGATGTGGATCTTTCAAAGGAAAAACACAAAAAATATGGTATAGCTAAAATTCCGAGTATTGATGTTTTTGCGTTGAATATTGGAAAAAAATAAAATGATGAATTTAATGAAAAATAATATAAATCTACAACGTTCAGATACATTTAGAAAAGGCAGTATTGAAGATTGGAAAAAGGGGGTTTTGTATATTACTACCTTTTATTAAAAAAATTTTTAATTATTGGACTATATTTTGTTCTAATCCTATTAGCTTCTTGTACTAGAGCGGTATTGTTTTTCACTGATCCCATTCCCTCGTGATAGCGATATCGTGTTAGAGGTTGATTTATATAACCAAATGTATAATACTGGACAGCCCGAAGCCAAAAGTCATAGTCATGGGCATAAATTAACTTCTCATCAAAAAAACCTATTTTTTTGAAAATATCTGCCCTCATCATTACAGTACAACCATTAATAAAACAGGTCTTTAGAAGATTTTTACTAAATATTTTTCTATGAGCATAGGAGGTTCCAGCTCTTGGGTTTGTTATGGATCCAGCTTTATTTATTATGGAATAATTAGTATGACTAATGGAGAGATTTCGCTGCTGCATAAACAATACCTGCTTTTCTATTTTACTCCTTTCAAATAAATCATCTGAACTAAGCCAAGCAATATATTTTCCAGTGGCATTTTTTATCCCCATATTAAGAGCACTTGCGGCTCCGCCATTTCTTTTCTCAAAATACCTAAAAGGTTTCATTTTCCTTATTTTATGAATGTTTGATTGATGGATAGTTGAACCATCGTTTACCACTATAACTTCAATATTGGAATACGTTTGATTCAAGGCGCTGTAGATCGCCTGACCTATAAATGGACAGTTATAAAATGGAATAATAATAGACACTTTTATGTTCATTTTTTTAACTCCTTAAAAAACATCTGATGTAATTTCATAAGTGCATCTTCCTTTATTAAAACACGAATGTAGATACACGTTATCGCTTTGAGTTATGAAATTCATTCATCTAGTAATCAATAAATATCTTATGAATAAACATGGTGAAGGGTGCATTAATTAAAATTAACGGCCTAGGAGGAAGCTCAAACAAAAAGGTATTCAATTCCATTTTCTTTATTATAAAAAAGGTTCAGGGATACAAAATATTAAGGAAAAGATATATATCACCAAAAAAGATCATGAAATTCAATCCATTAATTTATAAGGGAAAGTATGAAGCAATCATAGTTAATACAGATAGCGAAATGGTAAAAAAAATTAGGAATATGGGATACCAAGGAAAAATTATTTATGAAATTCAAGGGCTTGGATCTTTTGAAACGGCTGAAACATTTTTAAGACATGTAAAACCTACAAAGCACGTACGGATAGCATTCTATACCTACAAACACCACATTTAAAATATGAATACTCTATACAAATCTAGTTAACATAATGAGAGGAGAATAGTATTATGTACGGTAAATGTTAGTTGCCATAAGTCATTCAGTTCAAGTTATATGTAATTAAATAAAACACGTTATAGATCTTAGTGGTATATGGTAGACATTCTCAGTTAACATAATGCTCGTTTTCAGAAGTTTTTTTTCCTCTTAGTCCAAATCAAATTATAGATTAAGCATACTTTAAAACTAGGGAAGATAAGGAGGGGACAATATGATTTCAGAAATAAAAATACCGGCATTTTTCGTTAATTCCATTCCAAAGAGTGGTACAAATTTATTAAAACAGCTATTACTAGGGATTCCTGGGCTTTCCCATATTCCAAGTAAACATGAATTTTATGGAGGTCGACTTAACCAAGATGCACGGTTAAGACTTCAAAATATGAAGCCAAAAGAATTTGGAGCAGGTCATGTTATGTACTCAATGGAGTGGGCTAACCTGTTCAAAGAGCTAAATATGAAGCAAATTATTATTAGTAGGGACCCACGTGATATCGTTGTTTCCTATGTTCAATTTATAAAAAGGTTCCCGACACTAAGCCCCTTTTTTTCTTTCGTCGTTAATAACTTAAAAACAGATAAAGAACGATATTTAACGATAATTCGCGGTTTAGCAAACATGCAACGAGATATTAATGGTTTGATTCGTGGTTTCATAGGTTGGTTTAATAATCCAAATACATTGCATATTACTTTTGAAAGCTTAGTTTCTAGTGTTGAATCCCAAAATCGAACGTTAAATCAAATTGTGAGTTTTCTAATCAAGTCAGATTTAAATAGAAAACAAATTATTAATAAAATGAAACAAAATATAATTCCCGCCCAATCGTTGACGTTTCGAAAGGGGATAATTGGGGATTGGAAGAATGAATTTGACTCAGAAACAATCGATACATTTAAAAAGGTTGCCGGTCAGCTTCTTATCGAATTAGGTTATGAACAAGATCTACACTGGTAAATATATAGACTTATAAAAGACAGATGGCGTCAGCTCGTTTTCTTTGATCATTTCGGCTCTTGGTTTCCAGACAGCTGGACGATTTGTTCTTTAAATTCATTCGAAAAGCTTCTTATTGCTAGTCTGGTCATATTCATTCTCCTCAGTGTTTATTTGAACTAAGTCTATATGACCTTCTCGAATCTGTCCAGCTAAGTGTAACCGGTCCAGAAGTTGCCATAAAAATGTTCGTAAAAGTACACTTTTTTTGTATAACATAAGAAAAAATGGCGTTCCTTTTAAATAAATCCTACACAAGATATACTAAAGAACTTTTTTAAAAGAGTATATGTTGTTCCTATGTTAGGAAGGGGAATAAAAACAATGATAATTTCACATAAATATAAGTTTATTTTTTTGAAAACTAAAAAAACAGCGGGAACTAGTATTGAAATTTCACTGTCAAGGTATTGTGGTGAAAGTGATATTATTACTCCTATATATCTACCCGATGAAAAGATTAGAGAGGCTCTTGGTAATTCTCCTCAAAACTATCAGATGGGTCATAAAAATTTTTATAATCACATTTCTGCAAATGAAATAAAGGCGCTAATAGGCGAAGAGATATGGAACTCTTATTATAAGTTTTGTTTCGATCGAAATCCTTGGGATAAAGTTATTTCTCTTTATTATTTTAATGTAAAAGACCTTAAAAAAGAAAGTTTTGATGAATTTTTAGAACGAGGAAAGTATAAAGGTGCGTATAATTTCCCTATTTACACAACAAATAATTATCCAGTAGTGAACTATATTGGTAAATATGAAAGATTACAAAATGATTTAAGATCAATTTGTAATAAAATTGATCTTCCTTTTGATGGATGGTTGCCAAAGGCAAAAGGCAACTTTAGGAAAAATCGACAACATTATAGTACCCAATATAATAAATCTCAAAAAGAAATTATTCAAAATTATTTTAAAAAAGAAATTGATTTACTTAATTACAAATACTTTTAAACTACAAAGCTGCTTCCTATATTTTTTATAGTGGGCTTGTAAATTTTCACCAAAAGAAGGTCACTGAACCCGTTTGTAATTATCACCAAAAGAACTGGATAAGAAATAGTTAGAATTAATAGGGAAGTTATCCAATCATCGTCTTGAATAACACATATGATGTAAAAAACCTTTTAAAATTTGAAAAGGAAGAGAGGCGAAAAGATTGGAAACACAAAAAACACAAGGGTTACCCCCATTTTTACTAAATACGATTCCAAAAAGTGGAACCCATTTGGTGAAGCAGATGTTACGAGGCATTCCAGGGATGAAGCATCACCCAGACAAAGGAATGTTCGGACATATGCAATATCAGACACCTCTAAAACTTGAGAGGATGAAAGATCTTACAAAGAATGAATTTGTAAATGGTCACCTGTTTTATAGTACAGAGTGGGAGACGTTTTTCAAGGAATTGAACATGAAACAAATATTCGTTTACAGAGATCCACGAGATGTCGTCGTGTCATATGCCTATTTCATACCTACACTTAAAATTCATCCTTTGTACGATACGTTTAATCAGGAAGGTTTCACTCATCGTGATCGTATCAAGTTCCTCATAAAAGGTGGCCAACCGACTGACCCGAAAAGAGATTATCAGCCAGATGTATTGGAGTGGTACAAGAGCTTTTCAGCATGGATTGGAAAAGACAATGTACATCCGGTTCGATTTGAAGACTTGATTTCTTCTGATAAAGGTAGGTTGCAAGCTACACATAGGATGGTTAAATTCCTTTGGAGTGATCTTCCTATGCCATCCACCAGACAAAAGATGGTCGGGAAAATGATTCGGAATATCGACCCAGACACTTCACCGACATTCCGTAAAGGAAAAACCGGCGGATGGAAAGATGAGTTAGATGGGGAACTCCGATCGTTATTTAAAAAAATCGCAGGTCCACTACTGATCGAACTTGGCTATGAAAAGAATGGAGACTGGTAATGCATGAAAGGACGCCCATTTATATTTATTTGAGCGATTATAGGGGCTTGTCTATGCTTTTCTGATACCAGTGTCATAGGTTAATAGAAGAAAGTTGAGGTAATGAAAGAGGTTCGGTATGAAATTTTATAACAGATTGAAACGAGGAAAAACACGATGGAAAATTTGCCGAAAATAAGTATCGTCATACCTTTTTACAATTGTCCTTATATCGATCAAGCGATTAAAAGTGCACTAAGGCAGACCTATCTAAATAGGGAAGTGATCGTAGTCGATGATGGCTCGACGCAACATACAACATTAATCAAACCTTTTTTAAACCAAATCCGATATATAAGGAAAGAAAATGGCGGAACTGCTAGTGCTTTGAATACCGGAATCCAATCTTCCACAGGAGAATTGATAGCATGGTTGAGCTCAGATGATGTATTTCTCAGGGAGAAACTGGCTAAGCAAGTTAAATTCATGCACGAGACAAATGCGGACATGGTATATACCAATTTCAACCTGATCAATGAAAACAGTGTAGTATTCAAAAAAGATGTAGGATTGATTCTCACTAGTAAGCTTGATTTTTTCAAGCAGCTTCAAAAAAGCTGCCCGGTTAATGGAAGTACGGTATTGATAAAGAAAGATATCTTCTCATCGGTCGGTTGGTTCGATGAAACGTTGAAGTATACTCAGGATTACGATATGTGGATAAGGATGGGCGTTAAGTACGACTTGAAAGGCCTGAACGAATCTTTACTGAATTATCGGAAACATGACAATATGGGATCGAAAAGGTTCGTAGAAGAACAGTGGAAAGAGATTAAGGCTGTACAAGAAAAATATAAAGGAATACTGGCCAGACTTGTTCAGCAAAGAGGCCGGAATCGATGAGGACTGTTCCCGAGACGATGATTTAGGAGTGAAATTTTGAAATGAAAATCAGGAAAGAAAGACCGCTTGGACGTGATATTGAAATCAGTATCATCATACCGACGTATAATAAATACCCCAAAAATTTGCTGACCCTGTATTCTATTGAAAACCAGCAGTTCGATCTTTCCAAAGTGGAAGTCATCATGATTGACGATGGATCTACAGATAAAACTAGAACCTTGATAGGGCATACATTTCCTTTTCACTTCAAGCTTCTGAGAAATATTCAGAACATTGGCAGACCAACATCAAGAAATCTAGGAATAAAGAATGCAAATGGAAAAATACTAATTTTCCTGGACGCGGAGATCATTGTTCAACCTGATTTTCTATCCATCCACCATCACTATCATAGCAAACATCCAAATATGGTCGTTACTGGGGTCATGTCAATCCGGAGATTATATTCTGCTTTGTATCCTGATTTTTCCGAAGGTCAATTACAAGAATGTAGAGAAATCATCCAGAATTTACCAGAGTTAAAGGCTAAATTCGACGCTTTTGAAAAGAAACCTCAAAAGCTCCTGTTGTTAAACAAACATCATATCTCCTCAGAGAAATATAAAAGACTATCCACAATCACACCCTATGAGAAATTTTATAACCGAGTGATCATTGCGAATTACGGGTATGAATTGAGGGGTTACCGGATTCCATGGCAATTGTTCGGAACAGGTCACGTTTCGGTTTCTAAAAAAGCGATCGAGCAGGCAGGACTATTTTCAGAATACCCAGGATATGGATGGGATGACTTAGAAATGGGCTACCGTCTTTACAAGAACGGAGCTGTTTTCACCAGTGACGAACGTTTAGTCAGCTATCATCAAGAACATCCGATAGCCAAAACGATTCGGGATGAATCGAAGGAAAATTATTTCAGATTCCAGGAAACGTATAAAGAGATTGGTCAAATGATTATCAGCCTAACTTTTTTACCTGTACCATTTAACCTCCATAAAACGAATCAAATCTTAATCAATTATCATGCACTTTGTAAACAATTCCCTGATTCCTACAAATCTATCAAACAATATTTTCATCGTATGTTGCGTAAAATTGGCAGGCTATATAGTCAGAATAAATCGATTACACATCTCTCTGACAAAAAAATAAACAAAGATGCTCTTTCCAATGAAAAACAACAATTAAGGAAACTCAAACGATATCAGATGTTTCTTAAGTGCTTTGAAACCCTTGAAAGATTATAAACAAAAAACGAAAGGTAGTGGTGTGTTTTGAAAATAACGTTTGCAGCAATCACCCTCAATAAAGGAGGGGCACAAAGAATGCTTGTGGAGCTTGCTAATGGTCTTTCCCAAAAAGGACATGATGTAGCAGTCGTAATGCCGCCACAAGGGGCTATTGAATATCCGTTACAAGTTAGAGTAATCCGGACAAAAGGACAGAATATTACTATAAATGATATACCGAGGAGTAACGTCATCGTTTCCAATTTTTATACGTTGACCTCCGTATGTGAACAGGCCAGCCGTGCTGGTAAAGGGACACATGTGAGGATCAGCCTTTGCTATGAACCTGTATTCCTGCCAGATCATGAAGCTTCTTTCAAGAGCTATCATAGGAGTAAAAATCTTGTCGTCCTTTCCAATTGGCAGCAACAACTTATTAAATTGAACCATGGAATTGAAGGATCAATCGTACCTGTAGGTATCAGCGGAAGCTTTAGAAATCTAGGTAATAGAAGATCAAACAAAAATTTGGAAGTGAGCGCGATCGTAAGAATTCAAGAGGGTGGATATTCATGGCATAGGGAACAGGAATATCTCATTGAAACATTCACAGCATTAAAGAAGAAATATCCACGAGTGACCTTCAATTTGATTTCTCCCCCTAATGAAGTCAAATCCTCTCCGACTCTTCAGCAATACCATTTAAAGCACTCATTCCAATCATTAAGGCCTCGTGATGATGTGCAGCTTAACCGATTCCTGAGTAAGACAGATATATTTGTGAGCTCATCATCCATTGATACAGCTTCATTGCCTGGTCTTGAAGCGATGAAATGCGGAGCAGCATTAGCAACCGTATATTCAGGTGGAAATATGGACTACTGCCGTCATGGAGAAAACTGTTTATTATCCTATCGCCATGAAAATAAGTTATTTGAACACATTTCGACTCTCATTAATAACCCACAGCTTCGTCACAAGATTGCAATAAAAGGAGAAAAGGAAGCAGCCAAATGGACATGGAATAGAAGTGTAAACCTTTTCGAGCTAGCAATCAAAAGATTCATGAACAGGAGGTAACAGCATGATAAGTGTTCCGCATGGTGGAACACTTATAAATAAATTCAATCATCTTACCCATAAGGAAGAATTAGAAACTTGAAGAAAATAAACTCACGACAGGCTACTTTCTTATCCCTTTTAAAAAGTACTCCCTTATTCAATTTTAAATTGTTTAAGAATTTATCTACTAAGAAAGGATGAAAACAAATTGACAACCCACCTAAAAAGTAATATCCAACCCTTCTTTGTAAATTCAATAGCAAAAAGTGGTACTCACTTAGTAAGACCCCTACTAGAAGGTATTCCATCACTTAAGCACTTTGCCTTCATTTACCCTGGCAAACTACAACAACTTTCTGAACATAAATTAATTCTATCAAAAATGCCAAGTAATCACTTTGCAAACGGTCATATTTTCTATTCAAAGGAATATGAAAATATGTTACACACGCTGAACCTAAAACAAATCTTCTTATATCGGGATCCGAGAGACATTGTTGTATCTTATGCCTATTTCTATATGAAATTAAAAAATACCCCACCCCATCGGTTCTTTATTGAAAATAATATGAATGTTAAACAACGTTTATTAGCATTTATAAATGGATTTAAGACAGACTATGTATACAGGGGTGACATTAATTCGTGGTATCGAAATTTCATCGAATGGAAATATGCAGATCATGTTCTTCCTATAACCTATGAAAGTCTCGTTAAGTCTAAACAATCGCAAAGGAAAGTGTTAGCTGAAATAATCAGGTACCTAGAAATAGAAAATAATCCAGAAAGAATTAATTTATTAATAAAAAATATGCAAGAAAATGTTGATCCTATTAAGTCCGTAACTTTTCGAAAGGGACAATCAGGTAACTGGAAAGAAGAATTTGATGAAAAAATAAAAAAACATTTTAAAAGAGTTGCTGGTAAACTGTTGATTGAATTGGGCTATGAAAAGGACTATAACTGGTAAAGATAGATTTATCTTCTTGATTAAATGTAAAAGGTATCTAGGAAGTTAGTTCAAAACAAAATCGCTAAATTCTGTCAAATTAGAGTAAAAAACCCAAAATGACTAGATTTTGACGTTTATAAGAATTACCTTTATCCTCCCTGGTTGTCCTACAATACCATCTGGAGGATATCGTGTTTTCTATGAATACTCAAGTGAACTAGTAAAACAGCCACTATTATCTAGACAGATGGCAATTTCCCTCCTACTCTAAAATAACATAGCAACGTGTTATTATTGTTTGTCCGACAATATTTTTCTTCCCCCTATAAGAAAAATGAACTATAAAGGCAAGCTAATCTAAAAAGTCCAAGGGTTAGGTTCAGTTGCTGCTGCACAATACTGGTTGCAATCAGCACAATCAATTATCAATCAAAATGCTGATGCTATTCTTTTTCCTAAACCCCTCATTTAATCCATTTAATTAGAATGTATTATCCTTCTATCAGGAAATATTCTTTTCATAATTGCTTTGAAACTATTGTTATTTTCAATCAAAAATTTAACAGTATTTCTTTCATAAAAAATATCCGTCATGTAGGAAAAACATACATTTTTGATATTTTGTACTCAAGTATAATCGAAAGATATTGTCTTTTCATATAATATATTAATTCTATTAAGAAAAGGGGGGATATTTAATGGCGAAAGAATTGGTAAACTATCAATCCAGTGTCCCTACAAACTTCAACGATTCTATAAGCAGAAGTGTGTCAGAGACTCCCATTTCAGTAGCACTTTTTGGAATGACTACTTTCACGAGTAATACAAACGTGGTTTTATTTGGTTCAGTCGGTTTAAGATCAACATTGGGTACTCCAGAGGTCTTGTTTAAAGTCATACGGGATACAGCCGTTATTGGTAGCACTCTGTCTTCACCCATAGCTGCAGGAGAGTTCTTTAACGTCCCAATCAGTTTTGTCGATCTAAATGTTCCACCAGGATTCCATAGATATACGCTGACAGCAGAATTGACAACCAGCTCAGTTACTACTAACGCCGACATTGTGGGACCTGTGACTTTTACAGGCTTGGCAATTACAACTTAATGCCAAAAGGTGTAAGCGTCAAATAATCCCCACCTTTAAAAGAGATGGGGATTATCTTTGTGTGCCCGGCATGCGCACACGCTTTAGGGTTCAAGTCCCGAACGGTGAAGGTCGTTGTAACCGCTAGCCAAAGGCAAGGGTGTCTATCGCGTGGTGGAATCTGAAGTTTGTCTTGTTTGCGGTTACAAAATACAAACAAGGCAGGCGAGAAAGGATCGAGTTCGAATCCTTCCTGCACAATCACTGCCAATCCGTCTATGACTTCCGTAAATCGGTGCTTCCCCCGTGCCAAGAAGACACGCTCGACAGCCGCTTCGTTTAACATGAGGCTTTTAATACCTTGATAACGTCCGATAATAAGACGGGGGCAAAGCCAGGTCTCACCTCGATGGTGGCTGATCCTACATGGATAGGTAAGGATCCATTAGAAGGAGAAAAGGCTTCGTTTACCTCGACAGCCATCCAAGTGGAAGCAGAAGAATATCGTGCGCTTCTTTTCTTATATTCGTTAATTTCCTTAGCCAGTACCGCATTTGAGGAACAGAAATGTCATTTTGCATCGTACACCATTTTGGGACACTTAGCCCGCTTACTTGAAAGTCGGCAATACGCTTCTCCCACACCTTTATCCGCTCAGCTGGGCTTATCGCAAAACCTCCTCTTTAGATCTTGAGGAGATTATCCCATAATCTATAAGCAATAAGAAGGTGTGCTCTATTTTGATGCTTCGAATAATTTCACAAAGATTATGCGATTAACAATTTTAATGGAATAAGCATAAAAAGACCGACATATATTGCGTATCGTCGGTTTTTCTTTATACTTTAGGAAAGTTTAACTTTGCTAAAAGATCAAAGTATAAGAAAAAAACTACGGCTTCCGCCATTTGGACTTGGCGGTAAGCCAAGTTTTTCTAATGCAAAAACATACTATCAGTTATACAGCTAGGCCTGTTCTACATTCTCTAAGTTTTGGATCAGCCCTTTGTTGTGCAAATTAGTCTTTTTGATCTTCTAGCTGACGATAGAAAGTCAAAATGTCCTTTAACGAAGTTTCAAATGAAATGCCGGGAACCCATCCCAATGCTTTCATTTTTGAAACATCTACTCGGATCGGGGCCTCTTTCGTGTTAGATTTGTTTACAGTAACAGGGACTTCTTTGGGGGATAACGATTGATACTTAGAAACCAATTGGCCAAGTGAATGACTTTTCCCCGATGCAATTTTATAAATTTCATTATTGTTTCCGTATTTAAAAAGGGTTTCATATGCTTTTACTGCATCTCTAACATCAAGAAAATCTCTATGAATGCAAGGATCACTGATTGTAATCGGTTTCGCTGGCATTTCATTTTCTGTTTTAACAATTTCTTGTGCGATGAGTGAACAAACGCCTTTGGAATGCCCAGGTCCAATAAGATTATTAGGATGAGCAATAATAATATCCAAATTATATAATTTGGACCAAGACTCTGAAACTAGACTTTGAAGCGTTTTACTTAAACTATAAGGATGGGGAGGGTATTTATCTTGTAGAATATCGTATTGAAGAGCAGAACCAACAATAACAACTTTACAAGATGGATGTTCCGTTCGTAAGGCATCAAGCAAATATAATGAAGACATCACGTTTGCTTCCATTATCATAATTGGATTAACCCATGATTCCTTTACATGATTTTGACCAGCTAAATGCAGGATATATTCAGGCTTTACCTTATAAATCAATTCCTTAACACTTGTTTGATTTGTTAGATCACAACACTCTACTTTTACATTGTTTATTTTTGCATTGTTTTTGTTTCTTACAACGGCAATAACATCGATTCCTTGCTTTGAAAAATGATTACACGCATGTTGACCTGTAAAACCATTAGCTCCTGTAATGAGTAATTTAGATTTACTTTTCATGGGCGATCCATCCAGGCTTTGAGGTTTGTAATCATTTTTTCATAACTTGGAACAAAATATGAAAAATCCTTTCTGGTATTAATTAACGTTCGGTCTAATACAATTTCGTGATCTGGAATAATGGTCACATCATTTTTATAAAAAATATTTTGAATGAGTTTTAATAGATCATATTTAGAAATCTTACTGGGAGAGACAAGATGATATAAACCAGACACTTTATTTTTAATCATTTCTTCAATGGCTATAGCAAGTTCTAAGGTTGTAACTCCATTCCACATTACATTTTTATACCCTTTAATTGTTCCTTTTTGTTTCATAAACCAAAGAAATAAGCCAATCCCATTCTCTTTCAATTCTGGTCCTATAATGGAAGTCCGGATAGTTAAATGTTTCTCACTTTTTACTTCTCCAAGTGCCTTCGTAATAGCATAAGCAGAGGTACCATCAGGTCTATCATTTTCTTTATAACCGCCGCGATCTCCTGAAAAAACACAGTCAGTGCTTATGTGGATTAATTTACTTCGGTATTGATCTGCTTTTTTTGCAAGTAGATGTGGAAAGATACTATTAATATAAAAGGATGCTTCTCTATTTTTGCTTGCATCATCATTTAATAAACCAACACAATTAATAATAATATCTGGTTTTATTGATTCAATGACTGTGTCTAGTGCCTCGAGATCCCAAACATCCAAGATTATACTTCTATTATCAGAAGGGTTTCTCGAAGTGTAATGTACTTCATAGTTTTGTTGCTGAAAGTAATCTGTGATCATATGACCTGCCATGCCTTTACCGCCAATGATCAATAGATTCACTAGATAAACCCTCCCTTTTTTAACATATCTTTAATGTCATTTTTAGTCATTAAGGAATGATTTGAATTGTAATTATCCAGGTTAATAGGAGGGTAGCTAGAGTAATGATCGTTTAATCCGTCAATATTTATAGCTGGTAAAATGACATAATATTCCTTATCATAAATGACTGTTTTATTACTTTCATATTCGGTTAATAAAATTTCATGTAACTTTTCACCAGGGCGAGTGCCGAGTTCTTCGATGATGACATTTGGTTTTCCTGAGTCTTCTATTAATATATTGGCTAGGTCCAAAATTTTGCATGTTGGCATTTTCATGACAAAAATTTCGCCGCCTATACTTTCATAGGATGCTTTAAATAATAGTTTAATTGCATCCTCTAGTGTTAAAAAGAATCTTGTCATTCGTTTATCTGTTATTCCGATTTTAGATTTTTTTTGTATTTGGTCTTTAAAAACGTGAATTACACTTCCATTTGTCCCTAGAACATTTCCCCCACGTACACAAATAAATTTTGTATCTTCCGTTAACGTATTTGCATGAATGATTAAACGTTCACCTAGTGCTTTTGTAAAACCATAGAAGTTTGTAGGGTTGGCTGCTTTGTCTGTTGAAATGTAAATGACTTTTTTAATATTACGTTCAATAGAAGCCTCAATAACATTTTGAGTACCATTAACATTCGTTTTTAAACCTTCATAAGGTTGGTCTTCACAAACAGGAACGTGTTTTAATGCAGCAAGATGAAAAAGATAATCTGCTCCTTTACAAGCTTCACTCAATGCTGATTTATCGCGAATATCCCCTATAATAAAGGATAGTTTTTTGTTATTATCAAATTTGTGCTTCATTTCCACTTGAGTAAATTCATTTCTTGAAAAGATACGAATTTCTTTTGGATTTTTATCCAAAAGTTGTTTAACTAATTCGTACCCCCATGAACCAGTTCCACCAGTTATTAAGATGGTCTTATTACAAAACAAAATTTGCACCCCCTAGAATAAACTTAACGACTTTGTCTGAAACATTTGTGTCAGTATATCCATCCGGACATACCCATGTTTTTGAATGGTTTGTCATAACTTTTACAGAGTCAAGAATATTTGACTTATTTATCCCTGATAACATATTGCTGCCGCAATCAATAGTTTCAGGTCTTTCAGTTGTTGTTCGGACAGTGACTGTAGGAACATGAAATATACAACATTCTTCTTGAACTGTTCCGCTGTCGGTCAGCACACAATATGAAAACTGTTCTAGCTTAACGAAGTCAAAAAAGCCGAATGGTTCATAAAATTCAATGAGAGGATGTAACTCTACATCATTCATTTGTTTCATCCTGGATTTTGTTCTTGGGTGTAAACTGCAGACAACTCTTTTATTAAAGGTTTCAGCGACAGCATTTAATCCATTAGTAATCTCTATTAGATTTTTCATTTCATCAACATTCTCTGCTCGATGGATAGTAACTAGAAAATAATCATGCGGTTTCAGATTAATTTTTTTTAAAATGCCACTTTCGTTTATTTCTTTTTTATAGTGTTCAAGCACTTCATATATAGGATTACCAGATAGCATGATACGATTATTGGCGATTCCTTCTTGAAGCAAATGTTCCTTGCTATTTGGGGTATAAGGGAGGTTGAAGCTTGAAACGGCATCAACAATACGCCGGTTTTTTTCCTCTGGCACCCGCCAATCAAAACAGCGATTACCTGCCTCCATGTGAACAACTGGGATCCCCATTCGTTCTGCTAATATTGCTCCTAATGCACTGTTTGTATCCCCTAACACTAATACTTTGTCAGGCTTCTCTTTTAATAAAATTTTTTCTAATTCTAAAAACATTCTTGAAAGCTGTTCACCTAGGGACTGCTGCTTATCAAATAATATATAATCTGGTTTTCTAAGCCGGAGTTGATCAAAAAATACATCATTTAGGGTGGATGTAAAATTTTGTCCAGTATGAACGATAATGTGTTTGTTAGATGAATGATCGAGTTGCTTCATAATTAAACTAAGTCGAATAATCTCAGGTCTAGTACCTAAAATTGTCATAACTTTCATTGTATTACCCCTCCATAAAGTTGAGGCTTTATAAATAAGATATGAAATGAAAAATAATTTGTCCTAGACCGATGACTTAACAAAGACAGAAAAGTGGCTTTTATCCTAATGGAAAAAGGTAATCCAATATGAGGGGAAGGGGGTTGGAATGTACACTAGGGCGAGTGAGAAAGCAAGGTGTAAAGAGTTTGGCGCTGACGAGAAATACCAAAGGTGAGGAGTTTTAATACTACCTATCAAAAAACTTCTTACAAAAAGGCCAAGCTTAATAGCTCAAGCGTGAAATTGCCTCATTTCTAGAAGTTAAAGAGAAACTAGAATTAATAATTTTAATTTTAATAAATGTATTTAAGCTGTACTAGAAACTCATATCGTTTTTCCACTTTTGACAAGCGTCGGATGTTTATATGTGTTTGTTTTTCTGACTTATTATAAGATATATGTCAATTTTATAAGAGGTGAGTTTTTTTAGTTGGCTAAACAAAACGATCCAATCGTTGAACAGTTTGTTCAACAAGATAATAGTACAGAAAACTTAGCTGTGGTGATTATTTTAAAAGATGACTGCAAAACAGTTGATATTTCTCAGCTATGTTCTTTAGAAGAGACAGACGAACCAAAATATCATTTGAAGGAGATAAAACAAATAACCGGAAAATTTTGCAAAGGAACATTAAAAAAGCTTATCGACCACCCAATCGTGAAACATGTTCATCACGATTATGAGGTTCATATAAATTTAAATATAGCCACGGTTGCTATCGGAGCCAAAAATGCCAATAACAGGCATAATTTAACCGGAAATGGTGTTACTGTTGCAGTTATTGACTCTGGTATTTACCGGCATTACGATTTAATTTATCCAACCAATAGAATTATAGGTTTCAGAGACTTTGTTAATGGACGGACCGTTCCATATGATGACAACGGCCATGGGACTCATGTGGCAGGTGCCATAGCAGGAAACGGGGCTGCTCGAGCGGACATTTTAGCGTGATCCGGTGATTTAAAAAACAATAGGGGGTAACAAATGACAGAAATACAATTAGTATAAGTGATGATGTTCCTGCTCCATATACAAGTAGTAAACCAACCGTTAATGGTTTTATAAAACCAGATGTAGCTGTTCCTGGTACGAATATCGTATCTCTGATATTACCTAATTCAACGTTAGCTAATGAACTGCCAAACAATCGAGTCGGGAACAACTATTTCACCTTAACAGGAACATCGATGGCAACAGGCATTGCTTCAGGAGTTATCGCGATCATTTTGCAAGCATATCCGACGTATTCCGGATATAGTAAAAGTTCGTCTGATAGAAGCGAGCCACTATTTTGCCGTGGACTTCCCAGGATACTGATTGATAATGAAACTAATAACAATGACCAGGCACTACCATTCCTTATAGCAGATAAACCTGGCAGCCACTGTTGCAGTGGTTAGGCGACAGCTTTATCAATTTTATTCATGTTTCTACTGTCCCCGTCAGCTCAGTCATAATATAAACCAAGTTCACTCGCTTAACGGCAAAATTCAGTATAGGGATTGAGGTGGTGTGGCTAACAAGCAGATCATGACTCATGTATATAAGACTTCAGATTTCTTCTCCTAGTGACCTAGGGATAAACGCGTCGTTCTTTTTCTATATAATTTTTTTTGAATAAATGGAGCAGTGTAGTGCCAGCAGTTTTAGGAATATGCATGAAGATCGCAAGTTTATCAGCTGGATTATTTATCTTATTACCCATATTTCAGCCCCTTATTTAATTATTTTTATGATAACCATCATAAGGCTCGTTAAAATGAGATGCTAAATCGATTGAAGTACCAAGTGTCATCATGCTTTCTTCTTTTAATGTAAGCATTCCGTTGATGTAACACTCCGTCCTTTAGTACGTATTTCTCGACTTTTTTGGGGTCTTCTTTTTTGATTAAGTTTTTACATTTTTTTATGCGGCTTTGATTAAAGTGGGAATAGGCCATTCTCAATAAATTATAATTAATATGATGACTGCTTAATTGGTAGGGGTGTGATTGTCTAAATAAGTGTAAAATTGTAACACTTGGGAGAACGCTGCATCGATAACCAAATAACCATAGTTTAATGGAAAGTTCAATATCTTCAAATCCCCACCTTTTAAACCCCGTGTCAAACCCGCCAACGTTATTGAAAATTGACTGTGAAATTATAAAACACCCACCTGGCAGTATAGCTGTATCGGAGATGTTTTGACATTTTCCCTTCCAATATACACCAAGGTTTGATTTGAGGGACTGGCCGTAACCTATAGAAGAAGGATTATTCACATCGGCAATAGCTGGACAAATTGCATCTGTTTTACCGTCTCTTAAAGGTTTTAATAATTTATCGATCCAATAATCTTTGAAAAATAAATGAGCGTCACAAAAAGCGAAATACTTACCCTTGGCGTTTTTTGCTCCAAGGTTTCTAGCGTTTGCTGCTCCGATTCCTTCTGTTCGTATAAGCTTAATGTGATTGCGTTTAGAATAAGTTTTAATAAAATTACAACATCCATCATTTGAGCCATCATCTACTACAATTACTTCATAGTGGTAATTGGAGTGGGTTACGAATAAGGAATCCAGTGTTTTTTTAACATTATCGCCTTCATTTTTAGCAGGGAAAATAATGGAGACTTCTGGAGAGGCTGATTTCATAAATAACTCGCTCCTTTATACTACATAACATTCCTACATATGATATGTAGTGTTATACGGAATGTGTACGGGAGATAAAAAGACCAAGCATTTTGGCTAACCATGCTTGGCTTATAAGATAAGAGCTTTAAATATAGTTATTCTTTTTTAAGAATTTCATGATTTGTTGAGTGGATTCATTAACACTCTGTTTGTCTGTTTCTACAATGATTTCTGGTTGATCTGGTTCTTCATATGGGGAGTGAATGCCGGTAAATTGGCCTATTTCGCCATTTCTTGCCTTTTTATATAAACCTTTTGGATCTCGTTTTTCACATTCTGAAAGGTCGCATTTTACATATATCTCGATAAACTCATCTTTCTCTAAAAGCGCTCTTACCATATTTCGGTCTGTTTGATAAGGTGATATAAAAGAAACGAGTGTAAGAATTCCCGCATCAACAAATAACTTGGATACTTCTCCGATTCTTCGAATGTTTTCTTTTCTATCTTCAGGCCGAAAACTCAAATCTTTATTAAGACCGTATCTTATATTATCTCCATCTAAACGATAAGACAGCACACCAGCATCGAATAATTTTTTTTCAACTTCCACAGCTAAAGTAGACTTTCCTGAACCGGAAAGCCCTGTAAACCATAGAACAGCACTTTTGTTTTTAGTTAATGTTTGACGATTCTTTTTTTGCACGTGTCCGGAATGCCACGTAATGTTTTTTGATTTCATATATAAAAATCCCTTTCTTCTTATATCCAAGTTACATATACAACAAGAATAGTAGTAACCATCACCAAAAAACTGAGAGGAATACCGACTTTTATATAATCTTTAAAAGTGTAGCCCCCGGGTCCATAAACGATTAAATTAGTTTGGTAACCAATAGGGGTTATAAAACTGGCTGAAGCAGCAATGGTTACAATCACTGCTAACGAAAATGGATCTATTTGAACTTGATTAGAAATTTCTATAATTATAGGGAACATTATCACAGCAGCTGCATTATTTGTAATAAACTCTGTAAAGATGTTAGTAATGATATAAACAGTAACTAACATGGCAATTACACCGAAAGGTTCGATGAGTAGAACAAGTTTGTTTGCGATCCATTGAGCTGTACCGGTAGTAGATAGAGCGGTTCCGATTCCTAGCGAACATGCAATTATCATTAAAACGTTAAATTGAATATATTGTTTTACTTCGGAAGGTGTTATGATTCGAAAGAGTAATAATAATGTTGTAGTTATTAATACAGCTGTAAACATAGAGACTACATGGAAGGACACTAGAGAGAGCATGATGAAAAAAATAGAAATAGAAATCCAGCCTTTTTTTCTGTCGCTTTTAGTGTAAACGTTTTGAGAAACATGGGTCATTACATAAAAATCATGCTCAATTCCACTTTTCTGAAAATCAGGACCGGTTATTAATAGAAGGGTGTCTCCCGGTTTCAAGACAATGTCTCCGATTTTACTTTTTATCCGTTCATTACTCCGATGTACAGCAATAACTGCACAATCATATTTAGCTCTGAATTGAGTGTCTTTAATTTTTTTGTGTAAGAGCGAAGAGTGATGAGAAACAACCGCTTCGACAAGTTTTGTTTTGTTCGTTTTTAATTCATCTAGCGGAGGGCAGGTGTTTGTCTCGAGATGAATGCCTTTTATATTTTGGATTTCTGAAATAGTAGAAAGGTCCCCGGTGAAAATAAGGCGATCACCTGGTTTTATAATAGTAGTACTTTTTATAGGAGTAATTCTTTCATTGCCACGTATAATCGAAATAAAATAGATACCTTTTAAGTTTCGTAGACCAGCTTCGTTGATCGTACAATGGGTAAGGGGGCAACCTTTATCGATTAACACTTCACCAAGGTATTCACGATATTTTTCTTTAACCATTTCTGTCATCACTTTATGATTTGGTAAAATGCGGTGTCCGATCGTAATGAGATAAATAATACCTAAGATAGTAATCGGTAATCCGATTATACTTAGAGTGAAAATAGAAAACCCTTGCCATCCCTCTTTTAGCATTAATTCGTTCACAATTAAGTTTGTAGATGTTCCAATTAAAGTTATAGTTCCCCCTAATATCGTTGCATAGGATAACGGTATTAAAAATTTAGACGGTGAGATTTTGTTCGCTTCACACCAATTTCGAATAACGGGAGTTAATGTAATGACAATAGGTGTGTTATTTAAAAAAGCTGAAAATCCGGAAAATGGTATAATCATTTTTAACAATGCTTTTTGGGTAGAGTCATGAGAATTTAATAGGTTAGTAATAAGGCGGTCTATGATTCCGCTTTTTTTTATGGTACCTGCAATAATAAACAGCATTGCAATCGTTAGCATTGCTTGATTAGAAAACCCTTGTGCAGCTTCTTGTGGTGTTATGATCCCAGTTATAGTAAAAAAAGTTAGCGTCAAAAAAATAATAAGAGCAGGTCTTGCTATCTCGAAAAATAATCCACACATCATACATCCGACTGTAAATAAGACAAAAACCATTTCCCATGTCATGACAAACCAGATCCTTTTTCTAGAACAATGGAAGTGAGCGTCATTTTTTCTTTAATCCTTTAATAAGGATCTCTGCTACTTCTGGCCGGGTAAACTCTTTAGGTGGTTTTTGACCTTGTCGTAATATTTCCCTTACTTTCGTTCCGCTCAAATGCATATGATTTTCTGATTTGTGCGGGCATGTTTTGGAAGTACCCATGTTTTCGCAACTCTTACAATAAAAAGCATGCTCAAACTTTAAAATGGATATATCAATTTCATCGGATGAAAATGTATCAAAAATTTGTTGAGCTTCATACGTTCCATAATAATCTCCCACTCCTGCATGATCTCTTCCAACAATAAAATGGGTGCATCCATAATTTTTTCTTACGAGAGCATGGAAAATGGCTTCTCTTGGTCCGGCATATCTCATTGCAGCTGGAAAAATCGCCAGCCGAACTCTATTTTTAGGATAATAATTATTTAGAAGGGTATGGTAACTTTCCATACGAATATTAGCCGGTATGTCATCTTTCTTTGTTTCCCCCACTAAAGGGTGAACGAACAAGCCATCTACCATTTCTAAAGCAGATTTTTGTATATACTCATGTGCTCGATGAATAGGATTTCGGGTCTGAAAACCAACAATGGTTTTCCAACCTAAGTTATTAAATATATTTCTTGTCTCTATAGGGTCAAGCGAATATTCGTTAAAAGGTTGATGTGACGGACGGTTTAAAAGAATGATGGGACCGGCAAGATATACATCCCCTTTTTCGTACAGTTTTTTAACGCCGGGATGTTTTTTGTCTGTAGTACCGTAGACATGTTTTGCTTCCATTTCTTTATTATATTTATATTTTTCTTTAAAGTGAAAAATAGCATAGATAGTTCCGTCCTCACCTCTCAAAACTATATCATTTCCAGGTCTATAACGATCAGCTTCTGCTTTTGAAACGGCTAGTGTAATAGGGAGGCTCCAAACTAAACCATTAGACAGTCTCATGTCTTTTAATACACTCATATAGTCTTTTTTATTCATAAACCCATCTAAAGGACTATAGGCTCCATTTGCAATTAATTCAAGATCCGATAACGTTTCCTTTGAGATGGTTATAGTTTCCATGTTTTTTGTTTTGTTCAACCATTCTTTTTTTTCATGATTTTCTGCAATTTGCTGTATTAAAATGCCGCCATGTGGAGGAATCATCTTTTCACTTCCTTTCCATTCACAAAATTTTTTTAATTCAGTACTTAGAAAGCTGACCATTTCTTTTGGTGTTATACTTTTGTTGTTTTCTCCTAACTCATAGGCCAATTGAAGAACTTTTAATAATTGATATTCATCAAAATTTCTAAATGAATTTTTCATTTTTTTTACCTCAACTTCATACAAAGCACTACACTATGTTATGCAATTCATATAATTGAGCCACGGCTATAATGGACATTGTTATAGTCTTGTTAATAGCCGGGTTTTAACGAAAGATGGGACAGCTCCTCAAAAAATTCACATAACGTTTATTAAAAAAGTGTATACATGTAACATTTTTTTGAATTTTTACGACAGAGAAAGTAGAAGAAATTTCATTAAATTCCACTTTTTATGAATTTGTGTTCCCAGTATTACAAGAAATGAGGAGGGGTTTTTATCGATAAAAAGAAAATAATACAATTGGCAGCATTAGCAGCTGCCGTTGCAGGCGCGGGACTGCTTTATTTGTCGGACGCTAATGGTTCTGCTGATGACACAGATGCAGTAAGTGCAGAAGAAACCGTACAGGAGGGTACACTGGTCGTCAGGGGAGAAGGGAACGTCAGTGTGACACCGGACTTGGCTCATATTCGTTTGGGAGCAGAAGCAGCCGATTCCTCAGCAGATAAAGCGCAAAGTAAAGTGAGTGAGCAAATGAATGGGGTCCGAGAGCAGCTTAAGGATTTTGGTGTGGAGGAAGAAAATATACAGACTGCTAATGTTGGTGTTTATCCTTATCGTGAGCCAGGCCAAGAAGGTGAGGAACAGTTCCGTGCCCAGCATATTCTTGAGGTGGAATATGAAGAAATTGATAATGTTGGGGAGTTGCTGGATGCAGTGGCCAAGGCAGGAGCCAATCGGATAGAGCAAACGCGTTTTGCCTTGCAAGATGAATCGGAGGCAGAACAGCAAGCATTACAAAAAGCTATTGAAAAAACGAAAGGAAAAGCAGCAGCGATGGCAGAAAGTGCTGGAAAAGAAAGCGGGGAAGTACTGCAGATTGCTGAAGGGGATGCCCAGATCCAATTTCCAATGCAAGAAGTTGCAGAAGAACAGTCAGCTGCACAAGATACTGCTGAGCCAAATGGCACTTCGGTGGAAGCGGGAGAAGTAGAAGTGGTGCAGTATGTTGATGTTGTCTATCAATTAAAATAAGTTAATAAACATGTTGGTCAGCCCAAAAGTTCATGGAGAAGGACAAGATAACGCAATGATCCGACCTGTCTTTTGTCCAGGTGGTTATTGAGTGGTTGAATTAATTGTAACCGGTCATGCCTTTGTAGATTATGCTGTAGTAGGCATATGTCAGCAAAGGAGGAAAGTATGTGGCTATTGTTCGAAGAGGAACGTATTTTGTATATACGATTCAGTCGGGAGATACCTTATACAGCATAGCGAACAGGTTAGGTAGCAATGTTTCTGATATTACTCTTATAAATGTCCTATATCCGCCTTTTACGGACCCTGGTTTAATATTTTCCGGACAGCGGATTATTGTTCCTTATCCATACAACCCGCGCAGCCAGGTCGTTTATTTCGTGCAGCCCGGAGATACACTACAGTCCATCGGGCGCAGTTTTGTAATGCCAGTCAACCAGCTTATTGAAGCTAATCCGCAGATCGAAAGTCCGGAATTATTACAGGCATTTGATATGGTTGAAATACCGGCGAGGGTGTACGTCGTTGAATCTGGTGATTCTTTAGCCAGTATAAGCAGGAAACTTGATGTATCCGCGCAAACAATCATTGCTATGAATCAAGGAAGGACAGGATTTTCACCTGATGTTATCTATTCAGGATATGGCTTGTTGGTTCCTTAAGGATGAAAACAAACGGATTAATATCTTGAGTAATTAATCAAACGTTTGATTAATATACGTAATGAAAAATGGGCAGCCAATCGTTTTAAGGTGTTTAAATAGGTGATACTGTCACCTGTTTTTAATCCGCAAACGGGTCAGATTGTTGAGGAGACAGTAAGATTCAGAATACTAATTAAAGATTGTTTGTGAAGTATTACACTTAAACTCCCTCAGGTATATTCAAATTTCTGACAAATGCTCGCGTATTCGCAGGATTTCAAACCAATTTTCAGGTCAATAACGGACAAATGTTTAGGATGATTAAACTGATCGATTTCCCCAATTTCGGAAATGATTGTTGCTGCAATCTTTCCACCAATAATGGGGATGTGTTAAGGGAAGGGAAACGTTCAGCCTTTATGCGCTATCACTATCATGTTCAGAGCGGTGAAGAAAAGCCGAAAACAGAGGAAGCCCTTACGATGGCTTTTCTGCTGTTTAATTATGTGCACCGGCAATAATGGAATAGAAAACTGTTACTAAAATCGTTTAAACAGCACCCGGGTGTGTTTTCACGGTCATCAATTCCGCTGTCGTCTTGAAAAAGCGTTTGTGGAGGTTGAAAGGACGTCTTGCTGCTAAAATAAATACATGGCTGTCCGCCCCTCTCCACTGCAATCAGGGATATCGAAGTCTTTATATCTCCAGCAAATCCGATTTAAAATAGTGGTAGTTGACGTGATTCAGCATATTGACCCCGAAAAAGTTTTTCAGCGCCACCGCTGCACCGCCTAGAGCGCAGGCGTTATCTCCTAAAAAGGAAGCGCGGATCTGAAGGTAATTGTTGAATTTTGACGTCAATTTCCGTTCCAGGTTATTGATGAAATCCGTGTGGCCATTGATAAACGCTCCGTTTAAAATAATTTTTTCCGGGTTAAAAATGTTGATAATGTTGTTCAGTCCAATCGATAAATAATCCAAATAGTAATCCAGCACTTCACTGTCTACGCCTTCTTCTAGTATTTGCTGAATGGATTCCTGAGGAGATAACTCAGGGTACTTTTCGTTTAATTGTTTTTTTAAAGCCTTTTCCGAAGCATAGAGTTCCCAGCATCCTTTATTGCCGCAAGGGCAGGGGATGCCTTTTGGCTCCACGATCATATGGCCGATTTCTCCGGCAAATCCCTGGTACCCGCGGTAGATGTTATGATTATTTATGATGCCAAGGCCTATCCCGGAATACAGCGTGATGCAGAATAAATCTGGAATATGTTCATAGTACACCTGTTCGGCAAACACGCATAAATTGGCATTATTGTCTACATATACGGGCTTATTATAGGTTTCTTTTAACACGTTTTCTACATGAAGGCGGGACCACTGCTGCTTTGGTGTATAAATAATTTCATTTTCATTGCTGACAATACCATGAACCCCTACTCCGATTCCGATCAGCCCAATTGGCTTGTATTGTTCGTTAAATTGGGTGATGGCAGGGGTAAGATGATTCATGAGTTGTTCCATGACTTCCTCGAAATCTATAGTCTCTAATGGGACCCAGGTTTTGTGGAACAATTCTCCCTTTAAGTCGCAAAAAGCTAATAGAATGCTGTGTTCGTCAATATCGATCCCTACGCTATAACCGGCTCCGCCGTTAATTTCCAATAGAATCGGTTTTCGTCCGCGAGACACTGATTCTCCTTCCGTTTTTTCTATCACAATATTTTCATTAATCAGCTCATTCACCTGAACAGAAATAGTAGCTTTATTTAACCCGGTATTGCGGGATAAGTCACTTCTTGATAAGGAAATATTTTTTATAATTTCCTCTATTAATATTCTGCGGTTCAATTGTTTAATGTAACTCGCATCTCCTGTATCCACGATCTCTTCCTCCTCATTCATAAAATGTCAGCCTTATTATAAACAAAAACTGGGACTTTGCTATAAAAAATTTTAAAAACGTCTTGAAAAATGAAACGCTTACATATAGTATAAAATTAATAATTTGTTTAGTAAACAAATAAATTATAGAGAAACTAGATTTTTCCTTTTAAAGTTACGGGAGGTATCCGTATTTATGAAAACGTTTATTTCAGAAGACTTTCTGCTGGAAGGAGAAACGGCGAAAGAACTTTATCACAATTATGCGAAACAGATGCCGATCATTGATTACCACAATCATTTAGTGCCGGAAGAAATTCTTGAAGATAAAAATTATAAGGATATTGCAGAAATTTGGCTTGCCGGTGATCATTACAAATGGCGTGCGATGAGAGCAAACGGGATTCATGAATCTTTCATAACAGGAGATAAAACCAATTACGAAAAATTTGAAGCCTGGGCTGCTACCGTTCCGAAACTTCTCGGCAATCCGCTGTATCACTGGACGCATTTAGAGCTGCAGCGGTATTTCGGGATAGACGAGCTTCTGGATGAAACGACAGCACCGGCTATCTGGAAAGAAGCCAATGATAAGCTGCAGCAGTCCGATTTTTCCGTACGTTCGCTGCTGAAACGGGACAACGTTACGTTTGTCGGCACTACTGACGACCCGGCCGATGACCTTGCGGCTCATAAGCAGCTGCATGAGGAAGGGTTTGATGTCACGGTGTCTCCATCGTTCCGGCCGGATAAGGGATTGAAGATCGAAAAAGCTGGGTTTGGAGAATGGCGGAAAGCGTTGGAACACGCAGCCGGTTTTTCCATTGAAACGTATGACGATCTGTTGAAAGCCTTTTCGAAACGAGTGAACTATTTTGATGCGCTCGGCTGCCGGAGTGCAGACCACGGTATCACGGCCATGTTTTATGAACCGGCGGCAAAAGCTGATGCAGAATACGTGTTTGAAAAGAGGCTGAACGAAGAAGAACTCACTACAAAAGAAATCGGGCAATACAAGACTTATACGCTGTTTAGTCTGGCGGAAATGTATGCTGAGAAAGGCTGGGTGATGCAGCTTCATATCGGCGCATTGCGGAATAATAATACAAAGATGTTTGAAAAACTCGGGCCTGACAGCGGGTTTGACTCGATCGGGGATGATCTGCTTGCCAGACCGCTTTCTCGTTTTCTCGATTCATTAGAGAAAAAGAATGTTCTTCCTAAAACAGTGCTCTACAGCCTGGATGCCCGTGATAATTATATCCTCGCAACAGCGGCAGGTAATTATCAAAACGATGAAGTCCCCGGGAAGATACAGTTTGGCACAGCCTGGTGGTTTAACGATCATATCGACGGGATGGAAAATCAGATGAAAATTCTCGCCAATACTGGTCTAATCAGTAACTTCATCGGAATGCTGACTGATTCGAGAAGCTTTTTATCTTTCTCCCGGCATGAGTACTTCCGAAGAATATTATGTAATCTGCTCGGCGGCTGGGTTGATCGGGGAAGAGCTCCGAAAGATATGGAACTGCTGAAAAAATACGTTCAGGATATTTGTTATTACAACGCCAAACGTTATTTCAAATGTTGAACGATAAAGGAGGAACAAAAGATGGAAATGAGTTTCCGCTGGTACGGGGAGTATGATCCGGTAACGCTGGAGCAGATCCAGCAGATTCCCGGAATGACTGGTATCGTCTCCGTCGTATATGACATTCCGGCAGGGGAAGTCTGGCCGCTTGAACGGATAGAACGGTTAAAACAAACCATTGAAAATCAGGGATTGAAACTGAATGTAATTGAAAGTGTTCCAGTTCATGAAGAAATAAAAATGGGAGCGGCGTCTCAGGACAAATGGATAGAAAACTATAAAGAAACCCTTCGAAATCTCTCGAGGGCAGGAATCCGCACCGTCTGCTATAATTTCATGCCTGTCTTTGACTGGACACGCTCGGAGCTGGATGCTGTGCTTCCGGACGGCTCGAATTCATTAAAATACGACGAAGAAACGGTGCAGTATATTGATCCGTTAAGTGGGGAGCTGATGCTTCCAGGATGGGATCTCTCCTATCAGATCGAGGATTTAAGAAAAATCATGGACACTTATCAGTTTATCTCTGAACAGCAGCTCATGGATAATCTTATCTATTTCCTGGAACAGGTAGTACCTGTGGCAGAAGAAGAAGACGTCCTGCTGGCCATCCATCCTGATGATCCGCCCTGGCCGATCTTTGGACTGCCCCGGGTGGTGACCAACAAAGAAAACGTGGAGTATATGCTTCATCGGGTGGACAGCCCGAATAACGGAATCACATTTTGTACCGGTTCCTACGGGGCTGACCCAGAAAATGATTTACCCGGCATTATCGAGTCAGCAAAAGGGCGTATCTATTTCGTCCATGCGAGGAATGTGAAATGGACCGGACCGCGGTCATTTCAGGAAACCTCTCATTCTATCAAAGATGGCTCTCTTGATCTGACGGCCGTGCTGCAAAAATTGCATGATGTCGGGTTTTCCGGGCCGATTCGGCCGGACCATGGCCGGATGATTTGGGGAGAAACCGGTCGTCCTGGATATGGGTTATACGATAGGGCCCTAGGTGCAGCGTATTTAAACGGTATTATCGATACACTAGAAGAAAAGTCAGGAGAATAAAAGTATGCAGTTACCATTTCATGTAGATTTGAAAAATAAAACAGCAGTTGTTACAGGCGGCAGCGGGGTACTCGGCTCCGTGTTCAGTGAAGCGCTGGCAGCCGCTGGTGCCAAGGTTGTCGTCCTTGCCCGAAATAAGGAAAAGGTGGATGACGTCACGGGGCGTATTATACAGCAAGGGGGGGAGTGTCTAGGATACAGTGTGGATGTATTGGATAAGAAGGCATTGGAAGAAGTCCATCAGGAAGTCAAAGAAAGATTCGGTCCGTGTCAGATTTTAATCAATGGAGCCGGCGGCAATCATCCAAAAGCAACAACCACGAGTGAACGATTCTCGTTGGAGGATCTTCAGGATGAAAACAATCAGACCTTTTTTGACCTGGAGCCTGAAGCGGTCGAAAAACTTTTTCAGCTTAATTATCTGGGCACCTTAATACCAACCCAGGTGTTTTCCCGCGATATGGTAAAGGAAGAGGAGTCTTCGATTATCAATATTTCATCGATGAACGCCGTCCGGCCATTAACGAAAATACCAGCATATAGTGGTGCCAAGTCAGCGATCAGCAATTTTACCCAATGGCTGGCGGTTCATTTTTCGAACACAGGGGTGCGGGTGAATGCGATGGCACCGGGATTTTTCCAAACCGAACAGAACAGGGACTTATTATTTGATGAAAATGGAGAATTCAGTGCCAGAGCCAATAAAATCCTCTCACAAACGCCAATGGAACGTTTTGGAAAACCGGAAGAACTCATCGGAACGCTGCTCTGGCTTGTGGATCATCACTTTTCCGGTTTTGTCAACGGCATTGTCGTTCCGGTTGATGGTGGATTCTCAGCATATTCTGGAGTGTAAGCCAATATAAAAATAAATTTTATGAAAAGGGTTTCAATGATAAAGGAGAGAGTAAAATGAAAAAGTATATGAAAGCGTTAGGAATTGGAAGCTTGTTACTGTTTGCTGCAGCCTGTGGAAATGGAGAAGAGCAATCATCAGGGGATAACAGTACGTCCGGCGGTTCTTCCGATGGAGAAAGCGCAGCTCAACAAGAAGAATCACATGACCTCAGACTGGCCCACAATTTGGGGGAAGACCATCCGGTGCATAAAGGTCTGGTAGATTTTAAAGAACGTGTAGAGGAAAAGTCAGACGGTAATATGACGGTTAAAATCTTTCCGAACGGAACCCTGGGATCGGAAAATGAAGTACTAGAACAGGTGCAGAACGGCGGTATTGATATGACGAAGGTTTCGGCAGGAGCACTGGAAAACTTTGCTTCGGAGTACGCCGTCTTTAGTCTTCCTTATGTATTTGAAGACGAAGATCATTTCTTTGAAAGCATGGAGTCCGACGCTGTGCAGGAATTGTATGAAGGTACGGAAGAAGAAGGATTTATCGGAGTAACGTACTATGATTCCGGGGCACGCAGTTTCTATACCCAGGATACACCGATTGAACATCCGGATGATCTCAAAGGGATGAAAATCCGCGTGATGAATAGTGAAACCCAGATCGATATGGTCGAAACGATGGGCGGTTCTCCAACACCGATGCCATACGGAGACATTTACACCGGCCTGCAGCAGGGTGTTATTGACGGGGCGGAAAGCAACCCGACGGCTTTGACGACCGGCAATCACGGCGAAGTGGCCAAAGCATTCTCGTATGACCAGCATACACGTATCCCGGATATCGCTGTGATGAGTGCAGACACATGGAATACCCTTTCTGAAAATCAGCAGGAAATCATTAAGACTTCTGCAGAAGAATCGACAGAAACCCAAAAAGAAATCTGGTCGGAAGCAGTGGAAGAAGCAAAAACAGAAGCCAAAGAAATGGGCGTCGAGTTCTATGAGGTCGATAAGGAACCTTTCCGCGAAGCGGTAGAACCAATGATTGAAGATTACCGGGAAGACGAAGCGATTGCTGACCTGCTTGATGAGTTTGAATCCTTGCGTTAGTTTTTTTCAGAATTCATTGTCCACGGCTGTACGGCTGAGGCAATAAATTTTCACTCCTTAACAGAAAAGGGATGACTCATGCTATATCCAATACCAACACCCAAAAGGGATAGAAGCCAATTATCAGGTTTCTGGAAAGCGTCTGTAGATCTGAAACACGGCCTGCCCAAATTTTGGGAAGTTCCCGTACCATCAAGCATTAATGAATTTCTACCGGAAGAAATTCCTCAGGATTTTATCGGCGATGTTTGGTATGAAACGGAATTTTATTTCCCCTTCCTGGATTGAAGAAGATAATCAAGTGTTTGCGTATCGGGGGAGCTGCTTACGGGCTGAATGGAAGGAAATTGGGAAGTCACAAAGGCGGCTATCTCCCGTTTGAATTTGAAATAAGCCATCTGCTGAAACGTACTGAAAAAACCTGCCATCATCAAAGTGATCAATGAATTGGACTGGACCTCGCTTTCTCCTGGAGAAGTCGTGGAAGAGAATGGGCGGAAAATGTTGAAACAGCACCACGATTTGATGAAGCCCCTGCTGTAGGGATGCTTGGCCAGGCCGTTCTGGCTGTTGGAGAATTGGATGGCGTGTTTGCGGAAGATAAAGTGAATGAACAGACGCTGGCTCATCATAAAATAAAGCCATCATGAAAAAGTTGATCAGCCGGGATGAAAATCCCCCGATTGTCGTCATGTGGTGTGTTGCGAATGAGGCTTCAACCATGGAAGAAAACGCACATGCGTATTTCAAAGAACTGATTGAAGAAACGAGAAAATGGGATGACCGTCCGCTTATGAATGTCAATCTAATACTGATTGAGCCGCAAAAATGCTTTGTATCTTCTTTAGTAGATGTGATGTGATCGGGTGTATTTTGGATGGTATTCCAATCAGGGGAATTTGGATAAAGGAAAACGTGTGTTAAGAGATCATTTACTGTCATGGAAGCAGTATCACCATAAGCCGGTCATGATGAAAGAATATGGAGTGGATACAATCCCCAGGGCATGCATAAATATCCTCCTGTCATGTTCTCTGAAGAATTTCAGGTTGAATTTTTACGAGCCTATCATGAAATATTTGATACATTAGGCTGGCTTATAGGAGAACATGTATGGAATTTTGCTGATTTTATGACAAAGGAAGGAATAATAAGAGTGGACGGAAACAAAAAGAGCATTTCACCAGAGACGGGATCCTAAAAGTGCTGCATATTATTTAAAACAGCGCTGGAATAATCAGGAGAAGGAGGGCATTTATGCTGAATAAAATGAAAACCCTCATCAGCAGAATTGTGATGATTGTTGCTTCTATACTAACCGTAATTATGGTAGCGGGAGCATTTTGGCAGGTATTCAGCCGGTACGTGCTGGGAGATCCCAGTGTATATACGGAAGAGCTTCTTAAGTTTCTTTTGATTTGGGTTGCTCTGCTGGGAGCAGCGTATGCGTTTAGCGTGAATGAACATTTAGCGATTGTGTTTCTGAAAAATAAATTGAAAGATAAAAAAGCATTAACCCTGCAATGGTTGATAGACGGTTTGGTAATAGCTTTTTGTATAGCCGTCCTTATTATTGGAGGCTGGGATTTATCAAATTCAACGATGGGGCAGTTGACACCTATTCTTAATATCTCAATGGGATGGGTGTACATGATTCTGCCAATATCGGGATGTCTCATCATCTTTTTTCAGCTTATCAATATCAGTGAACGGAAAAAGGAGCTAAAAAACCGCGAACAGAGTGCTCAAACAGAAGGAGAAGTCATTAGAGAGTAGGTGAAGAAAGTATGGCGTTTCAAGCCGCAATAGTATTATTTGCAACATTTTTTATGTTGTTAGGTATTGGTGTTCCTATTTCCGTTTGTATAGGGATTGCCTCACTGACGGCAGCATTGCTTGCTGTTCCGCTTGATATTATTTTATTTACAGCTGCCCAGAATATGGTCGGCGGCATCAATAGTTTTGCCCTGCTGGCGGTGATCTTTTTTATTTTGGCCGGCAGTATTATGAATAACGGCGGGATAGCGATCCGCCTGATTAATCTGGCAAAATTAATAGCAGGACGGTTGCCGGGGTCGCTTGCTCATACTAATGTGGTAGGGAATATGTTATTTGGATCCATTTCAGGATCGGCGGTGGCGGCAGCTGCTGCAATCGGCAGTGTCATGTCTCCGCTTCAGGCTCAGGAAGGATACAAACGAAGTTATTCAGCGGCAGTAAACATTGCTTCTTCCCCTACCGGCTTTTTGATACCCCCGAGTGGAGCACTAATTATCTATTCCCTTGTGAGCGGCGGAACATCGATTGCTGCGCTCTTTATTGCCGGATATCTTCCTGGAATTCTGATGGGGCTGTCGATCATGGTAGTCGCTTACTTCATTGCAAAAAAAGAACAGTATCCAGTAGCGGATCCTATTCCATTTAAAGTAAAGATCAAAGTGATTCTGGATGCGATTCCAAGCCTGATGCTGATTGTGATTGTTATTGGAGGTATCGTGGCAGGTATTTTCACAGCGACAGAAGGGGCTGCAGTTGCTGTCATCTATGCTACGCTGCTTGCCTTGATTTACCGCTCCATCAGCTGGCACGACATTCCAAAGATTTTAACAGAATCGATCACGATGACCGGGATTGTCCTGTTTTTGGTAGGGGCTTCTTCTGTCATGTCGTGGTCGATGACGATTACCGGCATCCCCGGAGAAATCAGTAACGCGATTCTAAGCATATCGGATAATAAGATTATCGTATTGTTTATGATGATGGTCATTCTTTTAGTCATTGGAACGTTTATGGATATCACCCCGGCTGTACTGATCTTCACACCGATCTTTCTGCCGATTGCGACGCAGATGGGAGTAGATCCGGTACACTTCGGAATTATCCTCATCTTTAACCTGGCGATCGGGATTATGACACCACCGGTTGGAAGTGCGCTGTTTATCGGAAGCAGTGTCGGAAAAGTTTCCATAGAGGAGGTCATTCCTACCTTGGTGAAATTCTTCGCTGCCCTTATTATTGCGTTATTCCTGGTCGTCTATATTCCGCAGATCAGCCTGTTTCTGCCGCAATTGCTTAATTTATTGTAAAGGAGTAGGAAAGCATGAATATGGATGCTTATCGTTTTCGCTGGGTGGAGGGAAGACCTTCCTCCATCCATCTAATCAATGCAGCAGAAGATACAGAAATCCGGATATGGATTCTGGAAGAAAATATTTTTCGAATATATATAAAAGGCATCAATGAAAAACCTCTGCCGACCTGGACGGTGGCCCCGGGGATGGAGGATGTGCCGTATGAAGGGCGGAACCGGCTGGACCTTTCTCCGTTCACGTGTCCCGCCTATTCTGTAAATAAAATAAATGAGCAAGAGTTTGAACTCTTTACTTCCAAGTTAAAACTATATATTTTTATGGATTCCCTAAAGTTCATCTGGTATGAAAAGCAGAATGGAGACTGGAAAGAAATAGCGAGAGACCGGGATACACAAAGCTATAACCTGGATGGAACCCTGGGAAGAGGGCGGTTTCATTATATGAAACGATGCAGGGAAGAAATGTTTTTCGGCTTGGGGGAAAAGGCCGGACCGTTAAACCGGCATGGTCACCGGTACCGCATGCAAAACATGGACCCGATGGGGTATGATCCTTATTTAACCGATCCATTGTATAAACATATTCCCTTTTTCATGACGAGGACAAAAAACAGGCAGTGGTACGGGATGTTTTATGACAATTTGTCTACGAGCGTCTTTGATATGGGAAAGGAACTGGATAACTATCATGGCTTTTACCGTTACTATCATGCTGAATCCGGGCCGCTTGATTACTATATGATCAGCGGAAAGGATGCTGCGGAGGTTGTGGAAACGTATTCCTGGTTAACGGGGAAAACAGCGTTTTTCCCGAAATGGAGCCTGGGTTATTCTGGATCGACGATGACCTACACCGATGCTCCGGACGCCCAGGTTCAGATGAATCAGTTTATTCAGGATTGTGAAGACTACGAAATTCCATGCCATTCTTTTCAGTTATCCTCCGGTTATACATCGATCGAGAGCAAACGTTATGTGTTCAACTGGAATACGACCAAATTTCCTGAACCCAAGCGTTTCACCACGTATTACAAAGAGCACGGGGTGAACCTATGTGCCAACATTAAACCGTGTCTGCTGAAGGATCACCCGATGTATGAGGAATTGAAAGAGAAGGGGTATTTTATTAAGAACCGTACTGGGGAGGAAGAAGAACTGGTTCAGTTCTGGGACGATCTCGGAGCCTATATCGATTTCACCAACCCGGGAGCGGTCGAATGGTGGAAGGAAAAAGTAAAAGAGAAGCTCCTTTCCTATGGCATTGATTCTACTTGGAACGATAATAATGAATTTGAAATATGGGACGGGGAGGCAAAACTACATGGGTTCGGTAGCGGATTAAACATGGAGGACTGCCGTCCGGTACTTTCCCTTCTTATGACGAAAACGTCGCTGGATGCACAGAAAGAATTTCAACCCTCGGTGCGTCCGTATGCAATTACGAGATCAGGCGGCCCCGGTCTGCAGCGATACGCCCAGACCTGGTCAGGCGACAACTATACGAGCTGGGACACGTTGAAGTACAACGTATTAACCGGTATTGGACTAAGCCTGTCCGGCGTTTATAACTTCGGACATGATGTCGGCGGTTTTGCGGGTGGGGCCCCGGAACCGGAACTGTTCATCCGCTGGATTCAGAACGGCATCGTTCATCCGAGATTCACTATTCATTCCTGGAATGACGACGGTTCCGTCAACGTACCGTGGATGTATCCGGACCACATCAAGCCGATCAAACGTCTGATGGATTTCCGGGAAACCATTACTCCATATTTGTATCAGCTCATGAAAGACGCACACGATCAGTATAAACCGATGATCCAGCCGATGTTTTATTACTTTGGTCATGACGAGAAAACATTGGAAGAATCGTACCAGTTTATGCTAGGAGAACAGGTCCTTGTTGCCCCCGTCGTGGAAAAAGGGGTACGGGAAATTGACGTCTACCTTCCTAACAATGTGAAAGGCTGGTATGACTGGCATACCGGAGTATTCTATACCGGCGGCCAGGCGATTACAGCAGCGGCTCCGATGGACCGAGTGCCATTGTTTGTGCAGGCTGGTTCTATTATTCCGATTGATGATAAAGAAGATAAAATGGAGAAGGGAGAACAGCGCGGCTATCTTTGCTTTCCTCTGCAGGAGGAAGGTAGTGTCCAGTTCAGCCATTACGAAGATGATGGAGTGTCCATTGATTATAAAGAGGGTATCTATACGGTTAATGAGATGGAACTCCGGACTAACGCTGGCGGCTTAGAAATAAATATAGCAAGCACCGGTTCCTACATCCTGCCTTATAAGGAGATTACGCTCTACTTTCCAAAGGCACTGGACGACGGGTTGATCATCAACGATCAGACGTGGACATCCTCTTCTTCAGAATATACGATAGACATTAAATGATGGGAAAGGGCATTATGATTAGTTCATAGTGCCCTTTCTATTAGGATGAAAATGGAGAAAGAACTGTTAAGCTGTCTTAAAGACCAAACAGATCCTTGTATTTAGAGAAAAAGCCTGTTTAAGCGGGATATCCAATTATCCTCAGGCGAAAAGATTATATGCATTCTACACTGGCTTGGGAGGTTCTATTTATTCGAGGTGTTTCTACGACAAATGGCAGAATAAATTTTTTCCTGGGAAATGTTGTCGAATAAAAAGGGGAAACACTGCTATTTCCGGTTTAACGGTCAAAGTGGAAGCCTCCAGGTGGAGGAAGGACGCCCTATGAAAGTTTTTATCGTAATTGGAAGACTTGTCATTGGAGGGTAGCTGGAGAGTCTTCTTTGGAAGACCATTTGGATAGATGAAAAACGAATTTTCGTGAAGGGGAAGGGCTGGTTGCAAAGGCTTTTGTTACCACTATTTTTTGTTGTGGAGGCGGTGCCTGTAATAGAAGCTTTCGACAGCAGGCTGCGTTTAGATCATAATGTGTTATTTACCATAATCTATTATTCTGATTCCCCTTTGTTTAGTTTTTGTTAAGGGTGTTTTTGCTCAAACTTTATTTCAAAGCAACACATTAAAATTCAAGCATAACTGATGTTATGTTCGGTTTTCATGATAAAATACAACACTTGATAAATATTCACGTGTGACATGAAAAGGTACGAATCGTTGCCGTATCCCAGCGTAGGAAATGTCAAGTAATGGGTATACAAATCGGGCGCTTATCGATTATAACAAAAGGAATTATTTAGCTGGTAACAATGCAAAGAGGTGATAGTCGGGGGATATTTTACAAATGGTTTTTGGGTTCATACTTGCATAAGTAGTAAGCACTCTTAGACATCTAACGGGTAATTATAGTCGATTTTGTTTTACTCTAAGGTGAATGAGGTCACTTGTAGTAGAAAAAGGATAGGATAAGCCGATGTCTCTGCTTACCTATCCTTTTTCTTGTGACTTTAAAGTGTTTTAATTATTGTCTTGACTTTCAATAAAATTTTCACGGTGCACTTGTTATTTTTCACTAAACAAAATTTGAAGGCCTATGATGGTAAATAATCCTCCTTGAATAATATTCATACGTCTGGAAACTCCAGGGTTTTCCAACACGAAACGGCTTGCTTTGTTGGCTGTGAAACTAACGATAGAAAAAATGACAAGAGCCTGAACAAGAAAAACAAGTCCAAGTATCAACATTTGCACTGTTACAGAACCAGCTGCAGGGCTTGTGAACTGAGGAAGCAGAGCTAGAAAAAACAGAGATACCTTGGGATTGAGCAAGTTCATAATAATGCCTTTTTTGTATAGTGCCAGGTATTGAAGAGGGCTTGTTCCGTTAGATAAACCAGTTTTTGATCTATCTCGAAAAGCAAGCCATGCTAAGTATAGAAGATAAGCGGCTCCCGCATATTTGACGATTGAAAATGCAATAGAAGATTGATAGATAATAGCAGAAATTCCAGCCGCAGCTGCTGTAATATGCACAAGCAAACCGGAGCAGAGACCAAGCGCAGTGGCAATTCCTGCTTGTTTATTTTGAGAGATGCTTTGCGCAATAACAAATAAAATGTCAGGTCCTGGGGAGAGCGTCAGCACCACTGCAGTTCCTATAAACGCTAGTATGACAAGAGGGTCCATGTGCACCATTCCTTTACAAGCGATTAATTTCTAAATAAAAGTATACAAGAGAAAGTGAACGTACGAAAAGCAGCATCTAATATGATGAGGCGAAACGTTTTATTAAGAAACTATAGAGGATCGCTTTTGTAAAAAGTGACGTACGTAATCACTAAATTGACTGATCGAATCTTTAGCAAAACGCTGTACTCTCGAAGCTACCCAAAGCGGTCGCTGAATGTGGATGCCGCTGACGTCCACTTCATAAAGAAGGCCTGCTTTAAGTTCTTGTCTTACCGCAAGACGTGATACATAACCATAACCAAGACCAGACTGGACAGCACTTTTTATGGCTTGCGTCGTGCTTAATTCTAGTGTGTTTTCTAATTGGTTAAGATTTATTTTTTCAAATAGATGGTTTTCAACAATCTGCCGGCTCGCTGAAGTGCTTTCCCGATGAATCATCCGGTCGTTCAAAAGCTCTCTTGGCACAATATGTTTTTTCTCTGCCCATCGATGGTTAGGGGGTACGATCAAAACAATATTGTCGCTTGCAATAACTTTTTTATCAAATTCGGGATTATGTACTTCTCCTTCAACAAAAGCAAGGTCGATATTTTCTTCTTCGAGATCTGCCAGTACAGCAGGAGTGTTACTGATTGACAAATGTATTTGAAAAGAGGGACTCTCCTGTTGAAAAGCGCTGATAATTTCCGGAAGGACATATTCGCCGAGAGTATAAGACGAACCTATCTTTAAGGATTGCGTTTGGATCCCGCGCAACATTTCAATAGCTGCTACCGACTGTTCATATTCTTTTACGATAAATTTAGCATGATCATACAATCTTTCACCTGCGGGGGTCAGTACGACAGTACTATGTTCACGATCAAAAAGGAGGGTGGAATAATGTTCTTCCAGCTGTCTAATTTTTTTTGTAACAGCCGGCTGTGATAAATAAGCTCTTTTTGCGGCGGCGCTTATGCTTCCTTCTTCTATGACGTAACAAAAAAGCTGGAACGTTTGAATGCGCATAGATAACATCTTCCTTTACATTTGAAAAATCATACTAGCTCCTATAACAATGACTACAGTCGCAAGCAGTCTTGTAATGGTGGTTCCTTTCATTTTTTTTGAAAGAATTGCACCAGCCTGGGCACCTGCAAGCACCCCTGCTCCACTCCAGAGAACGATATTCCAATCCACTGCATTGTTTACAATACCAGGTATAAGACCGCTGAGAGAATATAAAGCAAGAGCAAAAATCGAAGTAGCGGTTGCTGCTTTTAATGACAACCCAAAGCCATAAACCAAAATAGGAACGAGAAGCCAGCCGCCGCCAATACCAAAGAACGAAGAAATAACACCAAGCATACTGCCAATACCTAACAGTACAGGCAGTTTTATCGTTTGATCTTCATTTAATTCTTTTTCATTTAAAGTATAACTGTTCTCTGCTGTTGCTGCTACTTCATCTTTTGCCTGAGGTGTTTTTTTTAAAATTAAGTATAAACCGAGGCCGATTAAAAGACATGCAAATAAGGCGTAAAAAACAGCTTCAGAACTAAATCGAACGAGTCTTTCTCCTAACAGGGTTCCAGGGAAGGCCCCGGCGGCGAGAAGTAAACCGGTTCGAAGCAAAACCCGGTGTTGTTTTAAAAATACGGGCAAGCCAGCAGCAGCGTTTAGGAAAACAATAGCCAGGCCGGTGGCAGCTGCTGCTTCTGGAGAAATATCATAAAACATTACCAAAACAGGGACGAACAAAAATCCGCCGCCTGCACCAATAATGGTTCCATAAGTGCTCGCAGTAAAACCAAGTAAAATAAGAGCTGTAATAACCATTTGTGTAACCTCCTAGCTAATTTCATTTATATCATGGAGGAAGCCGATAAAGTGGTAATAAGACAAATATGAATAGTCTATAACTGATTGTTATAACATCGATGGTAAAAAGCTTATCATTTAATATCTTGGCCTTTATTTATCTGAAAATTACTTAAAAAATATTGACTAAATTATTTAACTATTATAATATCTACTAAAGTTCAAAATAAGAATATATTTTTCTCAATGTGAACCAACTAAGAGGAGGGAAATATTTTGTCTGAAATAGTGAGTAATGAAAAGTTAGTGCGAGAATTAGAAGAAAAAGCAAAATTTATTCGCCTGGAGACAGTCCGTCTTATTGATATAGCAAAGAGCGGGCATTATACCAGCGTTTTTTCATGCGCAGAACTGTTTTCGGTATTGTATTATCATGTAATGTCCGTGGATCCGAACAACCCTGATTGGGAAGATCGCGATAGATTTGTACTAAGTAAAGGCCATGCAGCCGTAGGTTTGTATCCTGTACTGGCTGATCATGGCTTCTTTCCCAAAGAATGGCTAGACAGCTACACGAGAGTTGGAAGCGCATTCGGCGATCATCCGGATATGAGAAAAATCCCTGGGATTGATTTTAGTTCAGGTTCTTTAGGCCAGGGGCTCTCGGTATCGACTGGTATGGCTATTGGAGGCAATATGAGCAATAAAGATTATAAAGTATATTGTATGCTCGGTGATGGTGAATTAAATGAAGGACAAATCTGGGAAGCTATTTTATCAGCAGCCAACTTGAAATTAAATAATCTGGTTGCCATTGTAGACCGGAATCAAATGTCACTAGACGGTTTCACAGAAGACATCATGCCAGTAAATCCGATTGACCAAAAATTTGAAGCATTTGGCTGGGAAACTCGTCATGTTGATGGGCATAATTTGACCGAATTAGTGGAGTTGTTTGATGAAATATCATCCACGAAAAGAGAAAAACCTCTCGTTATCATTGCTGATACGCTGAAAGGTAAAGGCGTTGAAGGAATGGAGTTAAATAACGATTGGCACTTAGGTTACCTGGCGGAAAAAGATCGAAAAAAAGTAGAGGAGGAAATCCATCGTGGTCTACAATCCCGTACATGAAAAATTTGATAATAGTTTGGAAGAAGGTTCATGGAATATTAGCATTGCAAACGGTGAAGGGAGCTCGGCAGTAAGCGGAAAAGTATTGGCCGATATACGTAATGAACGGGATGACATAGTAGTCTTTACTGCAGACGTCATGTATTCCAATCGATTAGCCGATTTTGCAAAAGCTCATCCAGAGTCGTTTATCAATTTTGGTATCTCCGAGCAGCATATGGTCTCAGCAGCTGCAGGTATAGCTACGACAGGGAAAATTCCTTATATCGGAACCTTCGCTTCGTTCCTGTCACTGCTTAGTTGTGAACAAATCCGCACATCTGTTGCTTACCCAAACCTGCCTGTACGTTTAATCGGTCATCACTCCGGTATGACAATGGGCTTCTATGGTACTTCTCATCATGCATTAGAAGACCTTTCTATTCTTCGTTCGATGGCAGAAATGACGATCATTTGTCCAACAGACCCTGCGCAAGTGGAGGCGGCGATTAGGTCTACGGTTGATCATCCAGGCCCGATATATTTCCGGATGGGACGCGGAAGAGATAAACAGGTGTATGAAAACGTATCGGAGGCTTTCGAACTTGGGAAAGCCAATGAACTTCGTGACGGAAAAGATGTCAGCGTCATTACAAATGGTTTGACATTGAGGTCGGTCGTTGACGCAGCTGCTCAATTAGAAGAAGAAGGTATTAGTGTAAATGTTATTGATATGCATACGATAAAACCGTTTGATGATGAAGCTGTTAAACAGGCCGTTGCAAAAACAGGAAAAATTATGACCGTAGAAGAACATTCTGTTATCGGAGGAATAGGTAGTTGTGCAGCTGAAGTGATAGCTGACAACAATTTAAATTGTGAATTTTCGCGTCATGGAATTTACGATGAATATGTACTAATTGGTCCGCCAGCTGCTTTATATAATCATTATGACCTTGATGCAGAGGGTGTTGCTAAAAGAATACGCGAATTTGTAATCGGTTCTAATAAAGAATAAGTGAGAAGCAGGTTATGTTCTTACAGGAAAATTTTGTCATTGGCGGATGATTATTTGGAAAAACAATGAGCAGGTAATGGACAATAGTGGCATAATCGGCCACTGCGTGTGGCCGATATTGTAGTTATGATAAACTTGTGGCAAATGCAAAAATAAATCATTTTGAACTGCAAAAATAAAAATAGGTTCAGGAGGATGCCATGAATGGATTCTAGCATTGAAGAGACGACTACAGAAAGTAAGCAAAGCAAAACGGTAGGAGTACTGGAAAAAGCGATATTAGTGATTGAGGCACTTGAAGATACGAAAGATGGTATTGGTTTAACAGAAGTGGCCCGGCGTACAGGTGTAAATAAAACTAGTTGTTATCGAATTTTACACACATTAATGGGAGATAACATGGTTGAATACGGTGAGCGTCAAGGCACTTACCGCCTAGGTGTTCGTATGCTTGAGCTTGGGGGCGCAGTACAAAGAAGAATCAATTTGCGGCAGCTTGCACTTCCTGTGATAACGGATTTAACACAAAAAATAGAAGAGACCAGCTTTTTATGCTTGTTAAATAAAGACAGGGCAGTATGTATTGAACGCATAGAAGGTGAACATGTTCAAGTGTTAGCAATGCGAGTTGGAGATTCCTGGCCGCTTTATCAAGGAGCTGCTCCTCGAGCGATATTAGCTAATCTCGAAGATAAAAAGATAGAAAGTATATTGTCAGAAAAATCAATTGAACCAATCACATCTAAAACGCCTACAGATCCGAATATGTATTGGAATATGGTCGAAGATATAAGAGAAACAGGATATTCTATTAGCCGAGAGGACGTTACACTTGGAGTAGCTGCTTTAGGAGCACCTGTTTTTGATCACAATGGAAACATCGTGGCAGCAGTTAGTGTCAGCAGCACTGTTCATAGAATATCAAAAGAAAGTGAAAAAGATATTTCCGAACATGTCATAGGTGCAGCGAATGAAGTTTCCCGGCGAATGGGGTGGACAGGTAATAATAAATAAAAAGAAATTAAAGTTCATTGGTTTTCGCGCATGTTTGCATCGTAAGAGGATATCTCAACAAACGGACTTTTGAGGCATCCTCTTATATTTATACAATAGTACGAACAAACCTCTTTATATACTCTCTTACGTTTCAACACGTTTTTATGTTAGTTGTTGCCAAGTAAAACTGAATCAATTTTCTAAAAATTGTTGACTGCATAAAGCAGCTATTATAAACTTTCATTAAAGTTCAAATTGAGAAATAATGGTTCTTTATTTGAACTGTTTAAATTTACAGCTTAAAATACTTCATTACACGAAATATTCATAGTTGCCTAAGATAGCAGTTTATTCATTAGGGGAGGGATATAATGTCCATGGCAAAATTGCCTTTTAACATAGGTATTCACCCTATTAATTGGGTCGGGGAAGATGTACGGGAACACGGAGATCATTACACATATGAACAGGTAATGGAGGAGATCGCACAATTAGGATTTAAAGGAACCGAAGTGGGTCGGAAATTTCCCACTAACGAAAAAGATTTAAGAAAAGCTCTGGACCGTTACAGATTACAATTGACCACGCAATGGAAATCCGTTCTCTTTTCTGACCCGGATCAACATGAAAGAGAATGGAAATCGTACCGGGAACATGTTGAATTTTTGAAAAGGTTCAATTGTAAAGTAGTTAGTACGGCAGAAATTGGCGGGTCTATACTTAATCAAGATCCACGCCGCGGTCAGGATGAAACGTTTGTAAAAAGGTTAGATGATGACGGGTGGAAATACCTGGTCGAAGGGTTAAATAAAGCAGGAGAAATTTGCCGGGAACATGGCATGCATTTGGTGTATCACCATCATGCAGGTACAGTCGTTGAGCAGCCAGAGGAAATAGATCGTTTAATGGAAATGACGGATAAAGAAGCTGTCTCTCTTCTTTATGATACAGGCCACGGCTATTATGGAGGGAATGATCCATTACAATTATTGAAAAAACATTTTGATCGTATCAAATATATTCATTTAAAAGATGTCAGACAAGACATTTTAGGTAGGGCAAGACAGGAAAAATACAGTATCAGACAATGTATTAGAGAAGGAATCTTCACAGTGCCGGGTGAGGGTTGCCTAGACTTTGCACCAATTATTAACTATTTAATTGAAAACGATTATTCTGGCTGGGCTTTAATAGAAGGTGAACAAGATCCAGAAGTTTATAATCCGTATGAATATGCAAAACGTTCAAAAGCTTTTCTTGAAAAACTAGCAGGGGTTTGTTTGTAAAGGTAACAAAGATAATTAGCGGCAAAAGAGAAAGCGCTTACCTAATAACTCGAAATTTATATTATGCCCAAAGTATGTCAATCTAGCACAGCCTTTCTTTATCCAGAATTTTCCTCCATCGGAGGAGGTCCACTTTTGAATGGAACAATTAAAACAGGGATATGCCTCTGGTCTTTGCCTATTGAGGGGCCGTATGTATGTGAATTGGCTTTTGATTTAGGATTTGAAGGGATTCAATTAGAATTAGGAACGTATGAAAGGGGATTTCCTTTATAGAAAAAATATGTACAAGATGCATATCTGGAAATAGGGAAAGCATACAACATTGAATTTTCTTTCCATTGCAGTTAGAGAGTTGGATCACTACGGAATGACCCGGCCCGGCCGATCTCAGGAAAAGCAAATTTCAAAACAAGGGATCAAGAAAGCTATTGAAACAGCACGAGACATGCATATTCCGGTCGTTATGCTAGAAAGCTTTATGGATGGCGAGGTAAAAAACGAAACAGATTTTCAAAATGTGGCGGCTTGTCTTAGAGAGGCCTGTGATTTGGCAGAAAACTATAACGTTATCATTGGGACAGAGAATGTTCTGAGAATGTTCTATCTATTGATGAAACAAAAAGGTTATTTCAAGACGTAAACAGATCGAACTTAAAGTTATATTTCGATACACAGAACTATTATTTATTTAAAGGGTATGATACAGGAATTACACCCTTACTTTTGTGAAGTACATGCGAAAGACGGTTAGAAAAACTTGGCTTACGCCAAGTCCTAAATGGCGGATGCCCTAGTTTTTCTTATAACTTTGATCCTTTAACAAAATTAAACTTTCCTAAAGTGCAAAGATAACATTAGCAGCTGCCTTTTAGGAGAAGGAAATTCGTCATTTCATTCCTCCATGAAAGAACTGATAAAAAGCGATATACGGGTTGGATTAATATAGAAAATTATTATGATTTACTTCCTTTAAGATTAGAACATGATGATGAATTAACATTGATTAAAAAGGATCTAGACACTCTTAAAAGTGCTATCCTGTCAAATTCCAACAAAGGGGCGTGGTGAGTGACATGAAAGAATCTATTAATTGTGCCATCTTGGGATTAGGGAGACTTGGATATTGGCATGCATGTAACTTAGCAAAAATAAAGGGAGCAAATCTTACATGTGTTGTTGATCCTCTAGAAGGCAGAGCGGAGCAGGCGGCGCGAGAACTCGGAGCAGAGAAGTGGTCTCAAGACGTAGAAGACATCATTAAAGATGACAATATCGAAGCGGTCGTCATCGTCACTCCTACTAGTACACATGCTGAACTTCTCACTAAAATGGCTGATGCTAAAAAACATATTTTTGTAGAAAAGCCATTAACACAATATGTAAGTGAAGCTGATCAAGTCATTGACGTTATAAGAAAGAATCAGGTTTTCTGTCAAGTAGGATTTATGCGCAGGTTTGATCCAGATTATGCGGAAGCAAAAAGAAGGATACAAAATGGTGATATTGGACAGCCCTTATATTTTAAAGGAGTTAGTCGGGATGGAAATATCCCGCCAGTAGAGTTTCTAAAAAACAGCGGTGGTATTTTCCTTGATTTAGCTATTCATGAATATGACATTGCTAGATATTTATTAGATCAAGAAATCAGCGAAATTCATTCAACTGGAAGCGTCTTGTTACATTCTTTTATGAAAGATTTAAATGATGCCGATTCGGCCAATTCTTATTTGACTTTTGATCAAGGTGCTGCCGGAGATATTGAAGCGAGCTGGATTGCCCATAATGTATATGATGTTAGAGGTGAAGTGATAGGAAGCGAAGGGGCGATACAAATTGGGTCGATGAGACGCCGCAACATTAATATATTAAATAAATCAGGGAGCAGGCATGAGTTAATATCAGATTTTCCTGCGAAATTTAAGGATGCTTATTATTTAGAAGTAGAACATTTTATAGATTCCCTGCGTAAAAGCAAAGCGCCTTTATGTAATGAAATAGATGGAAGGATTGCGCTTGAAGCAGCTGCAGCAGCAACAAAATCTTTTCATACAAATAAACCAGTTAAGCTGCAAGCTATTTATTCATAGCATTTGATGGCAATTTACAAGGAATATACAATCTACCCGTTATTTTCTGAGATGAAAGGAGAGTATGTGATTGAAAACTCGAAGAACCATTCGATGTGCATTAATTGGCGTAGGGAGACTGGGGTACGTGCATGCAAAAAACTTAGTTTATAACGTTGAAGATGCAGAACTAGTTTATATCGTCACTTCTAGAGAAGAAAGTGCAAGAAGAGCAGCTGCAGAGTTAGGAGTAGAAAAGTGGACAACAGATGTAAAAGAAGTGTTTGAGGACGCGTCTATTGATGCAGTCATAATAGCAACACCTACGAATACACATACACAGTTATTGAAAGACGCTGCACTTCACAAGAAACATATATTCGTAGATAAACCTTTAACGGAAACAGTAGAAGAAGCGAAGACAGTAAATGAAATAATCAAACAAAATAATGTAAAGTGTATGGTTGGATTTATGAGACGATTTGATCCGGATTATGCAGAAGCGAAGAAAGTTATTGAATCCGGGGCGATAGGCAGACCGCTGAAATATATAGGAATTAGCCGTGATCCTGGCTCTCCTCCGGAAGAGTTTATAAAAAATAGCGGTGGTATTTTTCTTGACCTATGTATACATGAATATGACATTGCTCAATATTTATTAGGAGCAAAAGCGAAAGCTGTCTCTTCTTTTGGTAAAACACTTCTCCATCCATTTATGGATAAATATAATGATGTTGACCAGTCTATAAGTTATTTAGAATTCGATAATGGATCAGTCGCTTCGGTTGAAGGCAGTCGTAATTCTTCTTATGGGTATGACATCAGAGGAGAAGTGATAGGCACGGAAGGGACAATTCAAATAGGCTCATTAAAAGAAAAACAAGTGAAAACACTAAATCAAACAGGTTCTTACCATCAAAATGTCCCTGACTTTCAAGATAAATTTGAAGATGCTTTTAGGTTAGAAATGATACATTTTATAGATTGCATGAAAAACGACCAGAAACCACTTATTACGGAAATAGATGGAAAACAAAACATGGAGGTTGCGGCAGCAGCTAAAAAATCTTTTGAAAAGTCAGAAAAACAAGTAGTGGGTTAAATAAAGAAATTAAAGAAAACTTGGCTAGCGCTAAGCCTTTAGGTAAAGGCAATTGCCTAGTTGCACTTATACTGATTTCTCAAAATTTTAACGATGGCGATGATTCATCCATGCTAAAATTTTATACTTATCAGTGTAAAAAAAGGGAAAGCTGTCCTTATTCGTTTAAAATCAACGTTTGGACAGCTTTTGCTTTCGATTGAACATAAAAAAGTTGTTAATCTTTACTTGATTTATATATAGTAAGAAACTATACTGTGGGTAAGCGCTTTCCCTATGAAAAGGGAGGAGATACATAGAGAAAGCATAACGGAACCACAAGAGGTATGGGCTATTGGCGATGCCTATTCACGTCCAGAATTTGAAGACATTCAAGATGCAGAAACTGGTGCTGCAATGGTACGATTTGAAAATAATGCGATCGGTATTTTTGTAGCTGGAAGAAATAGCACTCACGGATATCATATAGAAACAGAAATTATCGGCACAAAAGGAAGTATACGAATTGGCACGCTGCCTGAACGAAACCAAATTGTGTTGATTCAAGAAAATGGAGCTGTAAAAGAATGTTACGATGGCTTCCGGGAAAGATTCGAACAAGCGTTTTCAAGTGAAGTGGAAGAATTTGCACAATGTATTTTAGAAGGAAGAAAACCTGATGTGACGGTCCAAGATGGAGTAGAATCAACAAGATTAGGCTATGCTTGTAAAAAATCGTTTGAAACAAGACAGCTTATTAATATACAAGCGGAACAATTGGTAAATAATTAAAATAGGTTCTATTATATATTAAGTTCTGGTGAACGAAAGTGAATAGCAAGAGAGGCGTTTCACATGGAAAATAGCAAAAGTGAGGCAAAAAGTATGAAAGTTACCATATATGATATAGCAAAAAAAGCCGGAGTGTCTATTGCCACTGTCTCTAAAGTAATAAACAATACTGGCAGTATGCGGGAATCTACACGGCAGAGGGTACTAGAAATAATGCAGCAGCTAAACTATCAACCTAGTGTAATGGCGTCAGCATTAATGGGTAAGAAAACGGAAACAATTGGATTACTAGTTCCTGATATATCCAACCCTCTTTTTTCTGAAATGGCTCGTACGATTGAAGATCGTGCCCATGACCAAGGCATGAGTGTGATAATGTGCAGCACAGACGATAACCCAGAGAAAGAAAAAAAATACGTAGAATTATTGCAGCGAAAGCAAGTAGATGGATTTATCGTAGGTGCAAGTTTTCATGATAAAAGTTTGCTGCAAGAACTGATTGATAATAACATTCCGCTGGTTATGCTGACACAGGATGAACCCTCTCTTGATGTATCAAAAGTTACTGTTGATGATTTTAAAGGTGGATATGAGGCAACTTCGCATCTTCTTTTCAATGGACACCAGAACATTGCAATTATTGCCGAATATGCATATAGCAGCAACTTGCGTATTAATGGCTATAGAGCTGCACATGAAGTGTATGGAGCTGTAAGTAAAGAGGAATATATTTATCGTACAACGGCGTCCATATTAAATGGCAAGAAATATTTCGATAAATTATTTAGCAGACAGGATGTTGAACTGCCTACAGCCATCTTTGCTTGTAACGATCAACTGGCAATAGGTGCTATTCAAGCTGCAAAAGAAAAAGGGCTTCAAATTCCAAATGATGTATCCATTGTTGGATTTGATGATACGATTTTAGCGACAACTACTGTTCCGGGCTTAACAACGATTGCTCAACCTATTAAAACGATGGGTGAAAAAATAGTAGATGTACTCATAAAAGAAATTAAGGCAGGTAAATCATTAAAAGAGCGGTTCTTGTATAATCCCGAGTTGATTGTTCGAGGCACCACTAATGTATTTAACGAAGGAACAGTGGATAAACAGTAATTCAAATACTAGTTTTGATAAAATGTGTAAGCAGAAAATGATCCTTATCTTCATGCCAAGCAGTTGAAAACAGTAGACCAATTACAACAAACTGACAAGACACCATAGAGATGTTAGTTGTTACTTATTAAGTTTTACTTATACAAAGCATAAAAAAATGGAACTGGGATATAAGCCAGTTCCATTTTTGGATGGATTAGAAATTTAATTTGGCACTTTTCTTATGCTTGTTGAGGGAATGCTTCCCAAGCTGCTTCAAACGTTCTTTGACTTCTTCTTGGGAAAGTTCATGTTCTTCTACATAGCGGTTTCTTGGATGAACTCGGCATTCATGGGTGCAGCCGCGCAAGTATTTATGCTCATTTTCCTCTGAACAAATAATTTGCTTGTTACAATCAGGGTTTGAGCAATTGACGTAACGTTCACACGGTTCTCCGTCAAAATGATCGCGGCCGACTACGACATGATCGACTTGGTTTATAGGAACACTGATACGTTCATCGAACACGTAGCATTTTCCGTCCCAGAGTTCCCCTTTTACTTCTTCATCTTTTCCATAAGTGACAATGCCGCCGTGCAGTTGACGAACATTTTCAAACCCTTCTTCTTTTAACCAGCCTGAAAACTTTTCACAACGAATGCCGCCTGTGCAGTACGTTAAAATTTGTTTTCCTTCTAATTTATCTTTGTTTTCTTTTACCCAATCAGGCAGTTCGCGGAAGCTGTTAATGTCAGGGCGTATCGCACCGCGAAAATGGCCAAGATCATATTCATAATCATTACGGGCATCCAAGATAATAGTCTCATCTTGCTGCATTGCTTCATAAAATTCTTTTGGCTCCAAATACTCTCCGGTTTGCTCGTTAGGATTAATGTCTTCATTAAGCCGTAACGAAACAATTTCGTCACGATGACGGACGTGCATTTTTTTGAAGGCATGCTCTTCTGCATCATCTATTTTAAATTCTATATCAGCAAAACGGGGATCTTTTTTCAGATCTTCCATATATTTGTTGGTCTGCGCCACCGTACCTGAGACGGTTCCGTTAATACCTTCAGAAGCAATCAAAATCCGGCCTCTTAACCCGAGGTTTTTACAATACTCTAAATGCTCTGCAGTCAATGTTTCAGGGTCCTCTATAGGGACGTACTTGTAATAAAGTAATACACGATAATTTTTTTCCATTTTTATCACCTATTGTTTAATATTTGCAAGATATCAACCGTATAGGCGCATACGACTCTTTCTTACAATGTACTATTGTAACCGATTCGTACAAAATAAGAAAGGGGAGGTCTTTATGGAGAAGTTAAATCTTGGAAAATACAATTTCTTTATTATACGTTGGGATGGACAGGAAATTGGAGAGCCAGCTTAAAAAGGAGAGGGTTAGGATCATAAAAGTAACAAAGTGGCGCATAAAGAGAAGAAAGAGCGGCATAAATCAGGAAAATAAGAGTGTATGTAAATAAATGTAGAAAATAATACTGAAAATAAACGATCTGGTATGATAAAAACATAAAAAATTGCTTATTAAAAGGGGATTTACATGAAGGAATGGATAAATGAATTGAATAGCTTTTTTTCTGCCAATCAAGTGCTGACAGAACCAGCCGATCGATACAGCTATAGTTTTGATGGCTCATTTGGAGAATATCTTCCCGACGCTGTAGTGCAAGTCAAAACAAAAGAAGAGGTTGTCCACGTCATGAAAACAGCAAACCGGTATAAAGTACCGGTAACTCCCAGGGGACAGGGTACCTGTTTAAGCGGCGGACCTCTTCCAGTTAAAGGCGGAATTGTACTGGATACTTCTCAGTGGCCGGCAAGTATTGATGTTACACCGGATGACTTGATTGCAGTAGTGTCTCCAGGAGTATTGACGGCATCTATTAATCAAGAAGTGGAAAAGTATGGGCTTACGTACCCGCCTGATCCAAGCAGTGCCCATGTCTCAACGATTGGAGGCAATCTTGCTGAAAATTCAGGCGGTCCGCGCGGCCTGAAATATGGAGTTACCAAAGATTATGTTATTGGTTTAGAGCTAGTGACACCAGAAGGGGAAATCATAAAAACAGGCGGCAGGACCATTAAAAACGTAACAGGCTTTGACCTGACCAAACTCGTGATTGGGTCAGAAGGGACGCTGGGGGTTATTACCAAAGCTACATTAAAGCTCGTGCCAAAGCCACCTGCAGTTCAAACGTTAATGGCAGTCTTTGATGAGGTAGAGCTTTCTGGCAAAGCCATTTCAAAAACACTGACCTCTGGCATTCTTCCTTCTAAAATGGAATTTATGGATCAAGCCTCGGTACAAGCGGTGGAAAATTACAAGCCATCTGGCCTTCCTGTTGATGCTGCAGCTTTATTAATGATAGAACTTGATGGCCGCGCAGAAGCGATAAAAGCTGAAGTAATTCAGGTGGAGAAAATAATGAAGGAACTTGGTGCAAAAGATATTGTGGTGCCAAAAAATGAAGAAGAAGCAGCAAAGATCTGGCAGGCTAGAAAACAGGTGTCACCAGCTATAGCGAAAATAAAACCGACAAAAGTTTCGGAAGATGCCACTGTCCCGCGCAGCAAAATTGCAGAAATGATGGAAAGACTAAAGGTTATAAAAGAAAAATATAATATTGAACTCGTAGTATTCGGCCATGCCGGGGACGGGAATTTACATCCTAATATCATGTGTGATAAACGTAATGAAGAGGAGATGATAAGAGTTGAACAAGCTGTTGGAGAGATTTTTGAGGCAGCGGTAGAACTGGGCGGAACGTTGTCTGGTGAGCATGGTATCGGTACAATGAAAGCGCCTTTTATGGAACAAGAACTAGGATCAGCAGGACTTGATATGATGAAAAGAATTAAAGACAGCTGGGATCCAAATGGCATCATGAATCCAGGCAAAATGTTTCCGGAACGTGACCAGAAGTTGGTGCTGCGAAATGAATGATTTAAAAACACTTCAAGAAAAATTGCAATACGATAAAACATTTGATTGTGTTCAATGCGGCTACTGTCTGCCTGCTTGTCCAACCTATGAAACAATGGAAAAAGAAACCCATTCACCGAGAGGGAGAATTAATCTGGTTAAAATGGCTGCTGAAGGTAAAACTTCTCTAGAGGATTTAGAAGAACCCATTGAAAAGTGTTTGGGATGTATGGCATGCACAACTGTTTGTCCAACAAACGTGCAGTACGGAGCTATTTTAGAAGGGGCAAAAGAAACTCTAGAGGACAATAAAGAAAAGTCAAAGAGAAGCGAGAAAACAGAAGAATTTTTGTTCCGATCATTCTTCCCTTCCTCTAAATGGATGAATAGGTTAGGAAATGCCACCTGGCTTTACCAGGCAACAGGCTTGCAAAAAGTCGCTCGTTCTCTGTGTTTGACTGCGATGGCTCCATTACACTTAGGGGAATTTGAAAAAGTTATCCCTTCGCAGCCTTCCCCGTCTAAAAGAAAAAAACGGTTGCAGCGTGTGGAACCAGAAGGAACCCCTGCTGCGAAAATCGCCTTTTTTACCGGTTGCGTGATGGACAGCGTCTTTTTTGAAATTAATCAACAAACAATAGAATTAATGAAGCTTTCAGGTGCGGAAGTTATATTGCCAGAACATCAGACATGCTGTGGTGCTCTACATGCTCATTCGGGCAAGGTTGGATTATCGAAAGAACTTGCGATGGAAAATATTAAAGCTTTTGAAGATGAGAATATTGATTATATTGTGAACAACGCCGGGGGATGCGGTGCTCGTTTGATAGAATACGATCACTTATTTGAAGAAGGCACAAAGTGGCATCGACGTGCAAAAGCTTTTACCGAAAAAGTAAAAGACATATCTGAAGTGTTGGTGGAACTTGATGCATTGGAGTTTTCTGCACCTGTAGAAAAATTAGTAACCTATCAACCTTCTTGTCACATGACAAACGTGCAGCGCGTAACGAAGCCGCCTCGTCAATTAATAGAACAGGTGCCGGGGGTTAAGCTGCGTGAAATGAATAACCCTGATTTCTGCTGCGGTTCGGCGGGTGTTTATAATATTGTAAATTACGAAGATTCCATGGAAATTTTAAATAAAAAAATGGAAGATGTGAATAAAACGAATCCAGAAGTGATTGTTACGACAAATCCTGGCTGTTTACTGCAAATGAAACTAGGAGTAGAGCGAGAAGGAAAAAGCGGCGAGGTTCAGGCCTTTCATCTAGTAGAATTATTGATGGAAGCTTCTCCTCGCCCTAAGAAATAAAACGTTTTGATAAGAAAAGACAGCCTGTCTGATAGGTCTTGGCAAATAAATTAATCAAGAATGCGGGCTGCGATTTCTTCTCCAATTGGGATAGAAGCCGTTGCAGCTGGAGACGGAGCATTACAGACATGAAGGCTTCGTTTACCCTGGATAACATGAAAATCATCTACTAAACTGCCATCTGCTTTCAAAGCTTGTGCTCGTACTCCAGCGGGCCCTGGCTCTACATCTTCTCCGGTAATGTCAGGAATGAGTTTTTGCATACTTTGAACAAATTTTTTTTTGCTGAGGGAGCGGATCATTTCATTCGTTCCTTCTTTTGCATACTTTCTTGCCAGCTTCCAGAAACCGCTGTATTTCATGACTTCCATGAAGTCTTTAGCATGAAAATCTGTTTTGCGGTACCCTTCGCGTTTGAAACCTAGGACAGCATTAGGCCCTGCTTCTACTTCACCATTTATCATTCGTGTAAAATGAACCCCTAAAAAAGGAAAATCAGGGTTAGGTACGGGATACACCAGGTTATTAACGAGGTGTCGTTTTTCTTTTTTCAGCTTAAAATATTCCCCGCGAAACGGGATAATCTTCATGTCTGTATGGTATCCCGCCATTTTTGCGATACGATCACTATGTAACCCTGCACAGTTAATGAGTATTTTTGCCTCAAAAGTGCCGCGGTTCGTCTCGATAAACGTACTTTCGGTTTTTTCAGTAATTTTCTGAACTTCTGTGTTAAGGCGCAAATCTCCGCCGCTTTCTTCAATAAGAGAAGCAAACGTTTCAGCTGCCTTCTTGAAATTAACAATCCCTGCGGCTGGTACATGAATGGCTTCTACTCCAGCCACATAAGGTTCTTTTTCCTTTAACTCTTCTTTTGATAACTTTTGAACCCGCAATTCATTGTCCAATCCGCGTTGATAAAGGTTGTTCAATAAAGGTCGTTCCATATCGTTTGCTGCTACAATGACTTTTCCGCAAATGTCATGTTCAATGTTATGTTTTTGACAAAAAGAAACGATAGATTTGTTTCCGGCTCTAGCAAATCTAGCTTTATAGCTGCCAGGCTTATAATAAATACCAGAATGAATGACTCCGCTGTTGTGGCCGGTTTGGTGTGCTGACCAATTGGATTCTTTTTCGATAACTAAAATAGAGCATCCCGGTTGACGCCGTGTAAGTGCATAACCTGCAGAAAGACCAACAATTCCTCCTCCGATAATGGCGTAATCGTACATATTATTCCTCCTGTCGTACTAGTATGATGATAGAACGGTTAACGTAAATGTATGCTCTTTATGGGCATCTGTCAACGTAACAAAAAATCTTTCATAAAAATTTGACAACGCTTACATAATATAGTAACCTATCAATAGGTTAATAATTCCGTGATGGAGATTAGGAGATCCACGCCAAATTTTTAGGGATTGCTTACTGGAGCAATTTGTGCCTAAAAGATTGGTGTGGATTTTTTTGTTCTTTAGAAAAGTTTAACTTTGCTAAAGAATCAAAGTTTAAGAAAAACTACGGCATCCGCCATAAGGAATCGCGGCAAGCCGGGTTTTTCTAATTATTGAGGCCTCAAACAATCTATCCATCTAATCGCTTTAACCAAATACGTATAATAATAGGAGGAACTTTCTATGTCGCCCTTTATTGGTGAGCTGATTGGAACGATGATTCTAATCATTTTCGGAGGCGGAGTTGTTGCCGGTGTTGTTTTAAAAGGGTCCAAGGCAGAAGGTGCAGGATGGGTTGTTATAACAATAGGCTGGGGTCTTGCCGTTACAATGGGAGTATATGCTGTAGGTAATTTTAGCGGAGCGCATATTAACCCGGCAGTAACACTTGGCTTAGCAGCTTCCGGTGATTTTCCATGGTCTGATGTGCCCTATTATATTACCGCACAAATGATAGGAGCTTTTATTGGTGCATGCATTGTTTTTTTCCACTATTTAGCTCAGTGGAGAAAAACAGAAGATCAAGGAGCAAAATTAGCAGTATTCTCTACCGATCCTGCTGTGAGAAGTTATTCGGCGAATCTTGTAAGTGAAATAATAGGAACGTTTATTCTTGTACTTGGACTAGCATTTATCGGTGCAAATGAATTTACAGAAGGATTGAATCCGTTAATTGTCGGGCTGTTAATCGTTGCTATCGGGATGTCGCTTGGAGGTACGACTGGATATGCTATTAATCCGGCTCGGGACCTTGGGCCGAGAATTGCTCATTTTTTACTTCCAATTCCGGGAAAAGGGACATCGGACTGGAAATATGCGTGGGTGCCGATCGTTGGACCTTTAATTGGAGGTATATACGGGGGAATGTTTCATAAAGCCGTCTTTTTAGGGGAAATAGGATCGATGTTTTGGCCAATGAGTGTTTTTATAATTATTCTTTTCATTTATGCTCAAATGCAAAACGCACGCGAGTATAATGAAGCTAACGTAATAAACCAAAAAGAACACATCAATGCAGAAAAGTCTGTGTAGTACGATATTAACGGGTGAGGTGGTTGAAGATGGAAAAGTATATTATGGCTCTGGATCAAGGAACGACAAGCTCTCGGGCAATTCTTTTTAATCAGGGTGGAGAGATTGTGAAAGTTGCACAAAAGGAATTTACGCAGCATTTTCCTAAACCAGGCTGGGTAGAGCATGATGCGAGTGAAATTTGGGGGAGCATTTTAGCAGTTGTTGCGACCGCCCTGGCTGAAGCTGATATTAAACCGGAACAAATTGCTGGCATCGGAATAACCAATCAACGTGAAACGACAGTGGTTTGGGATAAAAATACAGGGAAGCCCGTTTATAACGCGATTGTCTGGCAGTCGAGACAAACGGCAGATATTTGCGAAGAATTAAAAGGTCAGGGGCTGAATAATACATTTAAAGAGAAAACGGGACTTCTTATTGATGCTTACTTTTCCGGTACCAAAGTGAAATGGATATTAGATAATGTGGATGGGCTCCGTGAAAAAGCAGAGCGCGGTGACCTGCTTTTTGGCACAATCGATACGTGGTTGATATGGAAGCTGTCCGGAGGAGAAGTTCATGTTACAGACTATTCGAATGCTTCTAGAACACTGATGTATAACATACATGAATTAAAGTGGGATGAAGAGCTATTAGACATTTTAGGTGTTCCAAAAAACATGCTTCCTGAAGTGCGTCCTTCTTCTGAAGTGTATGCGAACACAGCAGGATATCACTTTTTTGGAGAAAATATTCCGATTGCTGGGGCTGCAGGTGATCAGCAGTCTGCCTTGTTTGGGCAGGCATGTTTTGAAAAAGGGATGGCTAAAAACACATACGGTACAGGCTGCTTTATGCTGATGAACACTGGCCAGGAAGCAATTGTTTCAGACCATGGACTGCTCACAACATTAGCTTGGGGTATAGATGGGAAAGTTGACTATGCCCTTGAAGGAAGTATTTTTGTCGCCGGCTCAGCAATCCAATGGCTGCGCGATGGCCTGCGAATGTTTCATGATGCAGCTGATTCTGAGAAATATGCCAATCGGGTTTCTTCGACAGATGGGGCATATGTAGTTCCTGCATTTGTAGGGCTGGGAACGCCTTATTGGGATTCAGATGTTCGCGGAGCTGTTTTTGGGATTACTCGTGGTACAGAGAAAGAACACTTTGTCAGAGCAACGCTTGAGTCATTGGCATATCAGTCAAAAGATGTGCTCGATGCAATGATTGCTGATTCCAACATCGATTTAAAGACGCTCCGTGTCGATGGCGGTGCGGTCAAAAATAATTTTCTCATGCAATTTCAAGGAGATTTATTAAATGTGCCGGTAGAACGGCCGGTAGTTAATGAAACAACTGCTCTAGGTGCCGCTTATTTGGCAGGTTTAGCCGTTGGCTATTGGAAAGATCGAGCGGAAATTGCAACTCAATGGAAAGTAGAAAAAACATTTTCGCCTCAAATGGGTGACGAACAGCGAAAAAAATTGTATAATGGATGGAAGAAGGCAGTTAAAGCTGCTATGGTATTTAAATAAAAGAGATTATAAACAAGTTAATAGATGGTTGGAGACAAGGAGAAACCAGAAAACCCTTTCCAGATGAGAAGGGGATTTTCTGGTTTCTTTTTTTACTTTATTGAAAGCATATTTTGTCTAACGGAATAAGACTAAACTAGCTAAATGTTTATGTAATAAAAAGGAGGCATCTTAAAGATGAATACTTTTTCAAATAAGCATCGACAAAAGGTAACAGAACAATTAACATGTGAAGAATTTGATGTATTAGTTATTGGCGGGGGGATTACTGGGAGCGGAATTGCACTTGATGCTGCTACAAGGGGGATGAAAACAGCACTTGTTGAAATGCAGGATTTTGCAGCCGGCACTTCTAGCCGCTCGACGAAACTTGTACACGGGGGACTTAGGTATTTAAAACAATTTGAAGTGAAGATGGTGGCAGAAGTGGGGAAAGAACGAGCCGTTGTGTATGAAAATGCTCCTCATGTTACTGTACCAGAATGGATGATGCTGCCTCTTCATAAAAACGGAAATTTTGGTCCGCTTTCGACTTCCATTGGTCTTCGAATATATGATTTTCTGGCTGGAGTAAAGCGAAGCGAACGAAGAAAAATGCTTAACAGAGAAGAAACATTAAAAAAAGCTCCTTTATTAAAAAAAGAAAAGTTGCTTGGCAGCGGATATTACGTGGAATACAGAACAGATGATGCTAGACTAACGATAGAAGCAGCAAAAGAAGCGGTTCAAAACGGTGCTTCTTTAATAAATTATACAAAAGTCACTGATTTTTTATATGAGGACGGCAAAGCAGCCGGTGTAGTGGTAGAGGATCTATGGACAGGTGAGACTTATCAGATAAGAGCACGTAAAATTATTAACGCAGCGGGTCCATGGGTAGACACTTTACGTTCAAAAGATGGAGCTAAACATGGAAAACACCTTCGGTTAACTAAAGGAATTCATTTAGTGTTTGATCAAAGCGTCTTTCCTCTAAATCAGGCTGTTTATTTTGATACACCGGACGGCCGCATGGTATTTGCGATCCCAAGAGATGGAAAGACTTATGCCGGTACGACTGACACAGTATATGAAGGGGATCCTGCCCATCCTAAAATGACAGTAGAGGACCGGCAGTATGTATTAGATTCCATAAACTATATGTTTCCAGATGTCAAAATTTCGGTAGAGGATGTAGAATCGAGCTGGGCTGGACTGCGTCCGCTTATTTATGAAGAAGGAAAGGATCCTTCAGAAATATCCCGAAAAGATGAAGTATGGGAACACGATTCTGGTATTTTGACCATCGCCGGTGGAAAACTTACCGGTTACCGAAAGATGGCAGAAATTGTGGTTGATAAAGTTTCTAAGAAGTTAAAAGAAGAATATGGTATCGTTTATCAACCCTGTCAGACAAAGCAATGGCCGCTTTCTGGAGGGAATGTAGGCGGTTCAAGTAATTTTAAATCATTCGTCGAAGAAAAAATAAAAGCGGGCCTTCAGATTGGGCTGTCTGAACAGGAAGCTGAATCGTTAGCAAAAATGTACGGTTCTAATGTAGATGTCTTATTTGATCATGTGGCAAAAAGCAAACAGGGAGCGGGTACGTCACCTCTTGCCCCTTCTATTTATGCTCAAGTAATGTATGCTATAGAAGAAGAAATGGCAGGAACCCTGGCAGATTTCTTTGTTAGAAGAACGGGAGCTCTGTTTTTTAATATTCAGTGGGTACAGCAATGTAAAGACGAAGTGCAGAAATTGATGGGTGAGGAACTAGAGTGGAGTGAAGAACAAAGCGAAAAATACCGAACAGAACTAGAAAATGCCTTACAGGATGCGGTGAAACCTTTAAATGAAGAGGTTAAATTAACGTCGTAGAAAAAACGGAAAGGGAGGAGGCTATTTACATGCATTTTGGAGGACAATCAATCCTGCCTGCAGCCCGTTCGATAAAAGAAGTAGAACGGCTGATGGAAAGTGATTTTGAGTATATTGTTTTACTGCATACTCATATTGGCCAGCTTAGCAGTTTAGTAAAAGAATTGAAACGAAATCATAAAAAAGTACTTTTGCATGCTGATATGGTGCAAGGATTGAGAAACGATGAGTATGCGGCACAATTTCTGTCTCAAACGATCAGGCCCGCGGGTTTGATTTCTACTCGAAATAATGTCGTAGCAGCAGCAAAGCAGGCTGGACTGCTAGCTATACAGCGTTTATTTTTATTAGATTCAATGGCCCTTGAAACGAGTTATCGGCTGATGCAAAAGAATAAACCAGATTATATTGAAGTACTCCCCGGCATTTTACCAGCTCGAATCATACATGAAGTGCAAAGTGAAACAGGAGTTCCTCTTATCGCAGGCGGACTTATACGGAATAAAGAGGATGTAAAAACTGCTTTTGAAGGAGGAGTAGTCAGTATTACAACTTCTCGCAGCGAATTGTGGAAAGAAGGAAAAAAGAGTAAGCAATAGGATCAGCGGAACAAGCTCCTGGTAAATTTATCGTTCTTAGGCGAAAAGACTCCCACTTCAAGAAGCGACAGCGGGAGATGAATCGCCTTCGGACAAGATATGGCTTTAGCTATATCCATTGTCGACTATCCCTACTGTCTTCTTGTTAAGAAGGGGAAAATATTTTAAACAGTTATCTCCCACTTCAAACAGACCAAGGTTGTAAGTTGGAGTAGTTCAAACAATCAGCTGTCTATGCAAAAAGAAGCTGGATTTGATGGAGGCGAACTGCACGGTGCAAATGGCTATCTTCTTGATCAATTTTTATCCGAAACAGTAAACGTTCGAAATGATGAGTACGGAGGGTCTGATGAAAAGAGGCTGCGATTTATATTAGAGCTGATTAGGGATGTTCGAACGGCAATAAAAGACCGGTATGATTCTTGGGCTTCGTGTTTCTCAGTTAAAAGCGACCAACCCGCATTTCCGCTGGTCTGGAGGAGAAAAAGATGCTGAGACTATTTTTAGTGCACTAGGAAATTCCGACGTTGATTATATACACTTGTCTGATGACGATGCAGCTACATCTGGTTTTGGGGAAGGGACTATGACAATGAGTAAAGCTGTAAAAAAATTTACAGATGTGTCTGTGATTGCATGCGGAAGTCTCAGCAATCCTGAAAAAGCGGCTTCCCTTATTGATCAACAAGCTGCAGACTTTGTTGCGATTGCCCGCCAGGCTCTAGCGAACCCAGATACTCCTAATCGAGTACGTAAAAATAGGAATCTAGATGATTTTGACAAAGAAAAGATTATCCTTCCGAAAGCTTACGTAAAGGACTTTGAATTAGAACAAGAACTGGTAAGAGAGGATTAATATTTAACATAACATAAACTTTGTCCACTGATGGGCAAAGTTTTTACTTTCTAAATAATGTTATAATGGACGGACATTATATTTGAAGGTTGTGTGAACCGGGAAATAAGTGAGGGATCGGCATGGTTAAATCTGTAGATAGAGCATTGACGATTATTAAACTGGTCAGTACAAAAAAAGATGGGTACGGGGTTACGGAATTAGCCAGTCAACTAGAATTAAACAAAAGTTCTATATTTCGTTTACTTTCTACATTAATGGAGCACGGATTTATTGAACAGGATGCAAAAACGAAAAAGTACCGTTTAGGATACCAATATTTAGAATTAAGCTCAAAGCTGCTTGATTCCATTGATATTCGTAAAGAAGCAGCACCTTATCTTAAAGAGCTTGAAGAATTAACGAATGAAGTGATTCACTTGGTTATTTATTCGCAAAAAGAAGCTGTCTACATTGAAAAACTGGAAGGAAATGAAACGCTTCGCATGCACTCACAGGTTGGTAAAAGGGCACCGATGCACTGTACAAGTGCCGGAAAAACGATTTTAGCTTATTTACCAGAAGGGGAAGTCAGAGAAATTATTGATCAGAAAGGACTGCCTCCCCATACAGATAAAACGATAACGGAACCTGATAAATTAATGGAAAACATTAAAGAAATTCGAGACCGTGGATATGGGATCGAAAAAGAAGAAAATGAAGTAGGCATTACATGTATTGCCGTTCCCATATTTAATTTCCGAGGCGAAATTGTAGGTGCTATTAGTATTTCCGGTCCTTCCATTCGAATGGGGGAAGAGAGGATGAATGATTTAAAAAATAAATTTTTGGAAATTGGCAGTCGAGTCTCGCGTCGACTGGGTTATGGCGGTAATAGTGGAGAAGAAGTTTAATATAACTTGTTCTCCATTTTTTTATACTTTGAATCAATTTCATAAGTGCTATTTTGATTATCAAAAACGAACATTATATCGATTGTAGCGGAAGGCGGCGACTCCCTCCGGAAAGGTTGAGCTGAAGACCTCGCAGGCAGCTTGCTAGTTTTTCTAAAAAAATGTCTGAACAATTGAAAAAGTAATAAGGGCATGATAAAATATAAACAAACAGAAACAACGTTTCATAATAAGCAACAATATGAGAGGAGCAATAACAATGAGTAATTATGTGAAAACAGGCAATTTACAAGTAGCATCTGAACTGTATGAATTTATTAATCAAGAAGCTATACCAGATACAGGTATAACAAGTGAAAAGTTCTGGCAGGGTCTGGATAATATTATTCATGAGCTGGCACCTGAAAATAAAGAATTATTAGAAACACGTGATGAAATCCAGGAAAAAATCCATAGCTGGCATAAGGAACATAAAGGTTCATTTGATTTCAATCAGTATAAAAATTTTTTAAAGGAAATAAATTATTTAGAACCAAAAGTAGAGGACTTTCAAGTATCAACCCAAAATGTGGATGATGAAATTGCCCGGCAGGCAGGTCCGCAGCTAGTAGTTCCGATGAGTAACGCAAGATATGCATTAAATGCAGCGAATGGAAGATGGGGAAGTTTGTATGATGCATTATATGGAACAGATGCGATCAGTGAAGAAGGCGGTGCGGAAAAGACTAGTGCATATAATCCAACCCGTGGTCAAAAAGTTATAGAATATGCAAAAAACTTTCTTGATGAAATTATTCCATTAGAGCAAGGGTCTCATAAAGAAGTGGTGAGTTATACCATAGATAACGGTGCCCTTAAAGTAACGCTTGAAAGCGGGGCTGCTTCAAGTCTTAAAGATGCTTCCAAATTTGCAGGTTACCAAGGAAGCAAAGAACAACCTACAGCCGTTTTGGTACAAAACAACGACCTTCATTTTGAAATTCAAATTGATCCAGAACATGCAATAGGAAAAACCGATCCGGCAGGTGTTAAAGATATTTTATTTGAATCCGCTGTCACATCTATTATGGATTGTGAAGATTCCGTTGCAGCTGTTGATGCCGAAGATAAAGTGCTTGTCTATCGAAACTGGCTCGGGTTGATGAAAGGTGACCTAACGGAAATTTTCCAAAAAGGGGCGAAAACCGTAACTCGGTCCCTCAACCCAGATCGTACGTACCAATCCTCAAGTGGAGAAGAACTAACACTGCCGGGAAGGTCCCATATGCTGATTCGAAATGTCGGCCATTTAATGACCATCAATGCTGTTTTAGATAAAAACGGTGATGAAGTACCTGAAGGGATTTTAGACGGAGCAATCACAAGTTTAATTGCTAAACATGATCTCTTAGGAAATGGAAAGTATAAAAACTCCGCTAAAGGTTCCGTATATATCGTTAAGCCAAAAATGCATGGATCAGAAGAAGTCGCTTTTGCTAACAAGTTGTTTAATAAAATAGAAGATTTGTTAGGGCTTGAACGTCATACCTTAAAAATCGGGGTCATGGATGAAGAGCGGAGAACGTCCTTGAACCTAAAAGCGTGTATTCGAGAAGTAAAAGAGAGAATTATATTTATTAATACAGGGTTCTTGGACCGTACAGGGGATGAGATTCATACCTCCATGGAAGCTGGTCCAATGATACGAAAAGGGGAAATGAAAACGTCTACTTGGCTCCAGGCGTATGAAAAATCAAATGTATTTAAAGGGTTAGAATCAGGATTGCAAGGCCATGCCCAAATTGGTAAAGGCATGTGGGCTATGCCTGAATTAATGGCAGATATGCTGGCACAAAAAGCAGGCCAATTAAAAGCTGGAGCCAATACAGCGTGGGTGCCTTCACCTACTGCGGCTACTTTGCATGCCCTTCATTATCATCAAGTAGACGTAAAAGAAGTTCAAAAACAATTACTAGAAAGCTCAGAAAATCTTGAAGATGAGATTCTTCAAATCCCTGTGGCTGAAGAACCAAATTGGAGTGCAGAAGAAATTCAGCAAGAACTCGATAATAATGCTCAAGGTATTTTAGGTTATGTTGTGCGTTGGGTGGAAATGGGTATCGGCTGTTCGAAAGTGCCGGACATTAATAATGTTGGCTTGATGGAAGACCGGGCAACCCTTCGTATTTCCAGTCAGCACGTGGCAAGCTGGCTTCATCAGGGTATTTGTACAAAAGATCAAATTCTAGAGACACTGAAGCGGATGGCAAAAGTGGTAGATGAACAAAATAAAGGCGTACCGGGATATAAGCCATTGTCTGAAAACTACGATGAGTCTGTTGCCTTCCAAGCTGCGTGTGACCTCGTCTTTCAAGGTTATGACCAGCCAAGCGGCTATACAGAACCAATTCTTCATCAACGCCGCATCGAAGCTAAAAAGAAAATACCAGCACAGAAATAATGCAGGCAAAGCTGCTCCGCTTTTAAACGGGGCAGCTTTTTCACCTTGTTAGGTATTGTCATCAGTTTAAGCTAAACTGCGGCATTTAACGTATAAGACGTGGTGTTATTAGGAAGTTTTTTTACAAGGTGATATGCCGAGTTTTTCTAAACATTTATAGTGATTGTGCAGGAAAAGTGATTTAAATGAAGAAACAATAACTTTAAAAGGGTGTGGTGATAATTAATACCAATGGTTTCATATATGCTGCTGATATGACAAACCAATTGGCCGAAGAATTACCCGAAAAGTTATGGGACAAGCCATTAATTGCTGAATTGGGAACGATTCGAAAATGGTTTATGCACATGATTCGAGTCAGAGGCGTCTACGCTGGTTCTCTTATGACAGGTAAAGTAGAATTTCCAGGACATTTAGTGCCAGGAGATGCATCTATCATTCTTGAATTAAGACGAAGCACAGAAGAATTATCCTGGGCGTTTGAAGAAACACAGAAGCACCGAATCCTTATGTATCAGGAATATATTACACCGGAGGAATTGCTTCACATAGCCATTCAGCATGAAGGCATCCATCAAGGGCAATACTATATAGCATTTCAACAAGCTGGGATTAAATTACCTGAACAGTGGCGAAGAGATTGGAACATGTGAATACTTCAGTGGATAACTATCATTTTTTAAAAGTCTAAAAATGAATAGTTTGTTTCTTAGTTTCTTATAAATGTTTTTTACATTAATAAGAAGCTTTTTTTATACTTTAAGAATGTTTAACTTTGCTAACGGAAAAAAGTATTAGAAAAGACGAAGGCTTGTAACGTACAGGATGTGTGCGTTTTTAGAAGAGGAAATCCGAACTTTTCTCATTTTCCTATTGAAAACGATCCCAAACATTGATACTATGAAAACACTTACATATTAGACATCTGATGACCTAATGTGTTGTATAGTGAAAAGGAGTGGAACAATTGAGTACAGGAGCCTTGTCATTTTTAGCCATAATACCTATCATAACAGTATTATTTTTTCTCGTATTTCTTCGCTGGCCGGCAAAAAAGGCGATGCCGATTGCTTTTCTTGTAACTGTATTGGTTGCTTATTTTGTTTGGGAAGTACCTGTTAATCAGATTGCTGGGGCTAGTTTGCAAGGAATTACTACTGCCTTGGAAGTTCTCTTTATTGTGTTCGGCGCAATATTAATGCTGAATACGTTGAAAGAAAGCGGCGCGATACAAACTATTCGTCAAGGGTTTACTGATATTAGTCCAGATCGAAGAATTCAAGCCATTATTATTTGCTGGTTATTTGGCTCTTTTATTGAAGGTGCATCTGGTTGGGGCACACCGGCTGCTATTATAGCTCCTTTATTAGTTGCCGTTGGATTTCCAGCGATGGGAGCTGTAATGGTTGCCTTAATTATTCAATCAGCACCCGTTTCGTTTGGAGCGGTGGGAACACCGATATTAATAGGAGTGCAGTCGGGCCTTGCGGGCTCTTCTGCTGTAGAAGAAACAGCAGCCTCAATAGGAATGACATTAGACCAATATGTTCGCATGATTGGCGGAGAAGTAGCCATTTTTCATGGAATTGTCGGTTTATTTATTCCGCTGTTTATGGTAACCATGCTGACGTTCTTTTTTGGGGAAAATCGTTCGATTAAAGAAGGTCTGGCCGTTTGGAAGTTTGCATTATTTGCGGGGCTGTCGTTTACGATCCCTTTTACTTTAGTAGCTAATTTACTGGGTCCTGAGTTCCCTGCGATGTTTGGTGGATTGATAGGACTTGCAATTGTCGTGCCTGCTGCTAAAAAAGGCCTGTTTATGCCGAAAAAAGATTGGGATTTTGCAGCGTCTTCCACATGGGATCCGGCATGGACTGGAAATCTGAAAATTGAACCAGCTCAAACCTTGCAGCCGGTATCCCCAGTAAAAGCCTGGATTCCTTATATTATTGTAGGGGTATTGCTTGTGATCACGCGTTTAGAGTCGCTTCCATTTGGAGCATGGCTTAAAGCATTTGTCATAAAAGCAGAAAAAGTATTTGGAAGCTCAATTTCAATTGAAAGCACCCCTTTATTTTTACCCGGGTTTATATTATTAATAGTTTCTGTATTATCTGCGTTTTTATATAAAATGAATCGTTCCACATACGGAAGGGCCTGGAAAGAGTCAGGAAAAACAATTTTGGCAGCGTCACCTGCACTGCTTTTTTCTGTACCAATGGTTCAAGTTTTTATTAATTCCGACGCTAACAATGGCGGTTTTGAAAGCATGCCGCTTGTGCTTGCAGAAAGTGTTTCGGGGCTTGCAGGAAGCAATTGGCCAGCAGTTGCACCGGCCATTGGAGCATTAGGTGCTTTTGTAGCAGGAAGTAATACAATTAGCAACATGATGTTTTCTTTATTCCAATTTGGAACGGCGCAGAATGTCGGCATTAATCCATCGATTGTCGTTGCTCTTCAAGCAGTGGGCGGTGCTGCTGGGAATATGATTTGTGTGCACAACGTTGTAGCGGCTTCGGCTGCTGCAGGATTAATTGGAAAAGAAGGAGAACTAATTAGAAAGACTTTCATACCAACTGTTTACTATGTGTTCTTCGCTGGAGGGGCAGGATATATATTCATTCACGGTCTTGGCTTCAACATTGGAACAGTGATGGCTGCCATTATCGCCGTATTGTTCCTTTATGCTTGCTATCAAGGACAGCTTCAAAATAAAGCAGAGCAGCAGTTTTACAAATGGAACCGAAGTGCCTAAGGAGGCGGATGATTAATGAAAGTATCTCTATTTATTACATGTCTTGGCGATGTGTTTTATCCAGGTGTCGGAAAAGACATGGTTGAGCTGTTAGAAAGACATGGGTGTGAAATAGATTTTCCCGAAAATCAGACTTGCTGCGGGCAGCCCGCATACAACAGCGGCTACCATAAAGATACAAAGAAAGCCGCAAAGCATATGATAAAAACGTTTGAACATGCTAATGCCGTCGTCACTCCTTCCGGTTCATGCGCTGCGATGCTTAAAGAGTATCCACAACTATTGAAGGATGAACCGAAATGGGATGAAAGAGCTGAAGCCCTGGCAGAAAAAACGTATGAGCTAACACAGTTTTTATATAGAGTGCTTCATGTCACGGATACTGGAGCATCTCTAGTGGCAAAAGCGACGTATCATACATCCTGCCACATGACTAGGCTGCTTGGAGAAAAGGAAGCGCCATTTCAGCTCCTATCAAACGTTAAAGGACTTCAATTGAAAGATCTCCCGAACAAACAAAACTGCTGTGGTTTTGGCGGAACCTTTGCAGTAAAAATGACCTCCATCTCAGAACAGATGGTAGATGAGAAAGTAGATCACGTTGAAGAAACGGAAGCTGATATTTTAATAGGAGCAGACAGCGGCTGCTTAATGAACATTGGCGGACGTATTAACCGGAAAAATAAACCTATTAAAGTAATGCACATTGCCCAAGTACTGAACAGCAGGGAAGCCTAAAAAGGAGGAATCGGCTATGCCAATGAAAATTGGGGAACGTTCTTTTGAGAGCCGTGTGAATAAAGGACTTGGCGACTCTTATATGAGAGAAACTGTCCGAGAAGCTCAAGGCAGGCTTCATACAAATAAAGCAAAAGCAGAGGAAGACTTAGGCCAGTGGGAAGAGTGGAGGACTCATTCAGAGGAAATTCGTTCACACACCCTCGAAAACCTCGATTTTTATTTAGAACAGCTTAGTGAAAATGTTGTAAAAAACGGGGGACATGTGTTTTTTGCTCAAACCGCAGAAGAAGCGAATGAATACGTGAAAGAAGTAGCAGCTAAAAAAGAAGCAAAGAAAATCATTAAATCAAAATCGATGGTGACAGAAGAAATCAGCATGAATGATGCGTTAGAAAAAGCAGGCTGTGAAGTGATTGAATCCGACCTCGGGGAGTATATTCTGCAAATCGATGATCACGATCCGCCTTCTCACATCGTCGCCCCAGCTCTGCATAAAAACAAAGAACAAATTCGGGAAACGTTTGAACGGTTAAAAGGGTACGATAAAACTTCTAAACCCGAAGAGTTAACGCAGTTTGCGCGTGAACGGCTCCGCCAGGAATTTTTAGAAGCAGATATCGGTATCACCGGCTGTAACTTTGCTGTGGCAGAATCGGGAAGTGTTTCGCTTGTTACCAATGAAGGAAATGCCCGTCTTGCTACAACGATCCCGAAAACGCAAATTAGCGTAATGGGTATGGAAAGAATTGTTCCTACATGGGAAGAGCTCGATGTTTTGGTTAGTATGCTGTGCAGAAGCGCTGTCGGCCAGAAACTGACAAGCTATGTAACGGGTCTTAGCGGACCTCGTGAAGAAGGCGACCTGGATGGACCAGAAGAATTCCATCTCGTTATTGTGGATAACGGACGTTCCAACATTCTCGGGACTGCATTCCAATCAGCGCTTCACTGCATACGTTGTGCAGCCTGTATCAATGTGTGCCCGGTATACCGCCATGTCGGAGGCCATTCTTACGGCTCTATATATCCAGGGCCAATCGGAGCAGTACTCTCTCCATTACTTGAAGGCTATGAAGACCATAAAGATTTACCGTACGCATCAAGTCTTTGTGCAGCCTGTACAGATGCTTGTCCGGTAAAAATTCCACTTCATGAACTGCTGATTGAACATCGCAAAGTCATTGCCGAAGAAGAAAAGAAAACATCTATTGGTGAAAGTTACGCGATGAAAGGTTTCGGGTTAGCCGCAAGTTCGCCGGGACTGTTCCAGATGGCTGCAAAAACGGCGCCTTACATGTTATCGCCATTTTCAAAAGACGGATTCATAGAAAAAGGCCCTGGACCGCTCGGTGGATGGACGGACGTACGAAGCTTTCCTGCTCCAGAGAAAGAGCGTTTCCGTGATTGGTTTAAAAACAGAAAGAAGGAGGATTCTTGATGAGACAGGGAACAATACAAAATAAAGAGTCCTTTTTAAATAATATTGCTGAAAAACTTGGACGTGAACGAAGAACCTCCGGTGTGGAGCGGCCCTTTTATCAAAAACAGCCTCAATGGGATATTATGGCTGATTATACAACCGATCAACTTGTTAATGTGTTAAAAGAGCAATGTACAGCGATTCACACGGATGTTAGAGAAACAAATATAGACGGCCTGCCTGCTGTAATTGATAATGTGATGAAAGAGTATGGGGCCAAAAAAGCTTCTATTTGGGACGATCCTCGTTTTGTAGAGTTCGGATTGACGCCTTTTATAGAAAGGCCGGATGTAAGCATCTGGGGCTCGGCGCCTGATGAAGATGATATTAAAATCACAGAGCAGGCTGATATCGGAATTACATTTTCTGATTATACGCTGGCAGAATCAGGAACAGTCGTTTTAATGAACGGAGGCGGAAAAGGGCAATCTGTCAGTCTGTTACCTACCTTCTATATTGCTTTGATTCCATTAAGCACGATCGTGCCGCGCATGAGCCAAGTAAGCAAGAAAATTCATGAAGAAGCCCAAGCTGGTAATCGAGTCCCTTCCTGTATAAACTTTATATCTGGTCCAAGTAATAGTGCGGACATTGAACTGAACCTGGTGGTGGGAGTACACGGTCCGGTAAGAGCTTGTTATATTTTAATCGATGACAGGTAATAGAAGAAAATCGAGCGGCTCTTGTGGTATAATGATAGCTCAAAAGGCAATGAAGGAGACTCCCGCATGAGCTTTAAACAAATTGAATCTAAAAAAATCTCGGAAATAGTCCGAGAGCAAATAGAAGAAATGATTAAACGAGGTGATGTGCAGCCTGGGGAAAAACTGGATTCTGTCGTTCAGCTTGCGGATCAATTTCAAGTGAGCAGGTCAGCTGTCCGCGAAGCGTTGAGCGCACTTCGGGCTGTCGGGATCGTAACAATTAAGCAAGGGGAAGGCACGTTTGTAAACAATTATGATTTTTCCAGCGTACTTGATCCGATGAAACCTGAACGGATTATTTCGAAAAAAGAAATGCTTGAATTGTTTGAAATAAGAAAAATTATGGAAGTAGGTGCCGCAGAGCTTGCTGCCGTAAAAAGAACGGAAGAGCACCTGAAAAACATAGGTAACGCTTTACAAGACATGCTGCGTGCTTCAGGAGAAGACAATGTAGGAGAAGCATCAGATGTTGCTTTTCATTTAGCTATAGCGGAAGCCTCTAAAAATAATTTAATGTTAGACGTGATGAATCAGCTGTCAGATACATTGCGAAAATCAATGTTTGAAAGCAGGAGGGTTTGGCTGTTTTCGGAAAAGCAAACACTTAAACGACTGTATGAAGAGCATGAGCTTATCTATTTGGCTATTAAAGCAGAAGATGCTGGCCAGGCAAGAACAGCAATGCTTAAACATTTAACCAATGTCGAACAAACGTTAATTAAAGGATTAGAAAGCTAAAGGTGCCCGTAGATGGGCATCTTTTTTTTGGAAATGAAGCCCATATCTAAGTCCTTGTAACCCCCTGTAAAGAGAATTAATGGTAATACTTTACATTTTCATCATCTCTGTTCTTCGTTTGGCCGATTCCTTCTTCAGCCATTTTCTGCCGGAATTTTTCATATAAAAATAATGCGAGCATGTCGAAACGCTCTTGTTCTGAAAGATTATCTATCATCTGAATCATATCTTTTCTGCTAAAGGACTGCATAATCCCTTCAATAATAATTAATGCGTCCTCTTCATCTCCAGTGAGTTTATTTTTATATAATTCGTACAGGTTATCTACAAATTCCATAGTATCGATCCTTTCTCTTTTTTTAGACGTATATGTAGCATAAGTGGAATTTACATGTTTTATTCTTAAAAAAACTCACATGCTATAAGAGAGGTGAAAAAAATGAAAAAACAATCAAAAAAGAAATTTAAATTTCCAACACAGGCTAATACTACAGGTGAAATTGGTGCTCATACTAGTTTGAAAATGAACAAACCTTTTGATACGGAAGACAATTTTGCAGGTGATTCTGTGGGTGAGCATAAACAATTAGAAGCAGCCAATGAAGATTTTGCTGAAAAGGAGATCTCTCAAACGTTTAATAACTCATAATAAAGAGCCGTCCTTTCTTGAGAAGAAAGGACGGCAAATAAATAATTCACTTATTTAACAATTTATCAAGTGAATCGATATTTTCTCTCATTAAAGAAAAATAATCTACCTTCTCTGACGTTTCATGCAAGCTCTCTAAATTATTCAAATAGACGGGCTTGGCCCCTATCTCTTCTGCAAAAGCTTCGGCTGTTCCAATGTTGAAGCTTTTTTCGAAGGCAACATATTGAATATTCTCTGTCTTGGCTTTTTCAATTAGTATTTGCATTCGTTTCTGGGATGGTTCGTTTGAAGATACCGTTTCTGTTATCGGAATTTCATCAAAATCATATCTCTCTGCCCAATAGGTATATCCTGGATGGGCAACAAATACAGAATGTTTATTGGTGTCTTTTAGGGCCTCTTCAAACTCTTTATCAAGTTCCTGCAAGTCTTTTTCTAGCTGTTCCGTGTTTTCTTCAAAGTCAGACTTGTGTTCAGGATCCAGCTCTATTAAAACGTCTTTAATATGGTGAGCTATTTCTTCTGCTTTTACCGGATCGATCCAAACATGGGGATTCTTTGGGCTGTGCGTATGTGCTTCTGATGTTTCATCTTCATGATGAGAATGTTCATGTGTATAGGTTTTATCCCCGTGAGTGTGACTGTGGGAATGAGATGCTGCAGTTTCCCACTCGTACTGCTGATATTCCACTTTTTCAATGTCTTCTGCCACGTCGACAGTTGTCACGTCTTCGTTTTTTAATAATGGCAAAATCGTATCGTTTAAGCCTTCCATACTTCCAGTTGTATAAAGAAACCCGTCTGTTTCTGCTTTCCTTCGCTCATTAATTGTGCCACTGACTTTCCTTCATGGGCCCCTTCTGCAATATAAGAACTGATAAGGGCGATTGCTTCTGGATAATTCAATTTTATTCCTCGTTCTTTACGCTGTTTAGCCAATTCACCCGCCATAAAAGTCAGGAGCTTTTCTTGTTCAATCGGAGATAGTTTCACAGGCTGCACCTCTTTTATCTATAAATAGAAATTGTTAGTGTACCTTACATGAAATGTGAGGATCCATAATGATGTATTTCTTTTATTGATTATTTATTTCCTTCATATGGAAGTAGAAACTTAAACTCGAAAATCATCGTTAATATTTCTTACAATTTTGCTGAAAACACTATCGTTATTCATTAACGTTAATAACACAAACAGCGAAGGGGGAGCACAATGAAATATTTATCGCACAAGCCAACATTGTATTTATTTACTTTGGCATTATTTTTTATAATGCTTGCTGCTTGTTCAGAAGGCGGAGGAGAATCGGTTACGGATGCTGATGAAGTGACTGGAGCAACGGGTGTAGCTTCTGAAGGAGAAACTGGGGGCGCAGAAGAATCAGAAGAAATTGAAGTAAGATGAGGATCAAATTCCTGTTGGTATCCTTCATTCTTTAAGTGGAACGATGGCTATGAGTGAGACATCAGTAAGAGATGCTGAATTACTGGCCATTGAAGAAATAAATGAAAATGGTGGTGTATTAGGAAAAGAATTGGTTCCTATTATAGAAGACGGTGCTTCGGATGAACCAACTTTTTCAGAAAAAGCTTCCAAGCTGCTACAGCAAGATGAAGTTCATGTAATATTTGGAGGTTGGACTTCATCAAGCCGAAAAGCGATGCTTCCTGGCATTCAACCAAATATTGTAAAAGACATCCAAGACGTTATTTTAAATATTAAAGAAACAACAAACACTTCCATGATACTTGTTGAACAAAACATGTCGTTTGCAAAAAAAGCAGGTGATTATTTTTATGTAATGGATCGAGGAAAAATAGTGTATGAAGGTGCTGAATTAATAGAAGAAGAGGTAAAGCAATTTTTAAGTATTTAATAAAACCAGACATGAGCGATTAGGGCTCATGTTGTTTTTTTGCCTTAAAAATTGTATATAGTAAATGGAAAAAGTGGGAAAATTAAAAGCTTCTACGTATATGGAAATTCCAGGAGATCCTATTTTAATAAAAAAATATTGGAACAAACGGATAAATAATGAAATAAATCAGTCTGGCCAGAATTACCGGCAGACTGGTATTTTTTATACCAATATGTGCAGTTTATAAAATAATAAGTTTATAAGTTGCACAATATTTACGGAAATTCTATAAACTTTTTTGTTTATAAAGTTTATAGAAAGATATCTTTGTATTTCTTGTTATATCTATTGATTTCTTATTTGTTTGAATTTTTGGCTTTGGTTAGATATATGATAAAGTTCATAAACAGAAAAGTTGATAGGGGGATGACGATGAAAGAAAAGGCGTTTAATGATATTCAGCAAACACAAACACAATTTGTAGAAAAGATTGCTGATAATATGCATTCCTTTGGCGTATCCACAACGGTGGGCAGAGTATTAGGTATTATTTATATGAATCGTGAACCTATGACGCTTGATGAACTTTCAAAAGAAACAGGGATGAGCAAAACGAGAATGAGTCAAGTTGTTCGTGAAATGATTGATCTGAATATAGCAGAGCGTGTTTTTCAAGCAGGAGTTCGCAAAGATTTATATCAGGTGGAACAAGATTATTATCAAACGTTTATCTCCCTATTCACGTCAAATTGGAGAAAAGCGATAAATAAAAGCAAGTATTTTGAACAAAGATTAAGAGCAAGATTAGAAACGATTCAAAAAGAAGAAGAACTGACGGAGGAAGCGGAAGAACAGGTGAATGAGCTTCTTCATGAAATACATCAATGGATTGAATATTATGACTGGATTCAACGGCTTATAGAATTCTTTGAGAGCGGAGAAATATTCAATCATGTTCCTAAAAATCCGAAGGAGGAAAAGTAAATGAATAAAAATGTTATTATTTCATGCGCTGTAACTGGCGCTGGAGATACAGCTTCAAAAAATCCGGAGGTGCCGGTAACACCAAAAGAGATTGCTGATTCTGCCATAAAAGCAGCCAAAGCGGGGGCAGCTGTTGCCCATATTCATGTACGTGACCCTAAAACCGGCCAGCTCAGCCATGACGTAAGCTTATTTCAAGAAGTTGTCGAACGCATTCGCGAATCAGATACGGATGTCATTATTAATATTACAGCCGGTGGCGGCGGAGATTGGATTCCAAGTGATGAAGATCCCACAAGAGGCGGAGAAGGAACAGATATTCAAACCCCTGAAGAGCGTCATGAACCGGTTGGACTGCTCCTCCCTGAAATTTGCACTCTAGATTGCGGAAGTGTGAATTTTGGAGACCAGATTTACATTAGCCCAGCTGACTGGCTGAGAAAACAAGCCGAATTAATTAAAAAAAGCGGAGTTAAACCAGAACTTGAATGCTTTGATACGGGACATATCCGGTTTGCTAATCAATTAATAAAAGAAGAATTAGTTGAAGAACAGCCATTATTCCAATTTTGTTTGGGGATACCGTGGGGAGCAGCAGCAGATGCCGAAACCATTTCATACATGAAACAACGTATCCCAGAAGACAGTAATTGGGCAGCTTTTGGAATAGGTGCTATGCAAATGCCTATTGCCGCAGAGTCCGTACTTCAAGGTGGAAACGTTAGAATAGGTCTAGAAGATAATCTATATTTGAAAAAAGGTGTATTAGCAACAAATGAACATCTGACAGATAAAGCAGTAAACATCGTGCAAAGTCTAGGAGCAAATGTACTAACTCCCCGAGAAGCGCGTGAAAAATTAAAATTAAGAAAACCATAGTTAAATTTAAAATAAGATATAGACTGTTTATCATTCCGTATATGATCAGTCTTCAAATATCCATTTATAGGAAAAAATGTAATTATTTATATAAAAACTGGAGGAAAGCAACCATGTCGACACAAAAACAACAAACAGTGGCAGTAGTGGGAACTGGTGTTATCGGCGCAGGCTGGATTACAAGGTTTTTAGCTCAAGGGTTTGATGTAATAGCCACAGACCCTGTAGACGGAGCAGAAGCTCAAATGAGAAAAAAGGTTAAACAAGCATGGCCTTATATGGAACAAAGAGGTCTGGCTGCGGGAGCTTCAATGGAACGGCTGTCTTTTACAAATAATTTGCAAGAAGCTGTTCAAAATGTTTGTTTGATCCAAGAAAATGTCCCAGAAAGAGAAGAACTTAAGAGAAAAGTGTTGGCAGAAATCGACAAACATGCTGATACAGACGCTATTATAGCTTCTAGCACTTCCGGTATTACACCGTCAGTATTACAGCAAAACTGCAGCAATCCTGAAAGAGTAATAGTAGCCCATCCTTTTCATCCGGTTTACCTGCTTCCTCTGGTTGAGATTGTAGGTGGTACAGCTACAAGCCAAGAGAGCATTTCTCAAGCTGAAGCGATCTATAAAAAGGTTGAAATGAAGCCGCTTCTAATCGAGCGGGAGATTGAAGGCCACGTAGCGGACCGCTTGATGGAAGCTTTATGGCGGGAAGCCTTGCATCTTGTTAATGACGGAGTAGCTACAACCGAAGAGGTCGATGCAGCGATCACTTATGGAGCTGGACTGCGCTGGGCACAAATGGGACCATTTTTAACTTTTCATCTAGCAGGTGGAGAGCAAGGCATGCGCCACATGCTGCATCAATTTGGTCCGGCATTAAAACTGCCCTGGACAAAACTAGAAGCCCCCGAATTAACGTATGAGTTAAAAGAGCGTGTGATTGAAGGATGTGAGACGAGTGCTGGAAATCATTCTGTTGAAGAACTAGAAGCTAAGCGAAATGAATTTTTAGTACGGCTGCTTGATTTAGTAGAAGAATATTGGCCAGAACCACAAAGCATAATGGGAAACAAAAAGGAGCTTTCTAATGGTTGATTTCACAAAACCCATTACCTCAGAAACTATTCAACGTGAATGGGTAGACTATAACGGACATATGAACGATGCCGCATATGCCAGCGTATTCAGCTTAGCTGTTGATAAATTGATGGAATTAATCGGTTTGGATGAAGCCGGAAGAGAGCACTTCCAATATACGGTATATACGCTTGAGACTCATTTATGTTATTTGAAAGAAGCCTATGAAGGTGAAGAGCTAGATATCACTTTTCAACTGCTTGACTATGATGCAAAGCGAATGCACGTATTTTTCTTCATGACAAATACTAACGGAGAAGAATTGGCAGTAAGTGAACAAATGCTAATGGGCATTGATATCAAGGAAGAGAGGCCTGCTCCATTCCCTGAAGAGGTGTATGACGTAATAAAGGCTGCGAGTAAACAACAAGAAAACTGGTCTGTCCCTGATCGAGCAGGAAGAAAAATTGGAATTAGGAAAAAATAAATTATAGGAAAGAAGCATTCAAAGGAGAATGGTTCATGAGTAAAATCAACGTACAAGAATTAACGAAAATATTTGGCTCCTCTCCAAAAGAAGGGCTGAACTATTTAGAGCAAGGAGAAACGAAAGATAAGATTCTTGAAAAAACAGGCATGACAGTCGGTGTTAATCGAGCTTCCTTTTCTGTAGAAGCCGGAGAAATCTTTGTCATTATGGGACTTTCCGGGAGCGGAAAATCAACATTAATTCGATTAATCAATCGTTTGATTGATCCTACTGATGGCAAAGTGCTAATCGATGATGAAGATATTACAAAGATGGACAAGCAAACATTAACAGAGACGAGAAGAGAGAAATTGGGGATGGTCTTTCAAAAGTTCGGCCTTTTCCCTTTTCGAACAGTACTTGCCAATGTGGCATACGGGCTTGAAATTCAAGGTGTTGAAAAAAGTAAACGAGAGGAACAAGCACGTCGTGCCATTGAAGATGTTGGCTTGAAAGGCTATGAAAATAGTTATCCAGATCAATTAAGCGGTGGAATGCAGCAGCGGGTTGGGTTGGCCAGAGCACTGGCAAATGACACAGACATTCTATTAATGGACGAAGCATTTAGTGCACTCGACCCTCTCATTCGTCAAGAAATGCAAGATGAATTGCTAGATTTACAAAACAAATTAAACAAAACTGTTCTTTTTATCACTCATGATTTGGATGAAGCTTTAAAACTTGGAGACCGAATCGCAATTATGAAAGACGGACGGATTGTACAAGTTGGCACGGCAGAACAAATTTTAGAACATCCAGCAGACGATTATGTATCGAATTTTGTGAAAGATGTTGACCGTTCGAAAGTGCTTACCGCTGCTCACGTGATGAAAAAACCAGCCGTTTTAGCCGCTTATAAAGACGGGCCTAGAGTAGCTGTAAGAAAGATGGAAGAAGCAGGTGTATCTAGTATTTTTGTAGTCGATAAAACAAAACGTCTTATAGGATTATTAACGATTGATGATGCTATTAAAGCATATAAAAATGATATATCTATGGAAGAGGTTCTACGTACTGACTATCATTCTACTAGACCAGATACTCCTCTTCACGAATTGATTGCTTATGCAGCTGATACAAAATACCCTATTACAGTTACAGAAGAGGGCAGGTTAACAGGAATTATCTCACGCGTTTCTATTCTATCAGGTCTCGTGTTAGGTAAGGAGAAAGAAGAGGTGACCACCGTATGAAAAACTTGCACCTCCCTTTAGAAGATTGGACTAATTCATTTGTAAATGAATGGCTGCTCCCAGAACTCGGTGATTTCTTCAATCAATTGAGTGACGGTATTGAGTTGATAGTAGATGGGGTCACGGATGGATTGCTTATTGTTCCACCTTTTCTTCTAACATTCATTGTCGTGGTTTTATCTTTTTGGTTAGCAGGCAAAGGGGTAGGGTTATTCTCACTTGCAGGATGTATCTATTTAGGTGCGGTGGATTTATGGCCCGAAGCCATGCAGACGGTAGCAATTGTTATAGTTGCGACCCTGTTGTCAGTCATTATTGGCGTACCGTTAGGTATTATAAGTGCCAAGAATAGATTTATGAATCAATTAACTCGGCCGGTACTTGATTTTATGCAGACTCTGCCAAGTTTCGTTTACCTGATTCCAGCTATTTTGTTATTCGGTCTCGGCGGTGTTCCGGCAGTTATTTCTACTTTTATCTTTGCAACCCCGCCAGCTGTAAGAATGACTAATTTAGGGATTAGACAAGTTCCAGAAGATATTGTGGAAGCTTCGAAAGCATTTGGCTCTACTACGTGGCAGATGTTGTTTAAAGTGGAACTTCCAATGTCTCTTCAAACCATTATGGCTGGCGTAAATCAAACCATCATGCTGGCCCTTTCCATGGCTGTTATTTCCTCCATGATTGGAGCACCAGGACTTGGCTCAACCGTTCTATCAGGTATATCGAACGTTAATGTAGGACTAGGTTTAACTGGCGGTTTAGGAATAGTCGTATTAGCGATTATTATTGACCGGCTTACCCAAGGGATCGGCGATAAACTTTAAAATCAATAGAGGAGTGTATGTTTTATGAAAAAAATAGGTATTAGTATACTAGCAGCTATAAGTATCACTGCACTAGCAGCATGCGGGGATTCACAAGAGCAAGAAGCAAGCGGAGAAAATGAAGGATCTTCCGGCAGTGGAGAAACGATTAATATGGGTGTCACGCCGTGGAGCAGTACCGTTCCTCCAACAGAAGTGGCTACTCTTATTCTTGAGGATATGGGATATGAAGTAGAAAAAACGGAAGCTGACGTAGGGGGAGTATTTACCGGTCTTTCTAGAGGAGACCTTGATGTATTTATGGATGGCTGGTTTCCAATGCACAAAAATTATATAGAACAATTTGGAGACAGTATTGACGAAACAGCTGTAAGTTACCCAGAAGCCGAAATTGGCTGGGTTGTCCCATCTTATATGGAAGAAATTGATTCTATAGAAGATTTAAAAGGGAACGAAGATAAGTTTGATAATGAGATGTATAGTATTGAAGAGGGGGCAGAAGCAACAGAAACCTCTCGTGAAATGACAGAAGGCTATGACTTAGATATGGAAGTAGTAGCTTCCAGTGAGGGAGGAATGCTTGCCGAGGCTTCCCGTAAAATTCAAAATGAAGAACCAGTAGTGTTTTACGGCTGGCGTCCGCACCCTATGTTTAATGATTATGATTTAAAAGTGCTTGAAGATCCTCAGAAATTCTTTGAGACTTCGGAAGTACGTGTTATTACAAATAGTAACTTGCAAGAAGAAGCACCAGAAGCGTATGAATTTTTAAGCAACTGGAGCATTAGTATTGAAGATGTGGAAGAAATGATTGTAGAAATTGATGAAAATGATCGAGACCCAGAAGAAGTGGCTCAAGAGTGGATTGACGATCATCAAGAAGAAGTCAATGAGATGAAGAGTGATTAAACCAACTTCATACGAAAAATTATGAAAGGGCAGGGGGAAACCTGCTCTTTTTTACTTTAGTAAAATTTATTTTATTAAGCAAAACTTTGGCCTTGGCTAATCACTATATTGATACGGAAAAAGTAAGCGTTGTGTATATGGATATCATATATAACTAAAACAATTATCGTATATGAAAGCTTTCGATTAATTGTAATTTTTATTAAAAATCCTTTTAAATCAAGGGTTACACAAATAATGACTTAATATCTCTCAAATAAAAATACACAATCATTTTACTGCTTAAAAGCATTTAAGCTTTAAATGAGATTCTTGAGTGAATATTTAAACAGCTATAACATTACAATTAACCACCGATTATTGATTCAATAATAAGGAGGCGAATATAACAAAGCCGGTTAAATGAATAAAATTTTATTGATAAATCCTGTTATGGATTTATCCGCACACAGACTATTCATGGTTAAACATAAATTTTCATAATATTACCATTTTACGGATTTTTAAGGTTCAGCTGGTGTGCTGGAAAATTAGCTATCAATAAATCTTAAGAAAAAGGAAGGTGGCACTTAAACGATGTTAGATAAATTTCCTATGCAGCAAATCTTAAATGAAGAAGGAAAAGTCAATCTAGACGCTAAGATAGACAAGATATCGATTGAACAAATAAAACATTTTTATTATCTCATGCTAAGAGCTCGTCTACTGGACAAAAAATCAGTGAAACTGCAGCGTCAGGGCCGGATTGGAACGTATGTGCAATATGAAGGCCAGGAAGCAGCACAAGTTGGCAGTGCTGCGGCATTAGAAAAAGGCGACTGGATGTTTCCGACATATCGGGATCATGCCGCAACCTTAACGTTTGGTCATTCCATGAGAAATCTTCTGTTAAATTGGCGGGGGCGAATTGAAGGAGGACTTCCTCCTGAAGGAGTCAATATTTTTCCGCCTGCTATTCCAATTGCTTCTCAGCTTCCACAAGCGGCCGGCGCTGCATGGGCCGAGAAAAAACGAGGCCGTGATCGTGTTTCCCTTGTTTATTTTGGAGACGGTGCAACATCGGAGGGCGATTTTCATGAAGGGTTGAATTTTGCGAGCGTTTTCCAAGTGCCGACAGTATTTTTTAACCAAAATAATGGGTTTGCGATCAGTGTGCCGATGGAAAAGCAAATGAATACCAAGACGATTGCCCAAAAAGGACTGGGCTATGATATGGAATGTGCCCGTGTAGATGGAAATGATATATTGGCTGTATATTTTGCAGTTAAAGAAGCGGTCGAACGTGCTCGTAATGGCGAGGGGCCGACGTTACTAGAAGCGGTGACTTGGCGTTACGGAGCACATACAACGGCAGATGATCCTTCAAAATACCGGGATCAATCAGAAAGTGAGAAGAGACGGGAGACAACAGATCCACTTCTTAGGCTGGAACGATATTTGAATAATGAAGGTGAATGGGATGACGCCTGGGCGGCAGCGTTGCAAGAAGATATTAATAAAGAAATCGAAACAGCCTTGGAAGAAATGGAAAATTATCCAGAGCCTGATATGAGTCAATTATTTGATCATGTGTTTGATGTGCCGACTTGGACGATACAAGAACAAATTGATGAACATCTAGCGGTGAAAGGAAGGAAATCCTAATGACAACATCTGTTCAAATGAAAAAACTGACCATGATTCAAGGTATTAATGATGCCATGTGGACAATGCTTGCTGAAGATGAAAATGTGTTAGTGATGGGGCAGGATGTCGGCGTGAACGGCGGGGTGTTTCGAGCGACGGAAGGTCTCTATGAGGAGTTTGGAAAAGAACGGATTATTGATACACCGCTTGCTGAATCCGGTATTATTGGAACCTCCATTGGTCTTGCGGTTAACGGTTTTAAGCCAATTGCGGAAATGCAGTTTTTTGGTTTCATTTATCCGGCTTTTAATCAGATAATGACCCACGCGACCCGGATACGCCAGCGTTCCATGGGACGTTATACCGCTCCGATTGTTATTCGTGCTCCATACGGTGCAGGGGTGAAAGCGCCAGAAATTCATTCTGATAGTGTGGAAGCTTTGTTTACGCATATGCCGGGTATTAAAGTAGTCGTCCCATCAAATGCGTATGATGCAAAAGGGCTTCTCATTGAAAGTATTAACGATCCGAACCCTGTTTTATTTTTAGAGCCCATGCGTTGTTACCGATCTTCTCGAGTAGAGGTGCCGGAAGAAAAATATACAATTAAACTCGGAAAAGCTGCAGTGCGAAAAGAAGGGGAGGATATCTCTGTTTTCACGTGGGGAGCGATGACGATTGAAACGATGAAGGCAGTAGAGCAAATCGAAAAGGAACAAAATGTCTCATGTGAAGTCATTGACTTGCGGACTTTGTATCCAATGGATAAAGACACCATTGCAGCCTCCGTCCAAAAAACAGGAAGAGCTCTCATTGTTCATGAAGCCCCGGCTACTGGAGGTGTTAGCGGTGAAGTTATGTCTGTAATTAATGATACGTCGTTTTTATATCTGCGTTCCCCAGTGGAAAGGGTATGCGGATTTGACATACCGGTACCTGTTTATTCATTGGAAAATGAGTATATACCAAGCCCGGAAAAGATAAAAAACGCCATACAGCGGAGTATATCGTTTTGAAGTATACCTATTTAATGGAAAGGAGACGTCCCGATGATAGAAGTAAAACTTCATGATATTGGTGAGGGTATGCATGAAGCTGAAATTTTAAATTACTATGTGCAGCCGGGCGATACCGTAAAAAATGATGAACCGCTTGTAGAGGTTCAAACAGATAAAATGAGTGCTGAATTGTCAGCACCAAAAGCAGGTAAAGTGGATGAAATATTGGCAAAAGTAGGAGATGTAGTCGAAGTTGGAGACACCATTCTTCTTATTAATGATGGTCATAAAAGCGGGCAAGAATCAACAGCAGAATATACCCAGTCAAAAGCAGAAGCCCCTTCTCCAACTGGTGAAGCTGCTGTTTCCAGTCCTGTTGCAACAGTAACACCACCTCGGCGAAAGAGAGTAATCGCTGCACCATACACAAGAAAAATTGCCCGAGATAACGACGTCGATATTGAACAAATTAAAGGCAGCGGGCCGGCGGGCAGAGTTGTTGAGGATGATGTCTATGCATATATTAGTTTGCAGGAGCATGGTGATGACAGCAATGATACTTCTGATATTAAAGCGCCGGTGCCAGAATCGGCAGCTATGCGAAGTACAGAAGAAGAGGCCGGTTCTTTCTTTGTCCTGCCTTTTTTCATTTATGTTAACGAAGTAGACATGACCAAGATTTTAGAAATAAAGGATAAATTATATAATCAGTATAATTTGGAAATAACCGTTCAGGCGTTTTTAATAAAAGCTTTGCGAGAAGCTCTCCGCCACTACCAGTCTTTAAATAGTGGAGAAGAAAGATGCCATTTGGGGCTGGTTACAGTTGAGAACGGGATGAGAGTTCCAGTATTGGAAGATGTACAAAACCTGTCTATTTCTCAGATCGATGACACACTAAAAACTGTAACAGAGCAAGCAAAACAAGGGGAAGAGAATCAAGAAGGAAAGATTACCTTTGCTATAAGCAATACAGACCCTGAGAAACCCCCGGTTCGTCTAACACCGATCGGCTATTCAAAAGGAAACATGATGACTTTTCACCGAATAAAAGAAAAGCCGGCCGTTTATCAAAAGGAAATTCATATCCGCCAGCTGATGGACGTTTCGCTTACTTGTGACAGACGTGTAACGACAGGAGCTGAAGCAAGTGCATTCATGAATTATTTCATTCAATTAATAGAAGAACCGAACCTTTTGTTTGTGGAGCTGATATAAATGGTGGTGGGAGATTTTGCTCACGAAATAGAAGTTGTCGTTATTGGAGGTGGTCCTGGAGGCTATCATGCGGCTATCCGTGCTGCTCAGCTAGGTAAAGAAGTAGCGATTATTGAACAGAACAAGACAGGTGGAATGTGTTTAAATGACAGCTGTATACCCTCTAAGCTTTTTACTGAAGCAGCAGGGAGGATACAAAAAGCGAAAGAGATGGAGTTTTTCGGTATTCATGTAAATGGAGAGCCTTCCATTGACTTGAAAGCACTCCAAGCACGTAAAGAAAAAGTTATAGGTTCTCTTCATCAGGGAGTAGAAGCGTTATTGAAAAAATATAAAATTCAGCGTATCCAAGGTACTGCTTCTTTTATATCCGATACGGAAATAGGCGTTGAACGACAGGACGCCTTTGATAAATATAAGTTCGAGCAGGCAATTATTGCTGCAGGAGCATCTTATAAGCTTCCCGAAGAAATACCAGCTAACAACGAGAGAATAATATTTGGTGCTTCCCTATATCGATTAGAAGAAATCCCAAAACATCTTATAGTATATGGATCGGATTATATCACGTTAGAAGCAGCATCTGTATTTGCCAGTTTTGGATCTAAAATAACGATTATTCTGGATCAAGAGAAGCGTGATTTTTCTTTTGACGTAAGTATTAATAAAGAACTTTCTCGTTTGTTGAAAAAGAGAAAAATTAAGGTTTACAAAGAAGCTAAAATCACGGATGTGAATACGTTAGAACAAGCGGTTTACGTGACCGTCGTAACTTCTAAAGGGGAAACGGCAATAGAAGCATCGCATCTTTTCACAGCTGGTAAACAGTCAGCTAATACAAACATGCTGCAACTAGAAGCATGTGGAGTTGAAAAAACGGAAGATGGGTTTATACCTATAACGAATACGACCCAAACGAGCCAATCACACATATATGCTGTCGGCGATGTCACAGCATCAGCGTCTCTAGCCGTGGAAGCAATCAAGCAGGGGAAAGTAGCTGGTGAACAGGCAGCAGGAAAAAATAGTGAATGGGAGCCGGGACTTTGTCCGGTTGTTGTTCATACGGTAAAACCGATTGCAGTTGTTGGTCTGACGGAAGAAGAAGCACTTCAGGAAGGACATGATATTTTAATAAGTCAATTTCCTCTTCGTGCGAATGGCTATGCAGCCCTGTCCAATGAAACAGAAGGTCTTGTAAAAATAATTAGTGAAAAAGAAACAGAAGTGATCTTAGGATATCATGCTATTGGGTATGGGGCAGCACAAATGATAACCGCCGCCGTTCAAGTTCTTGAGATGGGAGGGCGCATGGAAGATGTAACATATCCCTATTATCCTCACCCAAGTATTAATGAAGCATGGTTAGAAGCAGCAGAAGGACTTCTCGGGAAAGCAGTGCATCAACCTTAGAAAAGGGGTGGAAAAGTGGTTGCAAAAGGAGAACTTGTAAAAGAAACAATAGAAATAGAAGGAGTAACAAGAAATTATTTATATTATGTTCCTTCCTCCCTTCAAGACGAGGCATTAGTACCGCTGCTATTCAGTTTTCATGGAGCAGGCAGTGATGCAAACTATCACAGCAGATTAACGAACTTTCATAAGTTAGCAGAATCAGAACAATTTATTGTTATTTATCCTGAATCAAAACAAATAAAGAATGGGGATCCTCGTTCAAAACAATGGAATGAAGGGAAAGAAGGAAACTTAGCGTATCAAACGGGTTCAAAAGATGTTCAGTTCATCAAAGAATTGTTACATCAATGGAATATCACGTATAACATTGCTTCTGATCAAGTATATGCAACTGGTTTTTCGAATGGAGCCAGCTTTAGTTTAAGGCTGGCACTAGAGATGCCAGGCACATTTTCGGCTGTGGGAGCTGTCGCTGGTCCGCTGCCGAAAGTTTATAAGAAGAAGGAGACGGGTGTACTGCCGCCATTAGTATTTGTGATGGGAAATGAGGACCCAGTTGTGCCATATGCGGAGGAAGACGCAAAAGGGGAAGTATCTTATGAAGTGGACGGATTGTTGGGAGCGAAGTCTACGGTAGAATGGTGGACCTATCAATCTGCTTCCTCCTGGGAAATAAAAAATGAACGATTATCTCCTATTTCTCTTCATGACTCTACACGTGTGGAAAGAAGTCTTTACGTAGCAGAAAAGGAGGTTATGACAGCAGTTCTTTACACGGTGAAAGGGGGAGGACATACTTGGCCGGGCGGTCCGAAAGTGCAAGTTCCAGCGTTCGGTAGGGTGAGCAGACAAATAGATACTAGCAAATTGCTGTGGGACTCGTTTCAATTATTAAATCAACAGAAATCAACTTTATTAGGAGACGAATAATGACAGAATGAAGATTTTTTATTTTCATATTCAATTACAATAATTATAATTTTTAAAATATATTGACAAAAACACCGAACGTTGTTATATTTAGAAGGATTAAGTGTATACATTAATTGAATTTTCTGATTATTTTATTGCTCAGTTACTTGTCAGGAGGGATGTCATGTGAAGTAGGACATATTTAATCTGTTTAATGGAAGGTACATACAACAAGGAATAACAATAAAAGTTAAAACAGGGTCATTACGTCTAGTCAATATACAAAAGAAATAGAAAAATGTGATGGATGCAAAAAAATATCACAATAACGGACGGAAAGGAGCAAAACACTTGATATTTCCAGAAGAAATAAATGTTCGAGACGTAACGTTAAGAGATGGTTTGCAAAATGAAAATTATCATTTGAGTACTGAAAATAAATTACGTTGGCTAGATCGTATTATTAATGCAGGATTTTCTTGTATTGAAGTCACTTCTTTTGTACATCCAAAATGGGTGCCGGCTCTTCGTGATGCTGATGAACTAGCAAGACAACTCCCGATGTTAGAGGGGGTGGAGTATGAAGCGTTGATTCCTAATCAAAAAGGTCTTGAGCGATTTATGAATACAGGTATCGGTACCGCTAAATTTTTTCTATCGGCAAGTAATGCTCATAACAAAGCGAACCTTAATAAAACTACGGATGAATCTTTAAATGCAGTAGGGGATTTAATACAGCAGGCCCGTAAAGACAAGAGAAAAATAGTCGGTGGAATTGCTACAGCATTTACGTGTCCTTATTCCGGAAACGTACCTTATTCAGAGGTAGAAAGAATTGCAGAACGACTGATTGACAGCGGGGTCGATGAATTGGGACTTGGCGATACAATAGGGACAGCTGCTCCTAAAAGGGTGTATGAATATTGCAGCAAGTTAGCCGATAAATTTCCTGATGCTCTAATCAGCCTGCACCTGCACGACACCTATGGGTATGGTTTAACAAATGTTTTAGCAGGCATGCAAGCTGGAGTTAGATTGTATGATGTAGCACAGGCGGGTTTAGGAGGTTGTCCATATGCCCCGGGGTCGCCAGGGAATATTAAAGCAAGCCAAGTGTTAGAATTTTTGGAACGGCAAGATATCAACTTTGAGATCAAACTAGATGATGTAAAAACGTTTGATAGAGAATTTCCAGAAGTACTATACAAAAAACAGAATAAGGTCCAGAGTTAAATTTTGCTCAATTATGTATACAATTTCTTAATATTTAGAATAAATAAGATTCAAGTAATATAGTTTAATTCAATCGATGCCTCTACTTATAGTGATAGGGGCATAAAAAACAAATATTTGTAAGCGTTGCCAATACGGAAACATGAAGAGGTGGGAAAATGAAAAAATATTTAATGGTGTCCTTAGCTGTTGTTTTTTTACTTGCAGGATGCGGAGAAGAAGAAAGTGCTGGAGGCTCTGATGAAACCACTGGAAAATCTGACGATACGGTACATCTGACTTTTGCTACAACAAATGATGATTCAGGAATCACGGCCGCTATGAGAGAACATTTTGATGAACGTATTACTGAATTAAGCGACGGTTCTATTGAAGTAGAATATTTTATGGGAGGGCAATTAGGAGGCGAAAATGAACAGTTAAGCCAAATGGAAGCTGGAGAAATTGATCTAGGAATGGGGGTGCTGCATGCAGACTCTTATTATCCCGAGTACAATGCCATTAATGTTCCATTTCTGTTCAAGGACTTCGAAGCTATGCAGAAGTTTATCGATGATGACATGAGACAGCAGATTAATGAAAAGGCTATAGAAGAAGGCGGGATACGGACGTTAGGTATGCAAAGCTATGGTGGGCGCTGGGTCACTTCAAATAAACCATTTTCTAATCCTGAAGAATTAGAAGGGTTAAAAATAAGAATGCCTGAATTTGAAACATGGGTTCCTGTATTTGAAGAGCTGGGTGCCCTTCCAACCCCAATATCTGCAAGCGAAATTGTGTCAGCATTGCAAACAGGTACAGTCGATCTCCCAAGAAAATACACTTAATAATATTGTAGGCAGACAGATGTGGGAATATCAGGATTATGCAATTGATGTAGGTCACATCGAGGCGGTGTATGAGTTTTTAGTAAGTGAAAAAACATGGCAGGAGAATTTAAATGAAAGTCAACAAAATGCTTTAGAGGAAGCTGTTCAAGACACAGTAGATTATTTAGCAGATATAGTTGACGAAGAAAACAAAGAATTTGTAAAAACAATAGAAGAGGAAGGTATGGAAATAATTGAAGTGGACAAAGAAGAATTTCGACAAGCTGCTATGCCTGCTACAGATGAAATTGTGGAAACAATGTTAGCCCCAGGGTTAGAGGAAGATATTGAAGAAGCCAACCAAGACTAATTATTATTTCAATCTGTTTTGTTTTTCCGTACGCTTCTTGGGTTTGTAATAGAGGATAAAAGAGTACAAGCCCAAGAAAGACTCTTTTTCCTTTACATAAACAGATTAAAACAGGGGTTGATAAAGTGGTTCGTAAAAATTATAAACGTTTGTACGCAAACGCTAATAAGGCTATTGAACATTTTTCGACTTGGATGTTAATTGGTTTATTTATAGCAGTTCTTTTACAAGTATTTTTTCGTTATGTATTAAACTCTCCCTTAACATGGACGGAAGAAGCAGCGCGGTATTTAAACATTTGGATTGTATTATTCGGAACAGCTGTTGCCGTTTGTGAAAGGGATAATTTACGGGTCGATTTAGTCGATATAGCAGTAAAGAAATGGCCGTATAAAGCCCAGGTTATATTTTATTTCGTTACTACACTGCTTTGTCTGCTAGTTGTGATTAGCTTTATTAAAGGAGGTTATGAAACAACGAAAGATCAATGGACCATTAGTATGAACGTTCTTCCATTTCCGCAAGGATTGTTATTTTTGGGAATGCTTATAGCAGCTAGTTTTATGTTCTGGTTTTTTCTGCATCAATTAATAGAGCATCTTAAAGCATTAATAAAAAGAGATGCAGGGGGAATAGTAAAATGACGATGATCATCATGATAATAACGTTAATCGTTTGTCTTTTGGTAGGTATTCCAGCAGCATTTTCAATAGGATTATCCACTCTTTTATATTTTGTAATAGAACGAGGATTTTTTAACGTTCCAGATTTAATGGTAGTCAACCGAACGATTTTTGGGATGGATTCCTTTGTTTTACTCGCATTACCTCTTTTTATTATAGTAGGAAAAGTCATGAATGAATCAGGTGTAACGAATCGTCTTTTTGATTTCGCCTCGTCTTTAGTAGGTCATTTCAGGGGAGGCCTGGGACAAGTAAATGTTGCTGCGAGTATGATTTTTTCAGGAATGAGCGGTTCTGCTACAGCCGATGCAGCAGGGTTGGGAGCTGTTGAGATTAAAGCAATGAAAGATGCTAAATACCCGGCAAGGTTTGCTTGCAGTATTACCGCGGCATCTGCTGTTATGGGTCCAATAATACCGCCAAGTGTTGCACTGGTGATGTATGCCATATTTGCAAATGTGTCTTTAAACCAATTATTAATAGCAGGTATCCTTCCAGGGTTATTAATGGGTATCATGTTAGCAATATTCGTAGCATATGAAGCAGTGAAAAATAACTACCCTTCTGAAAAAAGGGCCACATTAAAAACGATACTGCTTACTGGTAAGAAATCCATTCTTCCTTTACTGACACCAATCATATTAGTAGGCGGCATTTTAAGTGGAATTTTCACAGCCACTGAGGCAGCCGCGATTGGATCACTATATGCTATTATTCTAGCTACTGTCGTTTATCGAACCATTTCGTTTCGCAAGCTGTATAATATTTTTAAAAGTTCGATGCGAGACAGTGCGGTAGTGATGATATTAATTGCAGTTTCAAATGTGTTTGCATGGATTCTGATACGGGAGCAAGTTCCTAATTATTTTACCGATTTGGTTGTTGCTATTAGTGAAAACTATTATATAGTAATGGGACTTCTTGTTATTTTTTTAAGTTTAATGTCGATGTTTTTATCAACTATTGTGAGTATTTCCATTGCAACTCCAGTAGTGGTTCCTCTAGTACTTGAAGTCGGCGGGGACCCGCTTCATTTTGGTATTGTTATGGTATTAACCTTGATTATAGGTGAACTCACTCCTCCAGTCGGTATGGTGCTTTTTGCTATTAAAAGAGTAGGAGATATTGAATTTGTTGAATTAATAAAAGGAGTTGTACCTTATTTAATCGCATTATATTTGGTTGTCATATTAATTATAATCTTTCCGCAGATTGTGGTATTTTTACCAAACGCGTTCTTATAGCTTTAGGTGACAATGGATTTTTATATCTAATTAAACCTCCATTTTATCAAAAAACTTGTCCTTTCTAATCAAAAAACATACAAAATTATCTGAATTATGTTAGAATGATTTCTAAGCTTCAGTTCAGAAAATTTAGAAACATAAAGTGGAGGGAGATAGGTTATGTCTATGAGAGAGAAGGCATTGGCTATGCATAAGGAGAATCCCGGGAAAATCGGGACGTATTCAACAGTAGAGGTGAAAAGTAAAGAAGACTTGGGATTGGCTTACTCTCCTGGTGTTGCTGAACCTTGTAAGGAAATCGAGGAAGACCTACACCAAGTATACGATTATACGAGCAAAGGCAATCTAGTAGCAGTAGTAAGCAATGGTTCTGCAGTGTTAGGGCTAGGAAACATAGGTCCAGAAGCTTCGCTGCCTGTTATGGAAGGAAAAGCGATTTTATTTAAGGAATTTGCAGAGATCGATGCATTTCCTCTCAGTATTAATAAGAAAGATACAGAAGGATTTGTAGAAACGGTAAAAGCATTGGAACCTACCTTTGGCGGTATCAATTTGGAAGACATAAAAGCACCAGATTGCTTTATTATTGAAAACGCTTTACGTGAAGCTCTAAATATTCCCGTTTTTCATGATGATCAGCACGGAACAGCTATCGTAACACTTGCTGGATTAATAAATGCATTCAAATTGGTGGATAAAACAGTGATAGACAGCCGCATCGTTATTAACGGAGCAGGTGCAGCGGGTGTAGCGGTAACAAAACTGCTGCTGTCCCTAGGAGCAACAGATGTAGTGTTATGTGATTCTAAAGGAGCAATTTATGAAGGACGAACAGAAAGAATGAATGATATAAAAACAGAATTATCTCTTGTCACAAATCGTGAAAAAGTAAAAGGAACACTCGATGAGGTTATGAAAGGAGCAGACGTTGTCATCGGAGTTTCTGCCCCTGACAGCATTACAAAAGAGATGGTTCAGTCAATGAATACAGATCCAATTATTTTTGCCATGGCTAATCCTATACCAGAAATTATGCCTGAAGAAGCGAAGGAAGCCGGGGTAAAGGTTATTGGGACGGGCCGCTCTGATTTCCCTAATCAAGTGAACAATGTGCTTGCTTTTCCTGGCGTTTTCCGAGGTGCTCTAAACGTTAGAGCCTCTGAAATCAATGAAGAAATGAAAATAGCAGCAGCTAACGCCATTGCAAATTTAATTACAGAAGACGAGCTGACTCCAGATTATGTTATTCCTAACCCATTAGATCCTAGGGTCGTTCAAGCAGTATCAAGTGCTGTTGCAGAAGCGGCTATAGAGACAGGTGTCGCAAAACAACCTGTAAATCAAGAAGTGGTTGAATCTTCTAAAGTATAAAGAAACAGAAGGCGCAGTAAGCGAAATGATGGTGCCTTCTTATTTCAACATAGCAATGCCGAATATTTGAATTGGGTTCTCTTTGGTGATAGAATACTAATGTCATTATGCTAAGCCTAGCAGCTCAGAGAAAGAGCAAAAGCCTCCTAAGCTCATAAGATAGCTTTAGGAGGCCTTTTTTGATGTTTTATAGCATTTTGCAAACATGTGATTTCTTGCAGTTATAGTATTTTAAATGTTCCACTTTTCTTTGGTGTGACTTCTTCCGTTTGCAATTTCGTTTGCAGTTTCTTTACCAGATAAAAGTCCTTCCAGTTTATCAGCAGCTTTTTGTTGAAGACTTGGTGGCGTGTGAGTATTTATCAAGTGTAATCTGAATAGAAGCGTGGTCTTTTTCATTTGATACTCATATAAATCAAAGGTAGAGGAAGCAACATTAAATTTTACTACATTATAAATCCAGTCTTTTAGAAAGCCCCCATATTGCATTTTAAAAGGTTCTATAAATGTATCATCATGGAGTTTCTAAAGCATCTCGCCAAACCATTTCCTGCTGCTTTTTCACTTCCGTACCCGGAAGACCATTTTTGCTTTCACTTTCCGTTTTTTCATCATACCCGATATCAACAATAATAGCGTGTTTCGTTCCCCTTTTACGGATATGCCCTTCATTAGATATCCTCCTTCAATATTAAAGAATCATAAAGAGACTTTTTAATTTTTGGGATTGTTAATGTTCTAAACGTTTCGAAGCCAAATCGTATTCAACCTGAAATGTCTCAGCAATACGAAGAGCAGCATAATCAAATAGTCGTGGTAAGGGATGTTTCTTGAGCATAAAAGTTGGTACGTAAAAATGTTGAGTAAAATGATCTGTTTGCCAATCCTGGTAATCAATAAAAGGCTGCGGTAAATTGGTGTGATTTCTAGCGTTTGGAGAACGTGACTATTCTCGCTGTGCATTTGGACCGTTTAAGGACCAAGACGTTGTCGAAACTTTCTTTGTGATGTACGCATTAAGACAAACAAATAACCCAATATATGTACCAAAAAAGCACTGTATTTACAGTGCTTTAGGGATTAACTATTTTCTTAACGCGGGTAAAAGGTTTCGTTTACTTCCCATGATTCAACCATTTGTCTGGCTGCCATAGGATTATATCCCATACCCATAAGATACGTAATTGCAGCAACTTCTCGTAAAGCGTGCTTATAAGAAGTATACTGGGCTTCTTTTAATCCGTATTGGACAACAGGTTCCACTGTATTTAAAACCATGTGTTTTAATTGGTGAGGATTATGATAAGGATTCTGGTCCATGTGATGGGGGTTTTGGTTCATGTGATAAGGGTTTTGATCCATGTGATAAGGGCTTCGGGAGAAGGAATTCATTAAAGTCACTCCTTATTATTTTTAAAACCAATCTCACTATATGAATTATTAGACATTTGAACACGGCAAACGCCTAAATAAAACGCCAAGAGTACAAAACTACCTTAAATATTACACATTCAGATGATAAAGCGAAACGAATGGGGGAGATCAGAGGGCAAAACAAGGGAGAAGTGGCATGGGCTTCGAGGAGTTTCTTAATAACACCGATATTCAGTATAAAAACGAATATACGCTGTTCAAGTTGAGCAAGGAATGAGCGTTTTATTAGATTACTTGGTTGGAGTGAATAAGTATACTTCCGAGTTAAGGAGAGTGAAGCAAAGTGAATATGCAAATAGAGTGGCAAAAGAAAGTGATTGGAAGAGTTCGTATTATTAGAGAAAAAAGAAGTTATTAAAACTGGAAGTAAAAAACAGGCAAAATAAATAAGGCTCCTCTCTCAGGACGGCTCGTACAGGCAAAACGAGTATACCACAGGGAGGGGCTCCCTTCACGATTCTAGAATTAGGACCGAAATAATTTATAAAAAAGCAAGCAAACTAGGGTTGCGTGAAACCTTTAGAGATCATAAGGGAAAACTTAGAACAAAAAACAGTAAGTAGACCAAGCCATAAATAATCTTTCTGACATGGTAGTGGTAGGTTGCTTCTGGAATACCCACGACGAGGAGAATATCTTTTAATCGGAATCCCTCTTCTTTGAGTTCGAATGCCACCTTTGCTTGTGCTTTTCGTGGAAGGCATCCGGATTCTCTCGAAAAGCTCTCATTTTTTTTAGGTAGGCTATTTTCTAGTCGCAATAATTCATTCTCGCGTTCTAGTTCTTCTTCACGTGTTAACTTCTTCTCTTCTTTTTTCTTTGGTTTATTGGTGTTTTTAGACATAGAAGGTCGCCCCTTTAATCTTGGTTTCAGGCCTTCTATCCCTTTTGTTTTATAGGCTCTTATCCAATCTTGTATTGGTGTTTGAGAGGGCATATTGTATTTTTTCGCTAATGATTTATATCCAAGATTTCCATTTAAATATTCGGTAACAAGCTTTATTTTAAACTCTTCACTATATTTGGCCATAAAAACACCCCCGAAAGTTAGATTTTCTACTCTAACTTTTGGGGGTCGGCACCGATATAGTCCTGCTCTTCTTTTGTACATATAAAATTTACATGCTGAAATAGGGGAACAGAAAACGGGGCAGAATTTCATCATATCTGACCTCTTTAACGTAACAACTTTGAATTTAACATGTAAACTAAATCATAAGTATTGATACTGTCAGATCTTTGTTATCTAAAACCTCATGTTTGCAATGATCCACAGTCTTTGTTTACCCAATGTTTGACAATTCTCTAAACCATTGATAAATTAATAGTCATGAAGGATAAGCCCTAGTAGCTCAGAGGAAGAGCAACAGCCTCCTAAGCTGTAGGTCACAGGTTCGAATCCTGTCTAGGGCGCCACTTTCAAAATTATATATTCCAAATTGGGGTTGAATGAGGCAGGATTTATTTTTCTGCTTTTTTTACTAAAATGAGATGCAGCCCGACAAACTCAATTTTTCTGATTGGTTTTATTTTGTTTAGATTTTTTAGAAGTTTCATTACCACTTGCAAATTCATAAGAAGCTTCAAACTCTGTTTCTGAGATCTTATGTCCTTTCACAGTCTTATATTCCACGCCCCGATAGCCGGTATCATTTTTTTTATTCATCTTTGAAACCTCCTTGTCTTTGAATATCTTTATGTTTTTCCTTTGTTTGATTTTTATGCGTTCTTAAAAAGAGTCCATCAGAGCAAGTAAAGACCAAAAGAGTGTTTGACATTAATCATTATTTGCTTTTAAATCCAATGTCTGTATTATCGTAAAAACGGGAATACTATAACGGGTGATACATATGAAAGCAAATGAAAACGATTATCATAAATACAGCGAAGCAATTGATAAAATTCAAGAAGGCAATAACGCCATGATCGAACTGTTTAATGAACTTGAAGATGATGATCCATTAATTCATTTTGGTGAAGATGTAATGGAAAACATCGAGAAAGCCAAGAAAAAATTCGGCGATGATGTTGTCGATGAAAAAATCAATACCGTTGTGCGTGAAATGTTGTCCTGGTTAGATTTAAACGATGTAGAATGAATAAGTAACCAAAGCTACATAATTTAGAAAATTCCTCACCATTCCTCTATGTTTGGCCCCGACTCTCTTCTTTTTTAACAAATCTTTGTATAAATCTTAAAGAAATATTCTTTTTCATTAATGGAAAAAATAGTACGATAAGATATAGCTTAATGAAACGAATCGAAGCCGAAGCTGTTTTTTTATTTGTTTAAAGACTGCAGATGGAACAGTAATTAAATATAAAGACAACAATATAGTTAATCAAAAGGGTACATAAACAAGGCGGTCTTATTATTCAAGAATGGAGCGGCATGTTAAAGAAGTGGATAAGAATAAATTAGTATTAGGCCAAAAAAATCTGGCCTTATTAAGGTCAGATTTTTTTGGATTTCGCTATTTTCCCTGAAAATTAGGTTTTCGCTTTTCTTTAAAAGCCTCTAATGCCTCCCGGCGGTCTTCAGTAGGGATGATGACTTCATAGGCTTTCGATTCAATCGCCATACCAGAATGAATGTCAACATTACTGCCGTGATGAATAGCATGTTTTGCCTGTATAACTGCCAGCGGACCGTTTTTCATTATTTCATTGGCTAAGTTTAAAGCGGTATCCATTAATTGATCAGCAGGCACGGCTTTATTCACAATCCCCAGTGCTTGGGACTCTAATGCATCAATCCGACGTGCAGTGAGAATAAGCTCTTTTGCTTTTGAAGGGCCGATTAAGTTAGTCAATCGCTGAGTTCCCCCAGCACCTGGAATGATAGCCATACTTACTTCGGGAAGCCCCATTGTAGCTGTTTCTGCTGCAAAACGAAAGTCACAAGCAAGAGCCAGCTCAAAACCGCCTCCGAGAGCATATCCTTTTATAGCCGCAATCGTAGGTTGAGGAATTTCTTCAATCAACGTGAATACCTTTCGGATTTTATTTACATTACGCCGTACTTCTTTCTCACTTAGTGTGCGTCTTTCCTTTAAATCAGCACCTGCGCTGAATGCTTTTTCTCCAGCACCCGTAACAATGACAGCACGAACATCTTTGTCTAGCTGAATCGCTTCGGCTTTTTCTTCAAGTTGAACAAGCGTATCGTAATTAAAACAATTCAACTGCTCTGGACGATTAATTGTAATAGTAGCAAGATGCCCGCTTTTTTCAAGCAAAACGTTACTCATTATGCAGCCTCCCCAATTTATTTGTCTAACGGGACGAAATAATCGCTTTTGCGATAAGCTAAAGCTTCCATTGTTGCAATTAATTCCCCATTGCTTTCCACATTTATTTTATACCATCCCATTTTGTGATTTTTCTTTTCTTCTACTGCTGTTGCTCGAAGACGCGAGCTTTTTTGGCCAGCAGCCATATAGTTGACAGTAGTAGAGAGCCCCACCGCTGTTTTTCCATAAGAATTGCACGCCGCTGCAAAAACGTAATCAGCAATAGCAAATGTGACAGCTCCGTGTACTGTTCCGTGTGAATTGATCATGTTATCCGTTACATTTAATTCTGCAACAGCTGTCCCTTCCCCAATTTCAAGTAATTTAATTCCCAAAAACTGAGCGTAAGGTTCATTTTCCATTACTTTAAAAATGTGCTCTTTGTACTGATGGTGAAGCTCCACTTCGTTAACTGCTGACTTCAAACAAACCCCTCCTCATATTATCTAGTGTCTAAGCAAATAGAATATAGAAGAAACTTTCGTATTATAAATATAACAAAAAAACAAAAGTCGTTTCAATATTGTTATATAAATATTAATTTAAAAATGAAAAAGGTTATCAATACCGTAATAAAAAAAACAATTACATAATAAAGCATGACGAAAAATAAATTTGATGGAAAATATGTGTTATACTAACAAGAGTTTGTTAACATTTTCTTTATGGGTATATGTTTTAACTTTTCTTTATTATCTCAAGTTTTTTCATAGTGATTTATTATGATAAAAGGAGATTTGATAAGAAATGAAGGATGGACTAGAAATAGGGAAGACAGAGACTTTTATGGTGACTGTAACAGAAGATATGTTTGCCCAATTTGAAGGGGAAATAATTCATCCTGCATATTCCACAGTTTCAATGGTTTATCATATGGAACTAATATCTAGAAAATTAATTTTACCTTATTTGGAGTCAAATGAGGAAGCCATGGGTGCTGCTGTTTAAGTTAAACACTCTGCCCCGTCTCCACTTGGTTCGACAATTACTGTAACGGCAGCTGTTAAAAAAGTACTTCCGCGTTCCATTGTTACTGGGGTTACACTTAGGAATGGATGGGGAATTATTGGCGAAGGAGAAGTAAAGCAAGCTGTTTTACCCAAGTCTTATATTAGAAAACAATTATCTTTATTGGAAAGCTAAATAGCAAAGCAGGTAAATGATGAAGGAAAAAACTTGTAATACCCCCTTTGTTGTGATATTATCTAAATTAGAATTTATTTATCGTTTAACGAATTCTTTTTTGTATACATTGTCAGATAATTATAAAAATAAAAGAGGGGGATAAAACATTTGAAAAAAATTATACAGTCTCAAACCCTTCAAAACCAAGCTTATGATTATTTATTTAATAAAATTGTCAGCGGGGAGCTCCCTCCTGGTGAACGATTAATCGAAGAAAAGATCGCTAAAGAAACAGAGATCAGCCGAAGTCCGATTCGTGAGGCAATAAGAAGATTAACTAGTGAGGGATTGGTTTCCGTAAATCCTAGAGGCGGTGTACGGGTATATCAGGCATTACACTCAGATTTCAAATATCTGTACGAATGCCGCAAAAGTTTAGAACCGACAGCTGCTTCGTTAGCAGCTAAACGCATGAATGAGGTAAAAAAAGCAGAGTTAAATAAATTAGTGAGTGAGAACATGATGGCACTTGAGGATGAAGATTATAAACAGTTGAAAATAGTAAGCAGCAGATTTCATGAATTAATTTTAGAAGGAAGTGGAAACCCTTACTTAATTAAATTGATGAAACAGTTGAATTCGCTGCTAATGTTTTATCGAAATAAAATAGTTGATATAAGTCAAAGATTGGAAAAAGGAAGTATTGAACACCAAGATATTTGGAGAGCCATTCAAAAAGGCGATGAGGAAGACGCTGAAAAAAGAATGAGGGAGCATATCGAAATCGATTATCAGTTCTATATATCTAAATATGGAGAAAATGATAAAGGAATGAAAACTTTATTTTAAATAGAGGGGGCTTATTATAAATTATTAACATTAAGAGACCAAGGTGTAACATTAAGGTAATAACATGGGTGAAGTGGATGAGAATACCATGAACATTTTTATTATGAAATACTTGAAAGATGCATATTATTTTAAACTTAAAACCAGGCGGGATTTAAAGCTAGTAGACGAACAAATCCCGCCAAATCATTTAAATAATGAAACAATTGTAAGCGCTTGGTTTAAAATGTATACAATGTCTGAAAATTCAAAAAGGAGTTGTTATTATGGTTAAGCCATTAGAAGGAATTAGAATATTAGAATTAGGTACACTAGTTGCTGCGCCATTTGCAGGCAAAATCTTTGCTGAATTTGGTGGAGAAGTTATTAAAGTCGAAGATCCAAAAAAAGGAGATCTTTACGTAACTGGCGTGTATTACACGATGACAATACATCTTTATGGTGGCGTGTTCAGGGAAGGAATAAGAAATCGGTAACTATTGACCTTCGCACCGAAGAGGGGCAAGAGCAAATTAAAGAATTAGTAAAGGAAACAGATATCGTCATCGAAAATTTTCGACCAGGAACCTTAGAAAGATGGAACATTGGTTATGAAGATTTAAAAGCAATAAATCCTAGTATAATTATGACAAGAATATCAGGTTATGGCCAAACAGGACCTTATAGAGATAAAGCAGGTTTTGGCAGTGTTGGGGAATCGATTGGCGGTTTGCGGTACTTAACTGGAGAACCTGATCAACCGCCAGTAAGAGTCGGGGTCCCTCTAGGTGATTCTCTAGCTGCTTTGTATGCAGTGAGCGGAACATTAATGGCCTTGAGAAGTAGAGATAGAGATCCTATGAGAAAGGGACAATATGTAGATGTAGCCCTTCATGAATCTGTCTTTTCACTTCTAGAGGGAATGCTGCCGGAGTATGACCTTAAAGGATTGGTGAGAGAACGAACAGGTTCCATTTTACCTGGAATTGCGCCTTCAAATACGTATGAGTGTGCGGATGGGAAATATTTGGTTATTGCAGGGAATGGGGATAGTATTTTTAAACGTCTTATGCGTGCTATAGAAAGGCCAGACCTTGCGGATGACCCTCAATATGCTACAAATCAGGGGCGAGCAGAAAAAGTAGAGTATTTGGATCAAGTAATCGGAGAGTGGACCAAGAAATACCCACTAAAAGAAGCCCAAAAAATACTGGACGAAGCAAGAATTCCAGTAGGTCCTATCTACAGTATTCAAGACATTGCGCATGATGAACATTATCAAGCTCGAGATATGTTAGTTAAGGCTCAATTGCCTGATGGAGCAGAAGTAATGGTGCCAGGAGTAGTGCCAAAGCTTTCAGAAACACCTGGAAGTATTGAATGGGTAGGTCCAGAATTAGGTCAGCATAATGAAGAGATTCTGAAAAAGAAAAACTATTCTGAGAGTTAAAAAGTAAGTCAATATACTTCACATTATCGAATGACCAGTCCTTGAAATAAATCCTCTAAAGAATGTCTGGATACATTCTTTAGAGGCAGGTAGATGGTTACTTTTAATGAAGATATATAAAAATGTAAGCTTAAAAAAATACATTGATTGGTTTACTGGCGTGAGTCACATTAAAAAGTGTTAGAAGGTTATCTATTGAAACTAAAAATGAAAACGTTTACCAATGGCTTGATTTTATGAGATAAAAGTATTAGCCAGACGTAATGACTAATTAAAAGAAAGGGATTTCCAGTGATAGCATTAGTTGGTTTTGTTACGTTTATATTGATTATTACTTTACTGCTGGTCTTTAAAGTTTCTCCTGTACCGGTTTTTATTGTTGTTCCAGCTCTTGGTGCTTTAATGATAGGGGTTAGTCCTGTAGAAATTGGAAGTTTTATTGGAGACGGCATATTACAAGTTATGGATGTTGGAACTCTGTTTATTTTTGCGATGCTGTACTTTGGCATTATGTCTGATGCTGGCTTGTTTGATCCTTTAACAGGTAAGTTAAAAGATATGGCTGGAAGTAATATAGTTTTAGTGACAATTGTAACTGTCTTCATTGCAATGGTCTCACATTTGGATGGGACAGGAGCATCGACCCTTCTAGTTACTATTCCAGCACTTTTGCCTGTCTATAAAAAATTACAGATGAATCCACTAATATTGCTTTTAATAGTCGTCATGAGTGCTGGTGTTATGAATCTCATCCCGTGGGGCGGGCCACTAGCGCGAGTGGCCGTAGTATTAGATATCGATCCGAGTGCTTTATGGGTCCCTCTTATTCCCGTTCAGATTATTGGGATAGCGGCTGTCTTATTAACAGCTATATACCTAGGTAAGAAAGAAAAAAAGAGAATTAAAAATTATTCCATAGAACACCCGAGTGAGGCATCAGAAGCCAACTTAGAATTGGCATCTTCTGTAGAGCAGGAAGCAGAGGTATCAGGTGATGCAGATTTAAAAAGACCTGGCCTTTGGTGGTTCAATCTGATTCTAACTATTGCTACTATTGTTACATTAATTTTTACTGAAATCGAAATAAGTGCGGTTTTTATGATTGTTTTTGCACTGGCTCTCGTTATTAATTACCCTAACGGAAAATTGCAAATGGAGCGGATGCGTGCACATGCTTCTGAAGCGTTTACTCTCGTTACTATTTTAATTGCAGCAGGAGCTTTTTTAGGAATTGTATCCGAAAGTGGAATGGTGGAAGACATGACTACAGGGCTTATTTCTGTTATCCCTGAAGCAATCGGGCCTTTTATACATCTCATTATAGGGGTTATATCCGTTCCTTTATTAATGGTTTTACCACCTGATGCATATCTTTTTGCCTTTGTATCTTTACTAGTAGAAATTGGTGCTGAACACGGTGTGCCTGCAACATCTGTAGCCTATGCATCAGCGGTCGGAGCAACTATTTCTGGATATATAAGTCCTCTTGTTCCAGCAACTTATCTAGCCATTGGTTTAGCAAAAACGGATTTAGCTACCCATATTAAGTTTTCCATTTTTCCTATGTGGCTCCTTAGTATATTATTATTAGCGGCTTGTATTCTGCTTGGTTTAGTTACGATATAGTACACAATTTTCATAAAAAATATTAAAGAAAAGGAGAATGTCACATGTTGTATAAGTTTAATGAAAGTTACCCAAAAGTAGATTCTACTACCTATATAGCTCCAGGTGCTCATCTTATTGGAAATATTGAACTTGAACAGGAGACCTCCGTTTGGTTTAATACTGTTTTAAGAGGTGACAATGATAAAATTAAAATTGGAAAGGGATCAAACGTTCAAGACGGAACTATCGTACATGTTGATGAAGGCTACCCAGTCACAGTCGGGGAATATGTAACCGTAGGACATAATGTTACTTTACATGGCTGTACGGTAAAGGACGGGGCATTAATTGGTATGGGAGCAACTATTTTAAATGGAGCAGTTATTGGAGAAGGAGCTTTAGTTGCTGCAGGCGCATTAGTGCCAGAAGGGAAAGTTATCGAACCAGGAATGCTGGTGGCGGGTGTTCCAGCTAAAGAGATAAAGAAATTGTCTCCTGAAAACATTGAGAAATCTAAAGAAGGGGCTCTTCATTATATCAACAATGGATCAATGTTTAGAAAAGAGGGGCTTGATACAAACGAAGTGTCTTAATTGATATCTGCCAAATCCTTACCTGGCAGCTTAATAAAATATTTGGTAAAGCTCTTAGGTAACTTCTACGTTAGATTTATTTGCTTCTATGCCTGGAACAGGATGTTCGAGAATCTAGCAGATTGGCAAAATGCAGGTATTGGAAGTGATAATATCGATAATATAGGTTCATCTTCTGTCTCACTGCACTCCCGCTGCCCTATTTTAAACAGCAGGTTGATGCAGTGAGCTCAAACTCCTTATATTAGGGTACTAAAAAACCTGCTGGAAAAATGTTTCCAAACAGGTTTCTGTTTTTTTAGCCTGTCTTCTTATCGAGTTCTGCTTCATCTGCTTTGGCTTCAGAAATGTTTTTCTCTTCTTTTTTCCCGATAAGAATGAAACATAAAACAATTCCTATTCCCATACCCCAGGCTGGTCCTTGAAAAGCGGTTAACATACCAATAATTAAAACAACACCACGAGAAGTATTATTTTCCACCATCGACATCGCAACGTATGCACAGGCAAAACCCGTGAGTAACAACGTAACAGAGAGAGCGACAGGGAATAAAGGCATAATGATTCCGATTATAGGAAGGAGTAATCCTAATGGAATGGCCATTAAATAAAAATTGAAAGGCCCCGTAAAAATAGAATCCATTACATGCCTGCCTTTTTTGTAACGTTCTATGAGAAATACCTGTACCCCTGTCCATATTGGTCCGTGTACCCAAAGAAGCGGCCCAGCCGTCAACAGTTGAGCAAGGTTTCTAAGAGCAAGCGTATAATGACTGCGGGTAGGATTGATATCAATCTTTTCGTCTTTTCTCGCACTGTCTGCATCTTTGAGCAGAGTATGTGCCACCAATAGGTCGCCGAATGCTAGTACATAAATCATTAAACTAATAGGAATGGCAGCGATGAAAATATCCCACGAAGGTAAGCCAATAGACCATACAGATAAGGATGCCAGAGTTTCGCCAATTGGCGGAACAAAGAATCCCCAAGATATGTCGAAACGTACTTCTCCACTTATGAAACCTGCAATACCTCCGCCGGCTAACGCTACGAGAAGGGCATTAGCGGTTGCAGATAACTTCATTTTATTACTAGGCAATTTGGAAAATGGGATGGAAAACATTAGTATAAGCACTATGACCCAGGCAGTGATCAATGAAAAAGGCATTTTAGGAAGTCTATCCAGTTCTGATTGAAAAGCTGCAATAGCTGCCCCCATAATAACCCCTGCTTTTAATGAATTTGGAACGAGGCGATTAAACTTTTCTCCCAGTTTTGTAATGCCAAAGAAAAAGAAAAGAACAGCTACGATTAAGGTGACAGCAAACATTGCATGTATAGCTTCTGTTCCCGGTGTAAACGCATTCATAAAAACGATTGTTAAAGGAAGCCCTGAGGTTATTGCTCCAGCGGCATACACATCACCAAATAAAAAGGTTTGAGCCAGTACCCAAAACAACATGACTAAACTGACAGTCCATGCCACTTCAAAAGACACCTCGAAAAACTGCATCATTAAAGGAGTGACAGACCCACAAGTGGCTAAGAGAAGCAGACCGCCTTGAATATGCTGGCTGGGTGTGATGTTAATGTGGGCCCCTGGTAATCTCATGGTGAAGGGGCCCCATTTTATCCCAGGATGGATATCACCATATTGCCTTTCTTTTTTCATAAAATAAAAATCCTCCTTTTGTAATAATTTTTTGAAAATTTATTTTAGGCTGTCCTAAGAGAGCAGCGAAAATTATCTAGCAACTGGAATTTACGAGACTTCTGCGGTCGTCGGCTAAGAAAAGGAACTTCTACGAAGAAATAAGGAACTTCTACTAAAACCGCATACGTCCTGTGTACAACGTAGAAGCCGCCGCATCCTGCGGAAGTCTGTCCTGTGACCAACGCCGACACTAGAACGTCCGGTTCGTCGAAGCGACAGTGTGAAGATCCGCAGTGAAGGATTTGCTTAAACGAACGTCCAAGCGCGGCAAAGAAGACACTACGAGAACAAGCAAAGAGAGTTGGATTAGATATCGAACTTATGCTCTGAGGGTGAAAACGTGTATATTCCAGTTGCGTTTGCTGATCACTGACTTATGGGACAGCCCTTAAAACTGTTTCAAGAGCTTGAAGCAAATAAACTAGTACTATGTCCGGGATGTAATTTCGCAGATGGGTCAATGAATGCTTTAGCATGGTTTACAGCTGTTGGAGCTTCTCCAAAACCAGTAGCAATTAATTTTACTTTTCCTTCATAGGTACAAACATCACCAGCTGCATAAATTCCCGGTATATTAGTTTCCATCTTGGGGTTAACAACAATAGCATTTTTGTTAATGTCTAGTCCCCATGTTTTTAACGGCCCTAAAGAAGTAACAAATCCGAAATTCACAATAAGGTCGTCAACGTCTACTAGATAGGTAGAGTCTCCTTTTACTTCTTTGATCAGGACTTGTTCAATATAATCTTCTCCTATAATTTGACCGACTTCATAAGGGGTTTTCATCTCTACTGAAGATTCTTTTAAAAGCTCTAAACTATGCTCGTGTGCACGAAACGCTGAACGTCGATGGATGAGGGTTACTTCTTTAGCAATTGGTTCAAGGGCCAGAGACCAATCTACTGCAGAATCTCCTCCTCCGCACACTAAAACGCGGCGTCCTTTAAATTTATCAAGGTCTTTAACAAAATAATGCAAAGAGCGTTCTTCAAACTGTTCAGCTCTATCAACTTTTAATTTGCGTGGTTGAAAGGCGCCTGCTCCTGCGGTAATAATGATACTGCGGGAATAATGAGTATCACTAGGTGTGGAGATCTTAAAAGTGCCGTCATCTAAACGAACAACATTTTCTACAGATTCATTTAAGCAGATTTCAGGTGAAAAAGCTTGAGCTTGCTCATGAAGCTGACTCACTAAATCCTGTGCTTTAATTTTTGGAAAACCAGCTACATCATAAATATATTTATCAGGATATAGTGCAGATAGCTGCCCGCCAACTTCTGGCATGCTGTCAATCAATTTTACGGAAGCTTGCCTCATCCCTGCATAAAATGCAGTGAATAGACCTACTGGCCCAGCACCAATAATGGTCATGTCAAATACTTTGTTTTCACTCATTTTTCAACACTCCTGATTTAATCAAATTTCAACGGGTCACCATCGAAAGCTTCATTTGCTTGCTTTATAGAGTCTGTTGGACAGCCCTCCATGGCGTCTTCTAAATCATCTAGAAGTTCCTCGTCTACTGGTTTATTTCCTTGATTGTCATCTCCGATATAAAAGGACAGCCCCTCATCATCATAATCAAATACTTCAGGTGCGGCAGCGCCGCATGCTCCGCAGGCAATGCAAGTGTCTTGATCTACGATAGTATATACAGCCATTATTAAACCTCCTAAATATAACGTTTAAAAAACGACATGTTTTTATATGTTATATAAAGGATACGAAAATATATAACCGATGTCAATATGAAAACGTAATCATTTTAGTTTTATACGAAAAAAATAGCCGCTTTTTATAAAGCAGCCTGAAAGAAACGTATTATGCTATTAGAATGTGTGTATTTCTCTAAAAAGAGAGATGATTTGAAACGGTGCGTGCTTCGTTCATCATGCGTTGAAATAATTCTGAAACAGTTGGAAGGTCTTCGATCAAACTCGATACTTGGCCTGCATTGACGTGACCTTCTGTTAGTTTGCCTTCGATCGCACCTTTGATGTGGCAGCTTTCATCTGTTTTTTGATCATATTCCTCTGCAGATATTTTATTTTTCTCCCATTCGAGTAGTTGATTTGCATAGGTGGTTTTTAGAAGGCGTCGAATTTTTTTATAGGGTCTTCCTGTAATTACTGTTCCACTTGCATCACTTTTGCATATTGCCTGTTTGTAATTTGAATGCACATTCGCGTCTTCTGTAGCAATTAAACGAGTTCCTAACTGGACTCCTTGAGCCCCTAAACTTAAAGCAGCTAAAAGACCACGGCCGTCTCCAATGCCGCCTGCTGCAACAACTGGGGCTTTTACAACCGATGCTACTTGAGGAATTAAAGTAAACGTTGTTAGTTCGTCATTAGCATTTATACCTGCTGCTTCAAACCCCTCTGCAATAATGACATCAGCGCCGGCTTTTTCAGCTTTTAAAGCTTGAGAAGGATTAGATACGACACACATGACAATAATATTTTCTTTTTTTAACATTTCAATATAAGGAGAAGGATTGCCAGCAGATAAAGAAACGACAGGGACGTGGTGTTTTGCAGCTATAGATAAGATTTTTTGAACATCTGGATGCACAGAAAGCGGGACATTGATAGAAAAAGGTTTATGTGTTTGAGATCGCACTTCTTTTACCATTTTTTCAAAAACTGAAGGAGAGAGAGTTCCTGCCCCCAGTGTTCCAAGACCTCCTGCTTCTGAAACAGAAACGGCAAGATCTGGATGACTGACATTTCCCATCCCGCCTTGCAAAAACGGAACATCGATATTTAATAACTTCATTAAATCATTCATATATAAGCACCACCGTTTGAAATGTGTTATATTAAAAAGTATAACATGATAAGATAAGGAGGGGAATAAATGATTTATCGGTATAAGGATCATTCACCAACCATTCATGAATCGGTTTACGTAGCGGATGGAGCTAGAGTAATAGGAGATGTGGAAATAGGAGCTGAATCCAGCATCTGGTTTAACGTTGTTCTTCGCGGAGATGAAGCGCCAATTAAAATAGGTAAGCGATGTAATATTCAAGACAATACGGTTTGTCATTTATATGACCAGTATCCTCTATCTCTTGAAGATGAGGTATCCATTGGGCATAGTGCTATTGTTCATGGGTGTGCATTAAAAAAGGGGGTTTTGGTAGGCATGGGTGCTGTTGTATTAGACGGTGCAGAAATAGGAGAGTATTCTATTATAGGAGCCAATGCTCTCATTCCTTCTGGAAAAGTTATCCCACCTCGTTCATTAGTGCTTGGTTCTCCGGGAAAAGTGGTGCGTAGTCTAACAGATAAAGATCTCGCTCTTATTGAGGAGACAATTGAAACGTATGTTCAAAAAGGCCGGGAATTTCAGCATACAGAAATATTAGAACAAATAAGTAGATAAATATAAAGAAGAAGGTGCAGCTGTGTATTGCCGCACCTTCTTCTTTATACTATCCGTAAGGCAGTTTACGTGCATTTACGCTCTGTCTTCGCCTTTAAGCCTCGCCGGCAAGCCGATATTTTCTATGGTAAGCTCCCGCGCTCTTTTTATGATTTATCTGTCGATTGATTATGAATTAAAGGGTGATTTAAAAAATCATAACCATTATCTTTCTGAACATCAGGATTGCCTTGTTCAAACACAGATTCGAAGAAACGGTTAGCAGGTTTTGCCAGCGTTTTATAATAATCAGCGAATAGAGCAGCAGCCGAGTCACCCAGCCAGTTTTTAGGCAGTAATTCTTGGGGAAGACCGGGATCCACAAATAAAAATTTACGATACTGGTGTACGAGCATGGTCCGTTCAACAAAACAACTGCCGTCAGTCATATCTCCTTTTTCAATTTTACTTTTATCAATGATATATTTCTGGCTGTAATCTTGAATGAACTGAGAGTATAATTCGTTGATTTCATCTAAATCCCAGCAATTCTCCACTAAACTTTGATGGTCTTTCATTCCTTCGTGAGAGGCCCGAAAATAATTAACATAATCTTCAATTTCATATTTTTGAATTAAGTTGTTGATTTGTTCATCGAGTGGATTTGGAGTAATCCAGCAGCTATTAGAGAGTAAACCAAACCCGCTCCAGACAAGCTCTTTTCTTAATTCATCCCGTATATGGCGTTTTTCTTCCGGAATCGTATAAACAAGAATCCGCCATTCCCCGTCCCAAGAAGGGGATTCTATTTTATAAATTCGTTCGGCAGCTTCATCCATTCGTTTACGTCCGCGCTCTGTTAAAGAATAATAACTTTTGTTTCCCTTTTTTTCTGACTGGAGCCACCCTTGTTTGCTCATTCGGGAAATAGCGGCACGCACTGATTGTTCATTGTGCCCAAATTCTTGGAGAAGGCGGATCAAACTGCCAATCCATATTACATTTCCGTAGTGGCGGATGTAATCTCCGTATAAAGTGAAAATCATTGAACGAGTATTAAATGTTTTCTCCATTGTTTATCCAATCCTTTGTCGTCTATTTTTTTATACTTTAGGAAAACTTTAATTTTGATAAAGGATCAAAGTATAAGTAAAACTACGACTTCCGCCACTTGGACTTGGCGGAAAGTCTAGTTTTTTCAATTGTAGCAAATTTTTACATTCAATAAATACACTAATATTGTTTGTTGAATATTTTACAACAAAACGAAAAAACGTCATACCATTTTATGTTTTTAAAAAAGAAATGAAACAAAAAAAGCGAAGGATTTGGTAGTCCTTCGCTTTCAATAATGTATTATGATGAAGCAGATAATGAAGCGGAAGAGCGATTATCAATAATACGTTTTGCTTTTCCTTCCGAACGCGGCAGCTCTTGAGGCTGTTTCAAGCAAACTTCCATGGTAACGAGAGCTTCTGTTTTTAGAACTCCTTGAATCTTTCTTATTAAGTCTTTTGCAGACTGATGTTCCAAATCTTTTTCAGGCAATGTTTTCAAAAATGCTTCACTTACTTCCACATGTAATTGTGCGTGATCCATTACTCCTTTTTTCAAAAGATGAATTTGATAATTTGTTCCTATTTCTTCCATTTGTAAAATGCAGCGTTCTATTTCAGAAGGGAACACGTTGACACCGCGAAGAATAATCATATCATCGATTCGGCCTTTGATTCTGCTCATTTTGGTTGTTGTCCTTCCGCAACCGCAAGTCTCCCGAGTAATAGAAGCAATATCTCCTGTACGGTAACGAATGATGGGTAAAGCTTCCTTCGTGAGACTGGTAAAGACAATTTCACCATCTGTTCCCTCTGGCACAGGCATTAAAGTGTCAGGGTCAATAATTTCAACGTAGAAATGATCTTCAGCTATATGAAGCCCATCCTGGCAGTCCTTGCACTCCATTGCAACACCTGGCCCCATTACTTCACTAAGTCCATATATATCCATAGCTTTTATATTAAATAACTTCTCAATAGTGTCTCTCATTTCTTCAGTCCAAGGTTCTGCCCCAAGAATAGCATATTCAATAGAAGTAGAAGCTGGGTCAATGCCAATGTTTTTCATCGTTTCGCCTACATTTAATATATAAGAAGGTGTTCCACAAATAATGCGAGGTTTAAAATCTTGTATAAGTGTAATTTGCCTCGATGTATTTCCACCGGAAATCGGAACCGTTACACAGCCTAATCGTTCAGAACCGTGATGAATACCCAGTCCTCCAGTAAACAAACCATATCCGTACGCATTATGCAACACATCTCCTTTTCGACCGCCAGCCATATAAATGGCACGTGCCACTATATCAGCCCAATTGTCTATATCATTTTGAGTGTAAGCAACTACTGTTGGTTTACCGCTAGTACCAGAAGAACCATGCAGACGAACTACATTTTCCATTGGAGTGGCAATTAAGTTATATGGATAGTTTTCGCGCAGATTATGTTTTTTCGTAAAGGGAAGGCGGCTTACATCATTCCAACTTTGAATATTATCTGGCGTGATCCCTTGTTTTTTAAATTCCTCCTGGTAAAAAGGAACATTAGAATAAACACGTTTAATTGTTTGTTTTAAGCGTTTCCATTGTAAGTCTCTCATTTGCGAACGATCTAGTGTTTCCTCTGAAACAAAAGTAGTCATTCAAAATCCCCTTTCATAATAAAAATTAAACGAAAATAATTTTTTTGTAATATTTGAAACGGTGATAATACATTCAAAATAACGGTATTTGAAAACGCTGTCAATAGACAAGGAGAAATTTTAAAAGTTAATAAATTCCTGTTTATGCTGATTTGAAAGCAAATAAGCTTATTGAGAAATAATTAAATAAAAATTTTCCCATTGATATTTATATAACATTTATATATAATGACGTTAAATAAACGTAATAAGAGGTGTCGCGATGTATAACTTTGTGGAACACGGTGGAAAAGTGACCGAAAATACTGCCAACGAAGATCCTATTCTATATGAGCAATTCATGGCCCGCATTGAAGCGGGAGAAAAAATTGAAGCAGATGACTGGATGCCGGAAGAATATCGGCAAACTTTAATTAAACTTATTTCCATGCATGGAATAAGCGAAATAATGGGAGCGCTCCCAGAAAAAGAATGGACACCAAAAGCTCCTACATTAAAAAGAAAACTTGGAATAATGGCTAAAGTACAAGATGAGATGGGACACGGCCAACTGCTTTTACGAGTGGCTGAAGATCTATTGAAACCTTATGGAAAACAAAGAGAAGATTTAATGCATGATTTATTAAAAGGAGATTTAAAGTTTCATAATGTGTTTCATATGAATACAAAAACATGGGCTGATGCAGGAGTGGTTGGCTGGTTAGTAGATGGAGCAGCAATTATTTCGCAAACAAATATGTTAGATGCATCTTATGGTCCTTATCAACGGGCGCTTCAGCGCATTTGTGCCGAGGAGGTTTTCCACGCACAGCACGGGGAAGCAATTATTATGGCATTAGCTGAAGGAACTGAAGAACAAAGAAATATGCTGCAGGAGGCTGTCAATCGTTGGTGGCCGGCGCTATTAATGTTTTTCGGTCCTGGTTCAGCTTCTACTACAGGTTCTTCTAAGCAGGAAGTTACAACGAAGTATAAAATCCGCAAAAGTTCAAATGAAGAGCTGCGTCAGGCTTTTCTTGATAAATATCTACCTCGTGTATTCTCTTTAGGACTAACTGTACCAGATGACACGCTCCATTATAACGAGGAAGAAAAGCACTGGGTCTACCAGCAGCCTGATTGGAATGAATTTAAGCAAATCATTGGCAACAATGGGCCGCGTTCAAAAGAGCGTTTGCGTTTAAGGGAAATTGCTTATGAAAACAACCGATGGGTGAGACAGGCACTAGCACCTTCTCCAGCTTACTCATAAATGAAATCAATAGAGAGGAGAGAAAAGACAATGGGAGAAAAGCATGATGGTTCAGAATTTTATCAAGAGTATGAAGTATTCAGTAAAAAAAGTGACAAGGCTCCTCTTCAACACCAATTCAGTCTGTTAGCTCCGAATGAGGATATGGCACTTAGCATGGCCCAAGAAAATTTTATGCGCAGAGAAAATGTTGTTGATGTGTGGGTTGTACCACGCACTAACATTAGATCGATGACAAGTAAAGAGCGTCAACAATTGACCAAGCGATTAGATAACAAAGACTATCGCACGACGAAAGGATATGGTTACTTAAGAAAAAAATGGCGTGATAAAGAACAAGACATGTTAGATGAAAAAGAAATTTTATCTTGGAAAGAGGTGAAAAAAGGATGACAAAAATCGAATCAGCAAAACAAGCAAAGCAGGACTCTTCTTATTGTGAAGCACTTACTGAATTGCTATATCAATTAGCTGATGATGATTTTATTGTTTCGTTTCGGGGATCAGAATGGCTTGGATTAGCCCCTCATATTGAAGAAGACGTCTCCTTTTCTTCCATTACTCAAAACACGATGGGGCATGCCGTTTTATATTATCAGTTACTAGAAGAGCTTGGGGAAGGGGAAGCTGATGTATTGGCCCATGAGCGTCCTCCTGAAAAACGCCGTAATGCTATTTATTTAGAAAGGCAAAATGGAGATGGCTCTTATTTGGATGAACCTTATTACGATTGGGCGTTGACTGTCATTCGTCAATATTTATATGAAACGTTTAAAAAAGTGAAACTAGAAGCTCTCACAAAGAGTTCTTATGAGCCGCTGGCAGATACCGCTCAAAAAGTTTTAATGGAGCAGACTTATCATCTTGCTCATTGGAAAACGTGGGTTTGGCAGCTGCAAAATTCAACCGAGGAAGCAAAAACACGTCTTCAGTCACGATTGAAAGAAGCGTGGGGGGAATTTTTGGACGTTCTAGAACTTGGACCAAAAGCGAACGACATGGAAAAACATCAATTGATCGTTGCAGAAAGTGATCTTCAAAAGAAATGGCTTGAAGAGATAAAAGAAACGTTAGTGGTGATTCCAGCTGAACCACTTCAAAAAAATAATGGAAGCGGCAGAAACGGTGAACACACACAAGACCTAACACAAGCTTTAGCGACACTTAGTGAAGTCTATGATCAAGATAAAAATGCAGTCTGGTAAGTCTTTTTAAAAGGAGATATAAACATGAAACAAGATCACAAACAAATAGAGTTAGAGACTGTATTAAAAAAAGTAGACGATCCAGAACTTCCTTCTGTCAGTGTAGTGGACCTTGGTATGGTACATGAGGTGAAAACAGACAACAAGCATGTCTCTATCACAATGATACCTACTTTCGCAGGTTGTCCAGCTCTAGATATTATCGAGACAAACGTCAAAGAAGCGGTAGAACAAGTAGATTGGGTAGAAAGCTGCGATGTCACTTTTTCATTTCGGCATAAGTGGTCTACAACTGCTATTACAGCTGAAGGAAAGAAGCAGTTAAAAAAGCACGGTGTTGCTCCGCCGCCTGAAAGTTATCAGCCAGGTGAAGAGTGGTCTGTCGATTGTCCATATTGTGGATCTCTTTATACATCGATGGAAAATGTATTTGGTCCGACTGCCTGCCGCAGTATATTGTATTGCCGTTCTTGTAGAAATCCGTTTGAAGCCATGAAACCTGTGATCGATTATTCTGCCGTTTAATTTTAATAAAGGAGTGTTTAAAAATGGTTAAGCTAATTGCTTTGTACAAACAACCGAAAGACAAAGAGGCATTTGATGAGCATTATTTCAATACCCATACACCGATTACTAAGAAGATTCCTGGTTTAAGGGATATCAAAGTAACTAAAATTGTCGGTTCACCGATGGGCGAGAGTGAGTATTACTTGATGTGTGAAATGTTTTATGATGATCACGATGCGCTGCAAACAGCAATGAAAACGGATGAAGGCAAGGCCTCGGGAAAAGATGTGATGGAATTTGCTGGTGATATTGTATCGCTTATGATCGGTGAGGAAGTTCATGAATAAAGAACATATTAAAGTGTATTCAGACGGAAATACAGGAGTCATTGAGCTTCACCGTCCAAAAGCAGCGAATGCACTAAATCGGCGGATGGTTGATGAGATTGTAGAGCAAATGGAGGCCTTTGATCGTGATAAAACCATCCGAGTCATAGTAGTAAAAGGGAATTCTAAAGCATTTGCTGCAGGTGCTGATATTGAAGAAATGATGGAAGATTCGCCATTATCTTTAGAATTCACGAATCCTTTTGCAGTATGGGATAAGATGATGTTAATTAAAAAGCCGATGATTGCTGCCGTTAACGGTTTCGCATTAGGCGGGGGGTTTGAACTTGCGCTTCATTGTGATCTGATTGTAGCTGCAGAAGATGCAAAATTCGGATTTCCTGAAGTAAATCTTGGTGTCATGCCAGGAGCTGGAGGCACTCAGCTTTTAACAAAGGCGATGGGCAGGGCGAAAGCTTTAGAATGGATTTGGTTAGGTCAGCCGATGGATGCACAAGAAGCTAAGCATTACGGAGTTATTAATAGGGTGGTTGCTCCTGAATTAGTAGAAGAAGAAGCTTTAAGGCTTGCTGAACAGCTTTCAGAACAAGCTCCTGTTTCCTTGCGTTTAATTAAAGAAGCAGTGCATGAGGCAGTAAATACACCTCTGCAGGACGGTCTGACGTTGGAACGCAAAAACTTTTACCTGGCATTTGCTTCACAGGATCAAAAAGAAGGAATGAAAGCATTTACGGAAAAACGACGTCCTTCTTTTAAAGGAGTGTAAGTATGGGAGAAGCGTATCAGACTATTAAAGCAGAACAAGAAAAGGGAATATCAACAATTGTTTTGAATCGCCCATCAGCTTATAACGCCTTTACTCCTGAGATGAACAAAGAAATGATTGACGCATTGCGTAAGGCTAGTAAAGATGATGAAACAAGATGCATTGTCATAACAGGAGAGGGGAAAGCATTTTGCTCGGGAGAAGATCTTGCAGGAGTAGATGAAGATACAAATCACGCTGATTTTCTTCGAAACCGCTATCATCCTATGATGAAAGCTATGAAACAGACGACAAAACCGATTGTAGCAGCTGTTAATGGAACTGCTGCAGGGGCAGGGATGAGCTTAGCTTTAGCAGCTGACTTTCGTCTTGTTCAGCCTGAAACTAAATTTATAAGTGCTTTTATAAATATTGGGTTAGTTCCAGATTCCGGTTTCATGTACAATCTTCCCCGTTTAATTGGGTACGCGAAAGCTATAGAAACAGCTGTTCTTGGAAAACCGATTACGGGAGATGAAGCTTATCAGTTAGGACTTGCTACGGAAGTGATTGAAAGAGAGGAATGGAAAGAGAAAGTAAACCAATTTGCTGATGCACTGGCTGACATGCCAACGAAATCTATTACTCTCATTAAACGGTGCATGATGGATGGCATGCATCAGTCATACGAAGAAGCGCTTGAAAAAGAAGCTCAGGCACAGCGTATTGCCGGCTTGTCTTGTGACCATAAAGAAGGACTGCAAGCTTTTAAAGAAAAACGAAAACCAATATTTATTGGAAACTAATGAAGGAGTGAAAATTTATGGATAATACGATGACAAAGGAAGTAATAACAGAAGCAGGAACAATGAAAAGAGACCATTATGCCATGGTTATTAACGGTGAGCGTGTTGAAAGCAGCTCTAAAGAAACATTTGAAACGTTTAATCCAGCTAAAGGGGAAACGCTGGCAACTATTGCAAAAGCAACACAAGAAGATACAGAAAAAGCTGTGCAAGCAGCAAGACAAGCATTTGATCATGGAAAGTGGCGCAAATATCCGGTTGGAAAGCGTGCACGTGTATTAAATAATATTGCTTCTATTATGAGAGAAAGATTTAAAGATCTTGTTGAAATGGAAGTTTTAAATAGCGGTAAATCTGTGGGAGCTGCTCAGGCGCAAATCAATCAATCTATTGAAGACTTTGAATTTTATGCGGGTGCGATAGTTGGCCATAGAGGTACTGTTAATAACATGCCGAACGGATTCTTTAATTATACTCACAAAGAACCAGTGGGTGTGTGTGCTCAAATTATTCCTTGGAACTACCCAATGATGATGGCAGCTTGGAAAATAGCACCGGCCATTGCAGCAGGCTGCTCGGTTATTATTAAGCCCGCAAGTCTCACGCCAATCACCGCTATACTTCTTAATGAAATTTGTCACGAAGCAGGGGTGCCAGAAGGTGTAGTAAATACTGTGCCTGGTTCAGGAAGAGTTATCGGAGATTATCTTGTGGAGCATAAAGATATTAATAAAGTAGCTTTTACAGGATCTACTCCGACTGGAAAGGATATTATGGGGAAAGCTTCTGATTCTCTAAAGAGGCTGACGCTTGAGCTTGGAGGCAAATCTCCAAATATTATCTTTGACGACGCGGACATTGATGCAGCCGTGGCGGGATCCCTCTTTGGTATTTACTTTAATACCGGCCAATCTTGTGAAGCGCGTTCACGTATGTTTGTTCATGAATCCATTTATGATGAGTTTATGGAGAAATTCATTGAAAAAACAGAAAAGCTTCAATTGGGTGACCCGTTCGACAAAGGCACACACCTAGGTTCTATCATTAGCCGTGAACAACTTGAGATTATTGACAGCTACGTCCAATCAGCCAAAGAAGCAGGAGCTACTATTGAAACAGGTGGAAAAGAAAAAACGATTGAAGGGTTTGAAAATGGACATTGGTACGAGCCTACTGTGATTACAAATGTGACACCTGATATGAAAGCGGTTCAAGAAGAAATCTTCGGTCCGGTTGTGGTTGTAGAGAAATTCACAGAGGAAAAAGACGTTATCCAACGTGCTAATGATACAGAATACGGTTTAGGTTCAGCAGTATGGACAACAAACCATGCTACTGCGACACGCGTTGCTCATCAAATTGAAGCAGGAATTGTAATGGTAAACTGCCCATTTTCCGCATTCCCTGGGACCCCATTTGGAGGATACAAACAGTCCGGTTTTGGCAGAGAACTATGCGTGGAAACGCTAGATCTTTATATGGAAGATAAAAGTGTTCTTTCCTACTATGGACCAAAGCCAATAAATCCATTTGGAGTATAAGAAGAAAGGAAGATCGGCCATGACTTTACAAAATGTTACGGTCGCCGGAGCTGGCGTAATGGGGCGAGGCATCGCATATGTCTCGGCCCTTGCCGGTTTCCATACGACCTTAGTAGATGTATCGAACGAACAGTTGGAATCGGCGTATGAGTATACTAAAAAAACAACCCAAAAAGGAATAAAAAGAGAAAAATTAACAGAAGAACAGGCAGAACAATTGCTTCAAAACCTGCATACATCGACAGAATTGAATACAACAGTAAAAACAGCTGATTTATTTATAGAAGCAGTCCCAGAAAAACGCGATTTAAAGAAAACAGTAATGGAAACCGCGGATAACCATGCACCGGAACATACCATATTTGCTTCTAATACATCTACAATGAGCCCGACAGAACTTGCTTCGTATACGAAGCGATCCCCTCAAGTAGCCATTATGCACTTTTTTAATCCAGTCCACCGTATGCCGTTAGTAGAAATAGTGAAAGGGTTAGATACAAGTAATGAAACGGTATCTATTATAAAAGATGCTTCTATTAAAATGGGAAAAGAAACCGTTGAAGTGAATGAATTTCCAGGATTTGTTACTAGTCGGATTAGTGCTCTAGTGGGAAATGAAGCGCTCTACATGCTTCAAGAGGGGGTAGCGTCAGCAGAAGATATCGACAAAGCAGTCCGGCTAGGTCTAAATTATCCTATGGGCCCTTTGGAATTGGCTGATCTAGTAGGATTAGATGCTCGTTTAAATAATTTAAAATATTTACATGAAACATTAGGTGAAAAATACCGGCCGGCCCCTTTACTTGAGCAGCTTGTGAAGGCTGGAAGACTTGGGAAAAAAAGCAATCATGGTATTTATAAGTACGAATAGTAAAGAAAGGAGTGAAGAATGGTGGAAGAAGTTGTCATTATTGATGCCGTAAGAACTCCTATCGGGCGTTATAATGGTGCGCTGAAAAGTGTTCGCCCAGATGATTTAGGAGCGGTGGTACTTCGAGCATTAAGAGAACGAAATCCTAATCTACCAGTAAGTAATGTAGAGGAAGTCGTTTTCGGGAATGCTAACGGTGCTGGCGAAGATAACCGGAATGTCGCACGCATGTCCACACTTCTGGCCGGTTTTCCTGTTGAGGTTGCAGGGACAACCATTAATCGGCTATGTGGTTCAGGTTTAGATGCAGTTGCTTATGCAGCTAGAGCGATTGCTTTAGGTCAAGGTGATGTCATGATAGCCGGAGGAACAGAAAGCATGACAAGAGCACCGTATGTGATGGGAAAACCAGATCAGGCTTTTAAACGCGGCAATCAACAACTGCAAGATACAACCATTGGATGGCGGTTTACCCATCCGCAGATGGAAGAAATGTACGGAACGGATTCTATGCCAGAGACTGCTCAAAACGTAGCAGAAGAATATAAAATTTCTCGTGAAGCTCAAGATGAGTTTGCTTACCAAAGCCAAATGAGAGCGAAAACAGCGATGGAAAGCGGTCGTTTACAAGACGAAATTGTTCCAGTAACGATAGAAGATCGTAAAAAGGGTTCTTATGAAGTAAAAGAGGACGAACATCCAAGGCCAAATACTACAATAGAAAAACTAAATAAATTACCTTCGTTATTCCAAAATGGCAGTGTTACTGCTGGGAATGCATCAGGGGTTAATGACGGAGCTTCAGCAGTCTTGTTAATGAGCCGCAAAAAAGCAGAAGAACTGGGCCTTAGTCCATTAGCAGTCTATGTAACCTCGGCTGCAGCTGGTGTGGAACCGCGGATAATGGGTGTTGGCCCTATTAGAGCAACACAAAAAGCATTGGAACGGGCTCATTTAACAATTGAAGATATGGATCTAGTTGAATTAAATGAAGCTTTTGCTGCTCAGTCCTTAGCGTGTATCCGTGATTTGAACTTGAACCAAGATATCGTTAATGTAAATGGTGGAGCCATTGCTTATGGTCATCCTCTAGGAGCCAGCGGTGCGAGAATTTTGACTACTCTAGTACATGAAATGAATAAAAGAGGCAGCAAACGAGGTTTAGCTACCATGTGTATTGGGGTAGGACAAGGTATTTCGATGATTGTAGAAAACGTTAAGTGAAAGTTAAAAATTTGGTCACACTAACCTCTATTTATATTTTAAAAAAAGAGAAGCTAGTAAAAACTCAATCTAATAAAACACATTTGAAAATGCTAATCCTTAAGGTTAATCTTACCTTAAGGATCTTTTTGTTTAATGGAAAAGAAAAAATTTGTTGTATAGGAAGTAAAATGATAGAAGGGGGGGAACTGATGGAAAAGCGATTTAACGATGTTCAGATTGAGTGTGTAACAGGAGATATAGCAAACCAGACTGATATATCAGCTGTCGTTAATGCTGCCAACGCTGTATTAAAAAGCGGCGGTGGAGTTGCAGGTGCATTGCATCGTGCAGCAGGACCGGAGTTAGCAGAAGCAGGTAAACCGATAGCCCCTATTCAACCAGGACAAGCCGTTATCACCCAGGCGTTTGCTCTGCCTAATGACTATGTTATCCATTGTCTTGGACCAGTTTACGGGGTGGATAAACCTGAATCTTCTCTACTTCGACAATGCTGCCAACATGCGATTCGTTTAGCAGAAGAAAATAAAATAAGAAACATTGCTTTCCCATCTATTTCTACTGGCGCGTTTGGCTATCCAATGGAAGAAGCTGCAGAAATAGCGGTTGATGAAGTTGTAAAGCAAACCAAACATTTACGGTTTGCCCTTTTTAGTGAAAAAGATGAAGAAATATTTTAAAAAACAATTTATCGTATTATTTCATAGACAAAATTAGAAGAAGTGCTGAAAAACAGGTAATAGACTTGTTTTTGGTCTATAAATTTTCCTCTTACGGACATGAGTTCAAATAATTATGATATTCATGTCCTTGAATATTCAAAGCGGAATGGGAGCTGAGAGCCATTACAGCAGCACTTTTAGAGGAAGTTCTCATCAGTATTGTCTTGTTTATCGACGTTACTTTATGTTGGTTTGGAATTCGTAAAAGAAGTATGAGGTGTTTTTTAACAGGTTTTCTATTGATAACTGCGTTTTTGATTTGGTTTATCCGAGAATAGATGGATTAACAGAAGGATTAAGACACATGTGAATGACAGGAGGCAGAGATATGGAGCAAATGATAGCAGGCAAAACATTAAAAGACTGGCTGGAAGCTTACCCTTTGTTAGAAAGCTTAATGGAGACAAAAGAAATTTTTTGGAAAAATGAACAAAAGCTCTCATTTGCTCAAGGAAACAAAACATTACCCCTTTCTTTAAACGATATTAATGAAGCCAAAGAGCGTTTCCAACGTTTTGCTCCCTACGTAAAAGAGATGTTTCCCGAGACTGTACAAACGGAAGGAATCATAGAATCACCCCTGCGCTATATACCAACAATGAAAGGTCAGCTTGAAGCATGCTATAGAAAGAATCTAACAGGAGAGCTGCTTTTAAAATGTGATCATGAGTTGGCTGCTGCGGGTTCTATTAAAGCACGGGGCGGGTTTCATGAAGTGTTGAAGCATGCAGAATTTCTTGCTATAAAACATGGTCTAGTTACAAAAACTGATAATTATCGAGTATTTGCTGATAGTGAGTTTAAAGACGTCTTTAATAACTACTCGATTGTTGTTGGTTCAACAGGAAACTTAGGGCTTAGCATTGGGATCATCGGAACCGCACTAGGATTTCGTGTTACCGTTCATATGTCTTCGGATGCAAGACAATGGAAAAAAGATTTATTGAGAGAAAAAGGTGCCGTTGTCATTGAACATACTAAAGATTATGGTTTGGCTGTCTCAGAAGGACGAAAAGAAGCAGAGAAAGATCCTTCTAGTTATTTTATCGATGATGAACATTCGTTAGATTTGTTTTTAGGTTATGCTGTTGCAGCCAAACGTTTAAAAGATCAGTTAGATGAAAACGGTATTGTTATTAATGAAAAACGTCCCTTGTTTGTTTATTTACCTTGCGGAGTCGGAGGAGGACCTGGTGGAGTGGCCCTTGGCTTGAAACTCTTGTTTCAGGATAATGTTTACTGTTTTTTCGCTGAGCCAACTCATTCTCCGTCTATGTTAATTGGCATGATGACCGGGGAACATGATCGTCTTTCTGTCCAAGATTTTGGAATAGATAATAAAACAGCAGCGGATGGACTGGCTGTCGGAAGGCCTTCTGCTTTTGTCGGCCGTTTAATGACTCCTTTTATCGATGGCATTTATACCGTAAGTGATTCTGGTCTCTTCAAGCTCCTGACATGTCTGGCTGATTCGGAAAACATTTACCTTGAGCCATCAGCGCTCGCAGGAATGCCTGGTCCCTTTCGCCTTTTCCATCAGAAAGGCTTTCCTATGAAAAATGCTGTTCATGTTGTTTGGGCAACAGGAGGCAGTATGGTACCTAAAAAAGAAATGCAGGAGTATTATCAACGAGGAAAGAGTCATATTGAAGAATAAACGAAGGTGAGTATCGTGAAAAATATTATAGCAATTGGTATTGGAGCAGCCATAGGTACATATTTGCGTTATTTTTTAAACCTCCAAACCCTCTTTGTTGGATACCCAATTGGCACTTTGATAGAAAATTTGGCGGGAAGCCTTTTGTTAGGGTTATTGTCAGGATATTTTGCAGCGATCATACCAAAGGATTGGGTAAAGGCAGGACTTGGAGTCGGCTTTTGCGGAGGCTTTACTACCTTTTCTACTTTCGCTTCAGATACGGTATGGTTGTTTCTTGATCAAAATCTTTGGCAGTCGCTTTTATATGTGATAACAACAATTACTGGCGGAGTTCTATTAGCTTTCCTAGGCTTTGCTCTAGGTCAAAAAACTGGTAATAAAAAGGTACTGGAGAAAAGAATGGGGGAGCAGCAATGATTAGCATTTACTTAACGATTGGGGGAGCTTCTGGTGCCATTTGCCGATATTTACTAGGAAAGTTTATGACGAAATTTCAATCGAATATATCCTTTCCTATTGGTATGGTAACCGTAAATATTATTGGCTCATTAGGTCTTGGGTTGTTTTTTGGTCTTGTTTACGGAGAAATTCCTTTAGGGGCTTATGAAGAGCCGCTATTTGCTTTATTCGGTATTGGATTTTTTGGTGCGTTTACGACGTTTTCCACTTTTAGTATGGAAACTATTCAATTGCTTGAAAAAAGGAAATATAAACCGTTGATATATTATGTGTTCCTCTCATTCACAGGGTCCCTCATTTTTTTCATCATCGGACTTTCATTCTCCCTTACTATATAGCTGCAGAGCACGATTGAAAACGTGCTCTGCAGCTTTTCCAGCCATTTATCAAAGGCCTATACAACAGGCTGGTTGATTTTCTTCCCTTACTCTCATTGGAGGGGTATTGTGTACATATGAGGGGGCAGGGTTTAAAGCAGGGATTTGTCCCATTGGCTGAGGCTCAGAATCATATTTTTCTTTAGGAACGTAGAAGGAACGACAGCGATGCTGTTCTAACTCTTCAATTGCAGTCATCCACTGGTTTTGATGCATCGTATCACGGGCAATCAAAAAGGAAAACATATCTTTTACACCATCGTCTGCTGATTCATATAAACGGGTTACTTGAAGGCGACCTTGTGATTCAGCGTTTAAGTTAGCCCGGAAAACAACCAATAAAATAAGGTTCCACTTGCAATCGTGTACCTTGCATTCCCTGTGCTGTCATTAGGCTGAGCCCCTAAACCAGACACGATCATCACATGCTGAGGATTCATTCCGCCCATGACAGCTCCTAGCAAGGGGTCTTGGGCTGCTTTTTCTTGTGTTTCAACAGGTGCGTTGTCCAGTAATTGGGCAATCATCGTAGCTAGCATTTCTACATGAGCCAATTCTTCTGTTCCTATATCTAACAGCATGTCCCCGGTATTTTTCATTTCCTTGGCAATTCCAGCCTTGAAAAAGATATTGCATTGCCACTGTAATTTCCCCGAATTGTCCACCCAGCATCTCTTGAAGCTTTTTAGCGTATACAGGATCGGGATGATCTGGTTTGGCGTTGTATTAAAGATCTTTTATATGGTAAAAAATAAATTTCCCCTCCCTGGTCTTTTTACGAATAAGCTTTTGTGTTTTTATCCAAAATGGCATTGGCCACGTATTTATGGAAGAACCATTCTCCTGCACCTATCAAAAGGGCAGATATGAATGCTAAGAAAAATGGAACAGCTTCGTTTAAGACAAGCGGGCCGATTAACCAGATAACCAGCGTACATAAACCGATATCTGCAATGGTAGACACCCAATTGTTGGTGGCTCTTAATATAAACATATCTCCAACAATATAAGCAGCACCAACCACAATGAAGGACAATCCTATCGTGTTCCAAGCTGGATAACCATTGGCCAAAGATAAAACAACAAGAAGTACAAATAAAACAAGAGCTGTTTTAATGATTAATGCTGTTACATGGTTCATATCCCCACTCCTTTCTTTTATCAAGACATCTTTAGGATTTGAATTATTCTTTCACATATCCAAGAAAAAAAAGGAACCTCTATAATCGTCTTCTGATTTTAAAACTTATCCCTTTTTAATAACGAAATCTTAGCGAAAAGCCAAGTTTTCTAACGTAAGACGTATAAAATTATTCTTCTACAGCAAACTATTGGCAGAAACCGGGGAGGTCTTTACTGTGAGAAGAATAAATCAAATAAAGCGATCTCCTAAATCCGCACGCAGTTATCTCAATAGAAATAAATGGTCAAACACCTTGTTTCAATCAACTCTCCAAACGTTAGAGAATTGTGCTGATCTAAAACAATACAGTTTAATAAATAAGGACCTTCAATTTTTGTATTTTGAACATTTAATTGACGAAGATGCGTTAGAACGTGAAATATTAGCACGGTTGGAATTGGTGTCTAAAGATCAAATACTGACCTACTTACAAAATGCTCAATTTGAACATATAGAAACAAGTGAAAATCTCGTTGAAAAAATTATGGAAGGGTATGTGGCGGTGTTTTATAGAAATGGAAGAGCATGGGTTACCGATATGTACGGGCCTGAAGTTCGTTCCATTAGACCTTCCGAAACAGAAACCACCATTGTTGGTAATCACGATGCGTTTATAGAATCGCTTTATACTAACCTTTCCCTTGTCCGAAGAAGATTAAAAACCCCTAAATTAAAAGTTTTACTGTTTGAGGTTGGAGAGATTTCACGCAGCGAAATTGCTCTGTTATACATTGATGGGTTAGTCGATGAGGATTTACTGCAAACGTTAGTCGATAAAATTAAAGACGTTGAAATAGATATTGTTATTGATTCTCCTATGTTTGTGCAGCTGATAGATGATCATCCATATTCTTTTTTTCCACAATATTTATCTACAGAACGACCTGATATTGTAATATCCAATTTAAGTCAAGGAAAGATTGCAGGATTTGTAGAAAACAGCCCGGTTTCATTTCTTTCTCCGACGAATTTTTTTGATTTTTTTCATTCACCAGACGACATGAGTCAGCGCTGGCTGGTTGGTTCTGCTACCAGGTTAATGAGATTTCTTGCGTTTTTTATCACCCTGACGTTTACTGCTTTTTATGTTGCTGTTACAACTTTTCATTATGAAATGATTCCAGAGAGTCTGTTGATTTCTTTGGCAGAGTCACGAAATCGAGTGCCGTTTTCTCCCTTAATTGAAGCGCTGATGATGGAAGTGACAATAGAATTATTAAGAGAAGCAGGGGCAAGGCTGCCTACAAAAATAGGTCAAACTATTGGGATTGTTGGGGGTATTGTAATTGGGCAGGCTGCTGTACAGGCTGGATTAGTAAGTAATACATTAATTATTGCGGTTGCGATCTCGGCCATTGCTTCTTTCGTTATGCCAAGTTATATGCTTAGCGCTGCCTTAAGAGTTGCCAGGTTTGGATTCATTTTGTTAGCCGGAGTACTAGGTAATTTTGGGCTCGTTCTTGGTATCACTTTATTACTTATTCATTTAAGTACTTTAAGTAATATCTCCACACCGTATTTCAATCCGCTTGTACCGCTGCACCCTAAAGATTTAGCGAGTGCTGTTCTTCGTCTGCCGTATTGGCAGTACAGCGAAAGGACGACACAAGCACTTACTCGGAATAAGAGAAATAATAAAACGTCAGGAAGAAGATACGTATGAAGAGCTATGAAACGGAAAAACTGCACCCCATTCATTTGATATTTCTCACTTATATGCTCCAATCTTCAGTGATTTTATTCAGCATGCCAAGATATGTAGCAGAGATTATCGGTACAAACGGATGGGTTATTCTTCTTCTTTTCAGCGGTGTGGTGATGTTTAATATTTTTCTTATTCAGCTTGTTTATAAAAAAGGAGAGGGAAAGACTGTATTTGACATTATAAACCGGAGCTTGCCGACTTTTTTTACATACACGCTATATGCATTGATAGCGATTGTTTGGGCTCTTGTTGCAGTTGTTATTGCTAAACAATACATTTTTATTATTCAAATCATTTCTTTCCCGACCACTCCATCTTATTATTTATTAAGCATGTTTATGGTGCTTCCATTTCTTTTACTGCTGCATCCTGTTTATAAAATGGTTAGGGTGTCGTCTGTATTTTTTATTTTAGCGGGAATTACCATATTATTAACTGTATTTGTATGGCCTGAATTTTCCTTTGAACGGCTGACAACTTTTTTCTTTAAGGAGGCCGATAATCCATGGAATTGGAATGAGTTGTTGAATATTTACAGCGGTTTTTTAGGGTATGAAGTTTGTCTTCTCTTAATCCCTTACATTACAAAACATTCTCACTTGTTCCGTTCCTTTTATTTGGGTAATGGTTTTACTACATTTGTTTATGTTTACACCGTTGTTTTATGTTTAGGTTTTTACAGTTTTGAGCAAATAAAACATGTATTGTATCCCACTTTGCATTTTTTTAGTTACATTGAATTTCCATTTTTAATTAGAGTAGAAAATTTAGTTTACAGCTTGTTTTTAGTAAAAGCATTAGTAACGGTAACTTTCTTTTACTGGATGAGCAGTGAAGCTGTTCAACAAATTATTAAAGTGAACAAGCCCTCTTACTTGCATATTAGTATTATCGTTATGTCTATTCTTTTGACCGCACCATTTAATACCAGGCAGGAAATGGAGAAAGTGATATCCTTTACAGGTAAGGCTGAAATGGCAATAGCCTTTTTCCTTCCATTATTGCTTCTATTATTACTGAGAAGAAAAAGGAAGGTGCTGGTATGAGGAAATATGTAAGTTTTCTCATAATGGGGCTTATGCTCGGGTGCAGTGATCAGCATATTGTAGAGGACGTTGGTTTCGTTCAAGTACTCGGTTTGGATCTAATGAAAGAAGAAGAGGAGGATAAATTTTTAATATCTGCGATCGTTCCGCAAATTGAACCAGATGCTGAAAATGAACGAGAATTCTTAACAACTGTTTCGGACAGTGATAAAGACGCGATGTTAAGTTTATCCCGGCAATCGAACCGAGAAATTGAAAATGGCCAGCTGCGAAATGTTCTTTTCGGAAAAGAAGCGGCTGTAAATGGTATAGCTGAACAAATTAAAACAATGAACCGTGATCCCATATTCGGAACGAGGGTTAAAGTAAGTATCGTAAATGGCCAGGCATACAAATTATTAAGTGAACCGTATACTCAGCACCCCCAGGTTAGTGTATACTTAGATGCTCTTATTGAAAAAGAATCGAAGCTTCATATGACGCCTGAAACGAGGTTACATCAATTTACAAGAGACCTGTTTGAAGATGGAATCGACCCTATAGCCCCCATTATTAAAATGGGTGACGACAAAATAGCCTTAGATGGGATAGCGCTGTTTAATGATGATAAGTATGTAGACAAAATAGATCCGATCGACGCAAGAATATTTTTCTTTCTTCATGGAAATTTTAGTGCAGGTTCGGTGCACTTAACAGTAGAAGAAAAAGAAAAGAAAGAGAGTGCGCAATTATTATTTGATTCGATACGAAATAAGCGAAAAGTAACAGTACAAACGGGGGGGAATACCAATGATATAAAGATAGATGTGGAAATTTTTATTAAGGGAGCGCTTTTGGAATATAATGGCCCTCTAGATATAACGAAAAACCAAGATTTACGAACGCTTGAGAAGCAATTAGGGAAATCAGTGGAAAAAAGAGCAAAAGAGGTGATTGAAACATTACAAGCTAAACAGGTGGACAGCCTCGGGCTAGGAAAAAAAGTTAGAAATAGTCTTTCTTATCAGGAATGGAGCGGTTTGGATTGGCAGGAGGTTTATCCAAACATTGATATTCAACCACATGTGAAAGCAGAAATTAATGATATCGGTGTCTACAGTTAATAAACGTTTATACCAATTTTCTAATCTGCCTAGTAATAGTAGTCGTTTCACCACACTAGGTTCCTTTCATTTCCATATAATTTATAGAAATGACAATAAGGAGGGTGAGATGGTGAAGCAAAACCCTAAATTAAAACAAATGTTAGTAAGAAGATTGCTCAAAAAACATGGTGTCGACTATAAGTCGATGGACTTGTCAAAAAAGGAAAAAGAAGAACTGAGAGAAGTAATAAAAGAAATAGAAGAAAATGTAGAAAACTTTTTACAAAAGCAATATACAACAACCCAAATCGAAAATAATGAAGCAACGGAAAAATAAAATTAAACGAATTTAATTGGAAGGGCGTCTATTCTTGATAGTCTTTTAAGCATAGAATACAGAAGAAGGGAGGGACCTGAAAAATGGCAAGAAGAAATTCAGAAAGACGCTGGGATTTGCTTGATCCTACGGTAAATCATGAGGATTGTAATTCGACTAGAAGAAGGAGAACAAAGTAACAAAACGGTACAACTCTCTGAAGAATATATTAAAATTATCGATTCATGTGACGTGACAGTAGAGATGACAGAATTAAAGGCAGCATTAAGCCTCCAGGCTGGTTTGCAGACTGTTATTTTAATATTGGTAACTATTTACGATTGGAGATTCTGAAAAAGCAGACCGCTTTACATAAGAGCTAATTCAAACAGCTAAAATAAAACAATTGACGTATCAGAACATTTTAGTGGAAAATAGTCGAGAAGTAACTATAGAAAAAGTAGACACTCAGCTAGCAGCGAATATTCAGTTGTTGTTGCAGCTGTTAATTGCTGTGGTTATCGTTGTTGACATCTTCTAAGGAGGGATTTGGCGGAAATGAATAAGAACCTTAAAAAACACGAAGGTTCTGTATTGATTTCCGCCACTTTTTTGCAGGGCAAAAAATGCGATTTCATGCAGCGTTTCATGTAAAATATTTTATTGCATGGATTTAAGAGAAGAAAGGTTTTATGCCATCATGGTTTTTGAAATGTTTATAGTGTTTACTGTGTTATTCCTTGGCAGCTTTTTTCAAGGGGCAAGCGGTTTTGGTTTTGGACTATTTGCTATGAGTTTTCTTCCGTTCTTATTCACCTTGAAAGACAGCACACTGCTCGTTGTATCTTTAGCGTTAGTAACGTCACTAAGTATTTTTATTAAGGTATATAAGCATATTCATTATCGTAAGCTTTTTTTTCTATTAAGTGCTGCCTCTCTAGGGCGTGTAGGTGCTTTTTTTATTCTTCATAACTTTGGAGAAATGGATATTTTAAAAAAAGTACTAGGTTTCGTTTTAATTGGAATGGTGATATACATACTAATGCAAAAACAAAAAGATGAGGCAAAGGAGAAAGAGAATGCGATTTTTCCTATTGTATTAGGATTTTTAGGAGGGTTGATAGGCGGAGTATTTGTGGTAGGAGGTCCGTTTTTTGTTTTTTATTTTATGGTGGCCTGTAAAGACAAATACGCGTATTCTGCTAACTTACAGGCAACGTTTGTAGTTACTAGTATCGTTACCGTTGTGATGCACGGGGTAAGTGGTGACTTTAGCAGTGAATTTCTGCTATATTTTCTCGTAGGATTTGTCAGCGTTCTTGCCGGAACTCGATTAGGAATGCATTGGTTTGATCGTTTATCACAAGTCCATATTAAAAACATTGCAAGTTTGATTGTCACCTTTGCTGGTTTAAATTTAATTTTCTTTTCTTAGTTGGAAGGGTGTGATTGAAATGGCTGAAAAAGATAAACAAACAGTAGATTCTCTATACATACAGCAGCACCTTGCCAATGAAAGAACATATTTAGCTTGGATTCGTACATCGATTGCGATTATGGGGGTAGGTTTTTTTGCTACGAGTCTTCATTTTACAACTCCTTTAAGCAACTACTACGAAGAATTTATGGCAATTTTAATTAGTATCATTGCCTTTCTTATTAATGCGGTCATTATTACGGTTTCTACTTACATTTATTTAAAAAACAGAAAAACGATAAATACGGGGGAATATCGCGCATCCAACATTGCAATTATTTTTACAAGTATATTAATGACACTTATTTTAGCACTATTGTTGACGTATTTTCTGACCTTCAATTGAAAGAGTACTTTTCCCTTCAAGACAAAATTTATTTACACAAAAAGCATGCCCCTGAAATTTAATAGCGGGCATGCTTCATAATGCTTGTACATTTTTAAAATGTTGTCAAAGTAAAACGGCAGCATTTGCCAATTTTTTGCATTTTACCAGTCATAGTAATTGACAATACCGTCGTAGACAGCATCAGCTGCTTTTTCTTCATAGTTTGGCTGTTTCATCCGTTCTGCGTCTTGTGTGTTAGTGAGAAAACCTAGTTCGATCAACGTACTTGGCATCGTTGTGTTTTTAATGACATAAAATCCTGCTTCGGCTACTCGTCTATCATTCATCTTGGTTTGCGACACTAGTTCATCCTGAATAGATTCAGCCAATGCCTTGCTTTCTGCTGCTTTGGAATCGTTATTATAAAATGTTTCAGCTCCTTCAGCTGCTGGGCTGGCTGCATTTGCATGAATGCTTACGAATGAATCGGCATCAGCTTCTTCTGCTATTTCTACTCGCTCACTTAGCTCTAAAAATGTATCATCGTGTCGGGTCATCACAACATTGACATCATCTTTTTCTAATCTTTCTTCCACTTCAAGTGCTACATCTAATACGATTTCCTTTTCAACAAGTCCATTAGCAGAAGCACCATTGTCATGGCCTCCGTGTCCAGCGTCAATAACGATGGTTTTATCAGTAAGGGTGCTTTCACCTGGTACTTTTTCTTGAAGGTAATAACGGTGAACATATCCTTGTTCCCCATTATAATCAACTAACGCCCAGTCCGCGTTAACATGTTCATAAACATCTATGATATCGCCTGCATCAAGTTTTCCGATTTTGTCACTATCTGCATCAGCCGCTGACCTGATATTTAAGTCAGACACCATTGCTTTCGCTTCAGCGATAATTTGATTATCGTGTGATGAGGAAGACTGGTCTCCTGACTCCTCTGATTGATCTGTCTCTTCTGGTTCATCGGTTTCATCTGGCTCTTCTGATTTGACGTCATCGGCTTTTTCTATGTAGCTATGATAAACATATAACCATTCATTATTGTGTTCTGTTTTAAGCCATTCGCCGTTTTTTTCATAAATATCAATCGTTGTGCCATCTTCAAACTCTGTGACTGTATTATAGTCCATTCCTGGACCGCTTCGTGCATTCAACGTGTCCTCAACATTCACTTCTCCTTCAAAAAGAATATTATCATCTTGTAATTCTTCTTTTGAAGGTTGTTCTTCTACTTGTTCTTTCTCACCAAGATTTTCTTCCATTGCTCTTGCCAAATAGGCTGAAACTTCTGCCCTTGTAGCATTTTCATTTGGTCTGAAGTTATTTTCGTCTTCAATTATTCCATTTTCTGCTAATGTGGCTATGTATCCTTTTGCCCAAAACTCAGCCGAAATATCTTCAAACTGTACGTCTCTGTCGTTGTTCTCTGCTTCTTCGCCGAAAAAGGCTCGTCCTATAATTGCTGCAACTTGAGCACGTTCAATATTTCCATTTGGATCAAAACGACCATCTTTTTTTCCAGTGAACACTTCTAGTTCAGCAGCTCGTTCAATATGTTTAAATGCCCAAAATTCTGTGTTCACATCTGAAAATGTCGGCGAATCTGGAGTGCGGATGGTACCTGAGCTCAAAGCATTGGACATCATTTTCGCTGCTTGAGCACGAGCAACTTCTTCTTCTGGACCAAAATCTCCTGACTCACGTCCATCTACTATACCTTCTTCAGCTAGATAAGAAATTTCTTCTTTAGCCCAGTAGTCTGCTCCCACATCATTAAAGGCTTCAGCGTGATCTATGTTTGCTGTAGATAAAAAGGAAACGGAAACTACGGCCGTTAAAATTGAATATGTAATTTTTTTCCTCAAAACGACAAAATCCTCCCCTCATTCTCTTTCATTGAAAAATTACGGCAATATTCTCCATTTTTTTCACCTGTGCCTAGGATACCATGTGATAGTTTTATAGACTAGATATTCTGAAACTTTTACATAAATTGAGCAAAAAATAACATAATTTTTATAGGAAATGTTATGTTTTACCTCTATTTACAAAAATAGGTAGTTTCCTGTGTTTAAGGTTATTAGATAAAAGGTAATGCCGTTCATAAAAAGAGTAGAAAGGCGTGTGTAACGGTCATGCAAGCTGTAACTTTTCAAAGTAAAAATAACATGAAGGTAAAGCAAGTAGAAGATCCTTCTATTCAAGAAAAAGACGATATGATAGTGAGGATTACTGCTAGTGGAATATGTGGATCTGATTTACATTTATACAAAGGCGGCATACCTTTGCCGGATTATATAGTGGGGCATGAACCAATGGGCATTGTAGAAGAAACTGGACCTGAGGTCAAAAATATAAAGAAAGGCGACCGTGTTGTTATTCCTTTTAATATTAGCTGTGGGGAGTGTCATTACTGCAAAAACCAAATGAAAAGCCAATGCGATAACTCCAACCCTCATGCGGATAACGGCGGTTTATTCGGATATTCCAAACAGATGGGTGACTATCCAGGCGGACAAGCAGAATATTTAAGAGTACCTTTTGCTGAATTTACCTCATTTGTTGTTTGAGAAAGCAGTGAACTAGAAGATGAAAGTCTATTATTCTTATCTGATGTGATTCGAACACAGCGGGGTAAAACAAGGTGACACAGTGGTTGTGCTCGGCTGCGGGCCAATTGGATTAATGGCTCAAAATTTGCATGGGTGAAAGGCGCAGCTAGAGTTATCGCCGTAGATCAAGTACCTCATAGGCTTGAGCATGCTAAGCCAATAACGTAGAAACGTACAATTTTGGTGAACATGACGAAATAGGATCTCTTTTGCATGAAAATACGAAAGGAGGAGCAGACGTCGTCATTGACTGTGTAGGAATGGACGGAACTGTCCCTCCGAGTAAAAAGCACGGTTCTGAAGGAGACAATCAATTTGGTACGATCAGTCCAATTGTCACTGCCTCTCAGGCCGTTGGCAAATTTGGGACCGTACAATTAACCGGTGTGTACGGGACGGAAGCGAACAACTTTCCTCTTGGTGACTTTCTTTACAAGAAATGTTTCTTTAAAAATGGGGCAAGCCCCTGTCATTCACTTGATGAAATTGTATGAGATGGTGGAAAATAAAGAATTCGACCCAACAGATATCATTACTCACAAAATGCCGCTTGCAGAGGCAGATGAAGCGTACCGCATTTTTGACAAAAAGAAGACGGTAATATAAAAGTGGTGTTAAAACCGTAATAAAAGAGAAGGGAAGCCGCAAATGGTTTCCCTTCAGGCATGTTAAAATGCTTATTCCTGCTCTGAACGTTTAGGTTTTTTATCCCAAGCTTCGATATTATTTAAACCTGGAATGCTGTCCTTATAAAAAACAGGATCTTTCCCTAACTTACGCTGTTGTTGATAATCTTCAAGGGCAGAGACAGCAATTTTGGTGAGCAAGGCTGCAGCTATGAGGTTTACTAATGCCATGGATCCCATGAATACATCAGCAAGGGCCCATATGATTTCTAGTTCACTCATCGCACCTACCATTACCATGATTAAAAAAGCGACCCGGAATGCTTGAACATAGGCAGGATTTTCAGAGATAAATTCAATATTTGCTTCCCCGTAATAATAATTTCCGAGAAGGGAACTAAAGGCAAAAAAGAAAATAGCGATCGTAACGAATACTTGTGCCCAGTCTCCTAAATGAGTATTTAAGGCAAGCTGTGTCAATTGTATTCCATCCGATTCACTTGACGTATGGACGCCGGCTAAAATAATAAGAAACGCAGTCGAGCTGCAAATAATTAACGTATCTGTAAAAACACCAAGTGTCTGAACCAGGCCTTGTTTTACGGGATGACTAACATGAGCAGTAGCAGCAGCATTTGGTGCACTACCCATACCGGCTTCATTAGAAAACAATCCTCGCTGAACACCATTCATAATCGCTGCTCCTAAGCCGCCCCCAGCAATTTCTTGTAATCCAAAAGCATTACTAACAATGAGAGAAAAGACTTCAGGTAAAGCCCCGATATTAAAAAACATCACTACCAATGAGACGATGATATAAATAATAGCAAAAAACGGAACAACAAATTCAGATACTACCGCAATACGGCGTATACCACCAAAAATAATGATACCAATCAAAACAGCAATAGTACTCCCAACCCAAAAAGGACTAATATCATAAGCGCCAGTAAAGGCTTGAGAAATAGTATTGGTTTGTACGGCGTTAAATATTAAACCAAAGCATAAAGTAATAAGAATGGCAAATAATACCCCCATCCAGCGCATGCCGAGTGCTTTTTCCATATAGTAAGCCGGTCCGCCGCGGAAGCCGTCCTTATCTTTCACTTTATACATTTGAGCGAGTGTACTTTCCACAAAGCCAGTAGCTGCACCTACTAGGGCAATCATCCACATCCAAAAAATTGCTCCAGGCCCTCCAGCAGTGATAGCTAAAGCCACCCCCGCTAAATTTCCTGTTCCTACGCGGGCTGCTGTACTAATAGTAAAAGCTTGAAATGGAGTAGTGCCTTTCTTTTTTTTGAAATCGGTGCGGTCCGTTCCTTGAACCAAAAGCATTACCATTTCTTTTACCATTCTGAATTGAACAAAACGCGTTTTTACTGTGAAAAATACACCCAAAAACAATAACAATCCAACAAGAATGTACGTCCATAAGATTTTATTACTAAGATCTACAACGTCACCAAGCCATGTATCCATGGTCAGCCAAGTGTCCACAAAATCACTCCTTAAAAAAAGCCTAGTTTAAAAAATATAAAGGAAAGGGTATACAATTGAAAGAATGAAAAAAGTGCGTGTGAAAATCAAGTGCAAATATGATTTTCCTATTAAGATTTGGTAATTAAAAGGTTTTATCAATTGCGGATGAGTATTAACAAACTTTTCACATTTATCTTTTCATACCCTTCCTTTTTCTGAGGCATACTAAACTTCAAAAGAAAAGGAGGGAATGAATTTGGAAAAGCCTAAACCAGATGATCGTTCTAACAACGCAGAAAGAATTGAAAATAATATTGGGCACACGCTGCAAAATATGAATGAGGCGAGAGACTTTGAAAAAGCTCACGCTGAGGAACTGAGTCAAGAAGATAAGCAGCAGATTGAAGAGAAAAACCAACGTCGTGAAAGAGCAATAGAAGGCATGCGTGAAGAAATCAAAGATGAAGTAAACGATCAGCAGAACAACTCGTAAAAACGGACAGGCATAAAGGTGTATATCACCTTTATGCCTGTATATGTTTTTTATTTTTGGATCTATTTATCTTTGCAAAAAAACCTTTTATTAATATCTGCCCTCGAGGTAATCAAGGCCTTCTATTATGGGAGTACTTAGGTATTCTCTTCATCCAAATCTTCTTTTTTTATTATTGTTCCATCTCTATAGCTGAATCATTTAAATATTATCTTCATAAATCCACTTATTTGTATTTCTTGTCGGGAATCGTTTATAATAGCTTAATTATAAATATAAAACCTCCCTTAGACTTCATCTTTTGTCTACTAGAACCCTCCACGTTCAACTATTCAGCTGTACAATTAACTTAATAATTCTATATGGGGGTGGGGAAAATATATAAGTTATTAATTTCTGACCGTGATAAGCAAGAAGTTCTAGGAATTCAATGGTTTATTTCCAAATATTCTTTACCCATCTCAACTATTCGAACAGCCTACCATTTATCGGATTTGTTAGATGATCTAGAGAACTCTGTACCTGACATTGTATGTATTGAATTAGATATGATTGGAGAAGACAAATGGGAAATATTTAAATTTCACATTAACAGATATACAAAGCAGGTTATTGCACTTACTGCAGAGCCGACTTTTGAGCGAGCTATGCAGGCAATGGATCTTCAAGCATTAGATCTGTGGGTGAAGCCGCTTGCTCCGCCTAGTGTTAAACATTCCTTGCAGCAAGCTATAAGAAATCTTTCTAATTACTCTAAAGAGGTACATTCCGAATTAACAAAGCCATCGGTGGACTATGAATCATTGTTTATTGAAGATCGCAATCCTTATCCCTACCCTGTTTATTTATTGAAAACAGAGTATGTAAATGATTTAACCTATTTACGTAAATTTATAGAACAATTTGATTTTTACTTTGAACCATCAGTTTTCTCGACAAGTGATCGGATTGTACTTGTATTTCATCACGAGTTTACGGAGACAGTCACGCAGGCTCAGCGCTTTTTGCGGGAATGGGAGCTAAAGGCAGGAAGTCCGTTAGCTATTGTTGTACATTCGCAAAGTGGTGAAGAATCGCTTCACCAGATTTATTTAAAGCTGCGAAAAGTAATGGAAACTACTTTTTTTACTGGGTATCAACAGGTATTTGAGACAAAACGTTTTCATACTTGGAAAGATATGGACCCCTTTTTAACAATGGAAGATCAAAGAAAATGGGTTTATATGTTAGAAGAAGCGAGAGGAAATGATATTAAAAAGTGGATGTACGAAGAGTTTTTTGATTTGGCGCCGCCATACCCCGAGCCCGGATTGCTGCGAACACGTTTAACAAGTATTCTTGCACAAATACGGCGGTTTATGAATCGAAATGGAATGAATAGTAAAGATCGTGAAGAATACTACAAGAATGTGTTTGATAAAATTTTATATAGTCCTGTGCTCTACCGTATTGTTCAGGACATTATTCTTTTTTCAAACTACCTTGTCCAGTCTATGGAGGAACAGCCTTCTCAAGTGAAGGGAGATGCAGTAGAAGCAGCGGTTTCGTATATGGAGAAAAATTTCACTGATTCAAAATTGGATTTAAAGACAGTGGCTGCTTATGTAGGGCGGAGTCCTTCCTATCTCAGTCATTTACTTTCAAATAAATATAACCGCTCTTTCCGTGACCTTCTGTTATCCATGCGTATTCAAAAAGCAAAAGAGCTCCTTTCCTCGGATGAAAGTGTTCAAAATATTGCTCGCTCTATAGGCTTCAACAACCCAAATTATTTCAGTCGCGTGTTTAAAGAATACACCGGACAAACACCGAGAGAATATAGGCGTTTCCATTAGTTTTTTAAAAGTGAAAATGAGAAGAAAAAAGAAACCCCGTGACATCATTTAAAGGTGTTACGGGGGAATTTTAGGCCTCTTTAACGCCAGAAAATGCAGGTTTAGGTACATCATATTAGGATAAACAAAATTTTATGTCTTATGGAATTCGTGACTGGACAGGTTTTAATAAACACATCAAATGGGCGCCTAAGTATATGATCGCCCGCTAATATTCAGCGGCAAATAAATAAAGAAATTTCTGAATATTAATTGACAGCGCGAAAGACAAACGGTATATTTTATTTAAGGAATATATTAAGAATTAATCCTTAAATAATTCGGTTAATTTTCCTTGTAAAGGAGGTGTATATAGGTGTGAAAAAAATTAAGTATTCTGTTGCGTTGGAACAACAGGCTGGAAAGGGTCCAAATTGATACATTCGTTCATTCTAAAACAAAATAGGGGGGATAAAACAATTGACTAACCAATTAAAAAGATCTTTAGGGTTATGGGCTGCAGTTGCAGCTGCTGTTGGAATTGTAGTTAGTTCAAGTGCCATGGTGTCGTTAGGAGAGGGTTTTGGTATTGGCGGTCAAGGATTTATATTTGCTATGGTTTTTGCACTGGTATTAAACCTTTGTGTCGCATTTACCTTTGCTGAGCTTTCAGGAATTCTTCCTCGTGCTGGGGGTTTAAACCGATACACTCTTCCTGCAATGGGATCATTTATAGGGATGATTGCTGTTATTAGTGGTTATGTACTTGTAACGATATTTGCTGGAAGTGCAGAAGCTGGAATAGCAGGGCTTGTATTTAGTGAAGTGTTTTCAATAGAAATTAATTCTACCATTATCTCCATTAGTGCTGTTGTTATTTTAGGTTTGGTTAACATATTCGGAGTTAAATTTTTTAGTTGGACGCAAATAGTATTAACAACTCTTTTAATCGCTTCAACAGTAATTCTTGGGATTATAGGACTAACAGGTATAGGGTCTGGAGAACCGTTGTCATATTCACTGGATTTCAATCCTATGGGCTGGGGAGTATTAAGTTTGACTGCACTGGCATTTTGGCTTTTTGTAGGAATCGAATTTGTAACTCCGCTGGCCGAAGAAATAAAAAAGCCAAAAGTTTATATACCACTATCAATGGTTTTAGGATTGGGGATTATTTTTGCTGCAGATTTGCTTTTTGGATTTGCTGCCATTAAGTACGTATCATTAAATAATTTAGCAGAGTCTGCATCCCCTCACGTAGTTGCGGCTGAAGCTATTTTAGGACAAACAGGGTTGATGTGGATGGGGATCGTCACGGTTCTTGCCACAGCAAGTACTTTAAATACCCTTATTAGTGCAATATCGCGTATGCTTTTTGCGATGGGGCAAGAAGGAGAAATGCCAAAAGTTTTTAGCAGCCTTAACCGGTGGGGTGCTCCTTGGGCAGCTATCTTTTTCCTATGCATTCTTTTTGTTTCATTCTTACTTATAGGGATAACTAACAGTTCTTCCATAACAACCTTCATTTTAGCTGGGTGCTTGTGCTGGATGATTGCGTATATAGTTGCTCACTTGAACGTAATCATATTGCGATTTAAATATCCAAATGTAAAAAGAGGATTCAAATCTCCTTTTGGAATTACTTTTCAGGTTCTCGGTATAACAGGGATGCTTTATATTATCTTTAACATATTTCCCGATCCTGAAATAAAAGCTCAAATTTATAAGTATACAATTGTATTTTTAGCTATAACAGTAATTTATGCTATATGGTGGATAAAGTTTGTAATGAAAAAAAAGTTGTTCGAGACCATCCCTTTAGAAGATTTACTGGATGAATCTTCCACAGAGATTGAAAACGAGTCTCCAGATGCTAAAGAGAACTTTAATATTTAAAAGATCAACGCTTATTTTTTTATTTCAAAATTTTTAAAAATAACAACATTTTTCATTGACAGAAGTCAAAAAATTCTGTATATATTAATTTAGGAATATATCCTTAATAGTTCCTTTTATAAAATTTAATTATTATTTACTCAAAATTTGGGAGGTCTGAATTATGGCTGTCTATCAAACATCTTTACAAATTGAAAACTTAAATGGATTAGATAAGAAATATTACTTACATCCAACAACTGTACCAAAAAAGTTTATCGAAGAAGGACCGAAAATTACTTTCCATAAAGGAGATGGAGTCTATGTCACCGACGTAAAAGATGACACTTATATCGACGGCGTTTCGATGCTTTGGAATGTTAACTTAGGGCATGGGCAGAAGGAACTGGCAAAGGCCGCATATGAGCAGATGAATACTCTTGCTTACAGCTCATCGTTCTATGGTTATTCTAATGAAAAAGCTGTACGCTTGGCCGAAAAAGTAGTCTCCTTAGCTCCTGGTGATTTAAGTGCAGTTTTTTTCACATCTGGAGGTTCAGAATCAAATGATACGGCCTTTAAACTAGCACGATTTTATTGGCATTTGAACGGACGCAAAAATAAGAAAAAAATTATTTCGATCAACCGTAGTTACCATGGTGCAACGATAGCTGCAGGATCAGCTACTGGTATAGATGCTTTCCACAACTTTGCTGGCTCAAAAGATATAGACATTATACAAGCTAAATCACATTTGACTAATTGTGAGTTAGGCGATAAAAGTGATCCGAATTATGAAGGGTGTATTCGTGACATCATCGAAAAAGAGGGGGCAGAGTCGATTGCTGCAATTATAGTAGAACCTGTACAAGGGGCTGGTGGGATTCATATTTCACCAGAAGGTTATTTAAGAGCAGTAAAAGACCTCTGTGAAGAAAACGAGATTTTAATGATTTCTGATGAGGTTATTTGTGGATTTGGCCGTACGGGAAAGATGTTTGGAATTGATAACTGGGAAGTTGTACCTGACATTATGAGCGTGGCAAAAGGTATTACAAGTGGATATGCTCAGTTGGGCGGAGTTTTAATTAATAAAGATATCAGGGACACAGTCATTCAATATGATCAAATTTTAGGGCATGGATTTACTTATAGCGGTCATCCAACAGCTTGTGCAGTTGGTTTGAAAAATATCGAGATACTCGAACGGGATAACATTCTTAATAACGTAAACAACATGGAAAAGGAACTTATGAAAGGATTTGATTACTTATCAGATAAACACCCCCATGTAGCTAAAACAAGAACGTTAGGATTGCTTGCCGGGTTTGATTTACAAGCGGACAGGGATACAGATAAACCATTCGATGAATCAATTAGAGCAGCTTCCTTTATTGTTGAGGAATGTTTCAAACGCAAATTAATATTAAGAGCAGCTGATTTTGAAAAAGGAAAAAATATTGTTGCGATAGCTCCGCCGCTTATTGTTAATAAAGAAGAAATAGAGGAAATGATCAACATTATAGATGCAACACTTACTGATTTTAAGAAAACTCTTATTAAATAAAAGGTAAGATTATACGGATTTTCCTAGGAGGATTGTGAATGACAAACCAAATGCTTGAATTAAGTAGTAAGGTAAATAAGTTCTTAGAGGGATCAAAAAAAATGTATATTAATGGAGAGCTTGTCAAGTCCACATCTTTGCAAACATTTAACACTATTAATCCGGCCACTGGTGAAGTATTAGCATCGGTTTATGAAGCAGGGAGAAAAGATGTAGATTATGCAGTATGTGCAGCTAAAGGTGCTTTTGAAAATGGACCCTGGGCAAAGATGAGTGCCGCAGAAAGAGCAAAGTATATATTTAAATTAGCTGATCTTATTGAAGAACATCAAGAAGAGTTGGCTCAGTTAGATACACTGGATAACGGCAAGCCAATTAGTGAAATGAGAGCGGCTGATTTACCAAATACGATTGAACAATTTCGTTATTTTGCAGGGTGGGCAACGAAAAATATGGGACAAACGATACCAGTATCTCCTTCATTTTTTAATTATACCCGCCATGAGCCTGTAGGAGTTGTAGGGGCCATCATTCCCTGGAATTTCCCGATCATGATGGTTGGGTGGAAAGTGGCTCCAGCATTGGCTGCTGGTTGTACCGTCGTGTTAAAACCAGCTGAACAAACACCATTATCTGCTCTATATTTTGCAGAATTAGTTGAAAAGGCTGGTTTTCCGAAAGGAGTGGTAAATGTTGTACCGGGGCACGGAGAAATTACTGGCAACACACTTGTAGAACATCCAGATGTAAACAAAATTTCTTTTACCGGCTCAACTTCTGTAGGGAAAAAGATAATGAAACAAGCTGCTGACTCAATGAAACGATTAACACTTGAGCTTGGTGGAAAATCTCCCAATATCGTCCTTCCGGATGCAGACCTTTCAAAGACCATTCCTGGTGTTTTCGCAGGTATCATGACTAATCAGGGAGAAATTTGCAGTGCGGGATCCAGAGTCTATGTCCAAAAGGACCAGCTTGCGGAAGTGGTTTCCGGCTTAGTATCTTACGCTCAGCAAGTTAAACTGGGCAATGGGTTAGAGCAGGATACGGAAATGGGGCCTCTAGTTTCTGAAGATCAACAAAAGAGGGTATTAAACTACATTAGTAACGGAATAGAAGAAGGGGCAAAAGTGTTAGTTGGTGGTGGAAAAACGGATAAAGGATTTTTTGTAGAGCCAACGGTGTTTGTTGATGTAGAAGAAGATATGACGATTGCTCGAGAAGAAATATTTGGCCCGGTAGTTGTGGTAATGGCTTACGAAACAGTAGATGAAGTTATTGAACGAGCAAATAATTCTCCATATGGGTTAGGGGCAGGAATCTGGACAGAAAATATTAGAAATGCTCATAATATTGCTAATCGGTTGAAATCAGGAAGCGTGTGGATTAATTGTTATGATTTAGTAGACCCTGCGTCTCCTTTTGGTGGCTACAAAGAGTCCGGATTTGGAAGAGATATGGGTTCTTATGCATTAGAGAACTATACCGAAGTAAAAAGCGTTTGGGTGAATTTAGATTAATCATAAATCCTGAGAACATAATTGAATAACATAAAGGCAGGAAATCACAAAATTATCTAGAGTGTCAGAAAATGTAATGGGATGGAAGGAGATGGTAGTATTAAGTTTGCGATGTTTGTGGTTGATAGAGAAGAATAGGAATAGCTGTAATGGATGTCGGATTACCCCAAAGACGCATTAAATGAAAGCATTTTTTGTTAAAAGTAACGAAATGTTATAAAGAGATTAGTTTTTCAAGTGATAAATAAATGTCAGCTGAAACGCCAATTGTGGTGAAACAGCATATCTTTAACACCTAGCTTAAAGGATAAAGACGGATATCGTCTGTAAAAAAAACAGCGATATCCAGTTATTTTCCTCAATAGCATCAAATCGAACAGGAAGCCTTAACCATATATTTTAAGAATTAATTTAATATATCAGAAAAATCTTAATATTTATACTTTTTCTATCAATTACTAATTTTGTTTGATGATTAATCCCATAAAAATGAGCGTTCACCTTAGAATAATTATAAAGTGAACAAAATTAGATGGATATTACTGGGAATTTATTCGACGTCACAGAGATAGGTCTGTATATTCTATTTAAGGAATATATTAAGAATTACTCCTTAAATAGTTGTTTGAACATACGAATTAAGAAAATGTATAAGAGGAGGGAAAAGGTATGAATCCTTTAAAAGCATTGAGTGTTATTGTTGTTCTAGCGTCTGTTATGATATTAGGTCCTTTGCTGACAGGATCGAATATAACTATTTTCTATCTACCTTTAAATATATTTATTTTATGGATCTTATATTTAATTGTTATCCCTATCATTTGGTATTTAGTAAAGAAAGTAAAAATAGAATCGTAAGGTTTGCAATATCGAAATTAACTGAATAATAGATATTTTATTGGAAGAAAATTTAGATTATTTACAACAAAATGCTAGAAAGGATTTTGGTCCTTGCCTTTACTTTAAATTATTACTATTAGAGACTAAAGAGACTTTTGTTTCGTAAGTAAACTGAAAGTATGATATTCCTTTATAAAAGGAGGAAGCTGATGAATACAATATTGATAGTGGTTATAGTTTATTTATTAGCTATGGTTGTGATTGGGTTTTTGTACAGTAAAAAAGCTTCACAAGATGGTGAAAGTTTTTTAGTTGCCAATAGAAACATGGGATCATTCCTAGGTGGAGGTTCTCTGGCATCTACATACGCCAGTACTTCGAGCTTCTTAGGAACATTAGGAGCAATGTATGCGTTTGGAGTGGCTTTTGGTTTATGGCAAAATGCCGGGGTTCTGATTGGGTTTACCTTGGCAACTATATTTATAGCTCCCAAGTTCAGGGCTTATGGGTCACTTAGTTTTTCGCAATTTTTTGAATTAAGGTATAACAAAAAAGTACGATTTGTAAGTGCTATCGTTACTATAGTTGCTATGTTTGTCTATATAATGGCTCAATTACAAGGCGGAGCGTATGCTATACAGTATGTACTGGGAATAAACTATTGGGTAGGTGTACTTTTAATTGGAGCGGTGTTTATTTTGTATGTAGTATTAGGAGGAAGTCATTCGTCCATTATTGCAAGTTTTACCCAGTTTGTAATGATGATGATCGCAATGCTTACAGTTACTGCTGTAACCATTATAGTAGAGCCATGGGGTAATACTACTTCTCTGGCACTTGAAAATGATCCGGTAATGTTGAATTTATGGGGGAATGAAGGACCGTTTTATTCAATAAGTATATTTTTTATGATGATCTTAGGAGCAATGAGTGCCCCGCAAGTCTACCTTATGTATATGTTTTCTAAATCTAATAAAGTTGCACAAAAGAACTCTGCATTGGCTACCACCTATCTTAGTATTTTCTATTTCATTTTGTTATTGGTAGGAGTTTTTATTATCGGGAATTTCCCTAATTTAGAAAATCCAGATATGGGTTATTTTCATACACTTGACATGCTGCCAACAGTAGTAGCCGGAGTGTTTGTGGCAGCTGTTTTAGCTGCAGCTATGTCATCAACAGATGCAATGTTACTCAATGCTACTTCAGCTATCACTAATGATTTATATAGTATTATTTCAGGAAAAACTCTATCTAATAATGTAGTAGTTTTTGTTAATAGAATAGTTGCTTCCATTATAGGGATAATTGCCATTTTAGTAACGTTAAATCCACCCAATTTAATCTTATTAGTAATGGCTCTGGCACAATCTTTAATGATAGGTGCTTTCTTGATTCCTCTTGTCCTTGGTTTATGGTGGAAAAAAGCTACAGCAAAGGCCGCATTGGCAGGAATGATAGGTGGTTTTAGTGTGGCAGTTATTGCTCAATTCATTCCACTCCCCACCCCTTTTATAGGCGGACCTTTAGGCGCTTTAACTTCATTAATTCTTATGGTAATCGTTAGTCATAAAGAAAGAAAAAGTGTTTATCAGGACGCTGATATTGCACAATAAGTGCTTAATAGAATAACAAGGAGTTTTACGAATGCATCTAAAAACGAGTCGAGGGCTAGTTTTGCATAGCTTCTCTTCGACTCGTTTTGATTACTATTAGTGTTAGACGGGTAATACAGTTATATTTGTTAATAGTTAAGTTAGTCTATATATTTTTCTTGGGCGGCCTTTCGATGTCGGGACTTCTTCACCGACAATTTCTGCCAACCCTTCCTGAATTAAGCCATTTAAAATTCTTCTTGCATTACGTTGTGTCATGTTGAGCCAAGTGGAGAGTTGGGAGGCGGTAATACTATGATTTTCTGTCTTTTCTTGGACAGATAAAATTTTGTTATAGGAAGTAACGGCTACACCGCACCGCTTGAGTTTTTCAATCACCTCTGGGTCCTCTGTTCGAAAGCTGAACGAAATATTTTGTTCTTGTTTTAAAGGTCCTTCAATAGTCCCCTGCTCATCTCCGAGGAATATACAGGAATCTCCATAGTTCTCTGCATAATGAAGAGCAAGGGTTGCTTTGTTATCCGCGGATAGAGCTGTATCTCCATATCCTATACCAATATGGACGTTAAGATTAGTCAAAGATGAAATCTTCTCCATGAGTGGTTTACCCATTTGTCCTTTATTTTGAAAGCTTGACCTTGTAGAAAAGACCATAAATTGCCCCATTCCATTGGAATGGTAGGTTCCCGATATCAATTCAGCAAAATTCAGAATCTCTGCTTTTAATTTCAAATGTAATCGGTGGACTTCATATGAAATGGAATGATCATCCACTTTTTCTTCGAGTTTAGTTAAGTTGACATGCATAATAGCTATTTGCAATTGTTTAAAATGTTGTGTTTGAAATTCTAAATAAGCCTTGTCTAAGGTTTCTTTTATATTTTGTTTGGATGGAATTATTCGGAATACGGGAATGTTTTTTCTTTGCAGCTCATCATATACGGATTGAATGCTGGTAACGCAAATATCTATTTTTTTATTGGAATAGAGTTGTTCATGGTAGAAAACAATTTCGCCGGTAGTTTTTATCTCATTTTTTAATTCATAAGAATAAATTTGTTTACAAGAAATATCCAATTCTTTATATATATCATATAAAACATTTATATTTACGGAATCGTAACTGATTCTTTCTAAATTATACTGATGGTTATAGCTTATTTTAAGCATCATTTCTTTTATACTTGAACGATCAATCGATAAATGGAAAAAGAGTTGTGTTTCATTACTATTTATTGCACGGATATAAGGAGCAAGCCCTGAGAAAATCCATACATCTACTAAGTGTGCATTTTTTTTAATAATTTCTAATGTCTCCTCTTCACTTTCGTAGGGAAAGGCGTGAAGGTGAAATGTAGATTCCAATTCTTTTGTGACGTTACAGATTCTTTTTACTGAATTCTCCGGTCCTACAATACCAGCTTGTACCTTCATAATTATCCTCCATTCAAGTCACCTACTTCAAATTTAATCGGTATTTATTCCGGGGTCTTCCTTTTTTTTCCGATGGTTCGGAACCAATTACTAAGGCTAATTCAGCTTCAACCAATTCTGATAGAATGCGCCTTGCATTTCTTTCTGTCATTTGCATCCATGTAGATATATCTAAAGAGGTAATGGATTCATTATTTAACTGTTTTTGAAGGGTCATGATTTTATGAAAAGTAGAAAGAGTAACGTTACATTTTCTCAGCTTCTTCATAATATCTTCATTCGTTGATTTCTCTTCAAATATGAGGTCCTCCGGATTGTTTAAAGGGCCGTCTACTCTTCCATTAGAGTCGACTATAAAAGCAGAAAACGGTCCATAGTTTTGGCTGTAGTATAATGCAGAACGTGCATTTTCTTCTGCATTCAAAGTAGATTCTCCATATCCAATTCCTATGTTCATAGGTAAATTTATCAATAATGCGCATTTATTTAGAAGCTCTTCGATCCGGTATTGTTTTTCACTTAGTGATCCACGGGTTGAAAACGCAATAAATGTCCCCATTCCCACAGGGACAAAAGAACCTGAAATATCCTCTGCAAAACTTAAAACCAAATCTTCGAGCTTTAATTCCAATCTATTTGTATCATAATTCATTTCTTGATAATTCATCTGTTTTTTCTTCTTTTTGACTTTGATAAAAAGGATAGCAATTTGTGATTTTTTAGAATGATCAGCATCCCATTTTTGCAAGGCTGCTTGTAAATTTTCTCGAATGTTCGTTCGGCTGGGGAGGATCCGATACACTGGAATATTTTTTCTTTTTAGTTCCTCGTAAATGAACCGAAGAGCGGTTACACAAATATCTACCTTGTTTGATTGGTACATGTTCTCATGGAATAACAAATATTCCTCAAGGGGGGTACTAGATGAATATTCTTTTATTCCTAAGTGGTCTGTAGGCAATCCCAAATCTTTATAGGTTTCGATAACATTCTTTTCCGTTAAAAAATCAATGCTTAACCGACTTAGATTTTTTTGGTCGTTATACCCTATTTCCATTAGCGTTTTAATGAGACTAAATCCATCTGTTAAAAGATAAAAAAAAGGCTGTTTTGATTTGCTTTCTTCGGCAAATGGATACAGACCTGGGCCGGAAAAAATCCAAACGTCTACGTATTCATAATTGTCGTTAATAATCGACGTGGTTTCAGAAGGTTTTTTATAAATAAAAGGAACAGCTAATATTGTTTGTTTAAATTCATCGTTAATTATTTTAATTATGGAATCAACTATATCCTGCGGGCCTACAATTCCTGCTCTCATTTTTTATTTTTGCCCCCTTTTCTAATTTAAAAACTTAAATATGTACAAATGTATAGACCACGATAACGGACCATTATAACTCAGTATACCGGATTATTTTTAGACAAGTAAAGGTTTGGAAGTGCTTTGTACTTTTCTAAAAGCGATTAGAAAAAATGAAATTGTAAAATAATTTTTGAAAAAACCTTGCTATTCAGACAATTCATCATATATAATATCTTTAAAGGAATATATCCATAAATATTCCTTAAATGAAAAAGAGAGAGGTGTTGGATATGAAAGTTGACGTAGAGACGTTTAAGCAAGCTATGGGGCGCTTAGCGACTGGTGTTTCAGTTATTACCACGAAAAGTAACGATAAACAGAATTTCGGACTAACGGCTAGTTCAGTTACGTCCCTGACAGCAGAGCCGCCAATGCTCCTTGTTTGTGTTCATAAAGATACTGGCACGAGAGATGCAATTACTGAATCAGGATACTTTACCGTTCACGTACTTGGAGAAGATCAGGAAGATCTTGCTATACGATTTGCAAAACCTAATCCAGATAAATTCGCTGGGCTGCATATAAAGGAGGGGGAATTTGGTACTCCCTTACTAACTGACTATTTCGTTAGAGTTGAATGTAAAGTTGAACAAGAAGCAGTTGGTGGAACTCATTCTGTTTTCATGGGTGAAATGCTCAAAATAGATATTCAAGAAAAAGAACCATTACTTTATTTTAAGGGAGAGTTTGGGGAGTTTGTTTCAACTAAATAATCTAAAGGAGGAATACTTATGGCATTGATGACAGGAGAAGAATATAAAAAGTCATTAAATGATGGAAGAGAAGTCTATATTGACGGGGAAAAGGTTAAAAATGTGGCTGATCACCGCTCTTTTAAGCCTATAGTTGAAGCAAAAGCTAGAATGTATGATCTCGGCCATAAGCCTGAGTTTAAAGATAATACAACTACGACCCTTCCAGACGGGGAAGAAATCTGCCTCGCTTATAAGCTGCCAAAAGATAAAGAAGATTTAACAGCTATTCGAACATATGTAGATACAATCCTTGATGATTTGGGCGGTGTTGTTTATCGTGTCGGTGATGAGACCATTGGTGAGATGTGGTCCTTATACGATGCCCAGGATAAGCTCAACGAAAATGATCCCGCCTACGCAAAAAACATTAAGTATCATGTTGATCGAGTAGCAAGAGAAGATTTATTTCACGTCTCTGCTAATACAGATCCAAAGGGAGACAGAAGTAAGCTCTTTAGTGGTAAAGATGGAGGTACATTGTTACACGTAGTGGAAGAAAATGATAAGGGAATTGTTGTAAAAGGAGCCAAATTTGAAACAGCAGCTGCATACGCTCATCAAGCTTTTGTAAAGCCTACCATATTGGATTGGCAAGCTGGAGAAGAAGGTATGGCACCATTTGCTTGTGGTTTTATTTGTGACATGGGAGCTCCTGGACTAAAACACATTTGTCGGAGTCCTCTAGATACGGAAAAAAATGAAACGGATTACCCGATTTCAACAAAGTTTGACGAAATCGATACCTTGCTTATTTTTGATAACGTTCTTATTCCTTGGGAGAATGTCTTATTTCATCGTTCGTTAGAATCGGCCGCTTATATTCGTAATACGCTTCATCGTTATTCTGCGTTTAATTATGTACTCCGCGTGCTGCGTAGAGCAGACTATTTACTTGGAACAGCACTGTTAAATGTTGAACAAACCGGTCTTACAAAGTTGCAGGCTGTTAAGGAGAAAATATCCGAATTAATTAGTTATCGAGAAGGAATAAATGCACATTTAACTGCTGCAGTCGCCAATGCCGAACGTAGTCCTGGAGATTTAATGATGCCAAATCAATCGCTTCTCTATACTGGACGAATTTACGCTCTATCGCATTTTCCTGCGATGGCACATTTAACAAGGGAACTTGTTGGAGGACAGTTAGCTGTAACACCAGACTCTGTAACACTTTCGGATCCTGCTATAAAGGGTTACATTGATAAATATTATTCAGTTGGTGAAGAGTGGAGTGCTGAAGAAAGAGGGAAATTGTTGTACTTTGCTCGTGATCTTTTGAATTCTTCTTATGCTGGTCATAGAACGACGTTTGAATTGTTTGCCCAAAGTCCTCCGTTTGCTCAACAGATGGCAGCTTTTAGTAGTTTTGATATGGAACCACAGCGTGAAATGGTTAAAAAAGCAGCCAATTTAAAAACATTGGTTAGTCAAAAGAATTAATGTTTGTGGCCAAGGAGTGAAAGAGAATGAAAGTCCATACGCCCCACAACCTAGATATTTGTGCTTCGGTACTTACTATTGGAGCTTTGGACGGTGTTCATAGAGGACATCAGGCGTTGCTCTCAAAAGCAAAAATAAGAGCTGAAGAATTAGATGTACCTTTCGTTGTATATACCTTTGATCCCCCGCCAAAAGTTTTTTTTAGAAATTGTCTCTTGCTAACTACATTAGAAGAAAAATTAGAACGACTTGAAAATATGGGGGCTGACCATGTTATCGTAGGTTCATTTAATGAGTTGTTTGCAAAACAAGATATTCCGGTATTTATAAAAGAACTAAAAGAAATTTGTCCAATTGAAATTTGGGAAGGTCCTAATTTTCTTTTTGGAAAAAATAGAAAGGGAACTATCCAAACGCTTAGTCAACATTTCAACGTCAAAATTCAACCACCTGTTATATGTGAAAAAGGAGAGGTTATCTCCTCATCTCGTATCCGTCAGCTTTACAAGGAGAAAAACAGCACTCAAGCTAATCATTTACTTGGTTGGAAGAATTCACTTATAGAAATTTAAAATTATATTGTTTTGAATATTCTTAAAAAAGGGAGCGGATATACAATGGAAATTAAAAGATATCGTAAGTTTAAAACGAATAACTTTTATCCATCCGATATGGGAGAAGAATCTCATCATGTGAATAATGAATTTAGTATGGTAGTCCGTGCTGGGAATCACATTTTTATGCGAGGTCAAACAGCCTTTGACTTAAAAGGAAACTTTCATGGAGAGAATGATGTAACGGCACAGATGGAAAATGCCTGCTGTTGTGTAAAACAATTACTTGAAGAAGCCGGTGGGAAAATGGAGGATGTGTGTAAAATCACAACTTATCTCACCGACCGTTCCTATCGTAAGGAAGCTTATGCGGTTATTGCAAAACATTTTAAAGGGATTTATCCAGTTAGTACAGGTCTCGTTGTTCAGGGGCTGGCTCTTCCGGAGATGCTTGTGGAAATAGACGTAGAAGCGGTTATCAGTGATAGTTAAATAACATTATAGGAGAGGAGAAAATGTATGGATATAACAAGCACCTTTTCAGTAGCCGGAAGATGTGAAAGAACGGGGCAATTAGGACTTATAGTTACTTCTAGCAGTCCTGCTGTTGGAGCAAGGTGTGCACATATCAAACACAAAACAGGGATTGTTTTGAGTCAAAATGTAACGGATCCACGACTTGCAACTATTGGCCTTATGGTTATGGAACAAGGATTTACGGCAAATGAAGCCGTAAAAACGATGAAAGCGGCCTCTGAATATTTACAGTATCGTCAGCTGGCAGCGGTTGACACTAAAGGCAACTCTTCTGTATTTACAGGGGAGCAAGCTTTAGGAACAAATGGAGAGTTCGCTGCTCCTAATGTGGCTTGTGTTGGAAATCTTTTAAGTGATGAAATGATTCCTAAAGCCATGGGTGAGTATTATTTAGCTCATTCTGATTTAAATCTAGAAGATAGACTATATGGTGCAATGGAAAAAGGATTTCAAATGGGTGGAGAAATGGATGATGAGCGAAGCATCGCTCTGTTAACGTACACGGACGAACCTTTTCCTTTTATCGACCTGAGAGTTGATTACAGCTTAGACCCTTTGAGTGATCTAAAACAAATACTTGAGGTTTACAAACCTCAAGCCAATGATTATAAAGTTAGAGCACTTAATCCAACACAAGCTCCTTCCTACGGTGTTAAAGGGGATGAATAATTTGGAGCATGTAGATCTCAAAGGAATTAATATAAAGAGATTAATGAAAGATATAGATGATTATGCGTGCTATGGATTAAATGCACAAAACGGTATTACACGCCCTAGTTTTTCGGAAGAGGATATAAAAGTTAGGAAAAAGTTCATTCGTGAACTTAAAGCCTTAGGCCTTGAAGTAAAGGTTGATGGTGCTGCCAATATTTGGGCTAAGAAAAAAGGAAATGGAAACAAAAAAGGATCTATAGTAATCGGCTCTCATCTCGACTCGGTCCCAAACGGTGGGAAATTTGATGGACCTTTAGGCGTTCTAATGGCAAAAGAACTTTTAGTCACTTTAGAAGAACAACACATTCTTTTAGATCATGATTTAGAAATTGTCTCTTTCACTGCGGAAGAATCTAATGACTTTAACTTGTCTACCTTTGGAAGCCGGTCTTTTTCAGGAAAACTTGACGTTAATGATTTAAAACAAACTAAAGACAGCTCAGGCATAAAGGTTGTCGAAGCATTAAAAAGGGTAGGCGGTGACATTGAGGCCTATTCTGCAATGTACAAACAACATGATGAAAAGAAAGCGTTTATAGAGCTCCACATTGAACAAGGAAAACAACTCGAAGAAAAAAACACATCTATAGCTTCTGTTGCACGTATTGCTGGTATCTACAGAAACAAATTGACTGTAACAGGAGAAGCTAATCATTCTGGTGCCACAAAAATGAACACACGCATAGATGCGCTTACTGCAGCATCAGAAATGATCCTTCAGGTTGAGGAAGTCTCTCATAAGAACATAAAAGAAGTTGTTGGTACGGTTGGTAAACTAGAGGTTTCCCCAAATGCAACAAATATCATTCCTGGGCAAGTAGAGTTTACTTTGGAAATTCGAGGAAAAGGCAGTGAGAGTTCCTTTCGTAAAGTAATAGCCGATATTTTAAATCGTTGTAAAGAAATAGCAGTGAACAGAAGAGCTGATTTACAACAAGAGATCATTATGGATCAGTCTCCTATTCTTTTAGATAGAGACTTAGTAAATATATTAAATCGCTCAGCTGCGAATATAAATGAACCATGTCTTTCACTTACCAGCATGGCAGTTCATGATGCAGCACATATGGCAGCAGTAACTAAATCAGCTATGCTGTTTGTTAAAAGTGTAGATGGAAAAAGTCACTGTCCAGAAGAGTACAGTACTCCGGAAGATATTGCAATAGCGGGAAAAGTACTATTAAATTCTATCATTGATATAGATAAATTTTTAAAATAAAAGATTTGTCCTTTCATATATACCTCACTATTTATTAGGAAAAACGTCAAAAAAAATATTATTGTCATACAGAAACCATAGGTATTTAAAAAATACATTATGGTTTCTGCTTTTTGAAAATGAAACAATTCTTTGGCCTAGAAGATTGGATGAATTAAGGGGGAAAATAATGAAGAGTATAGAGGTAGATGCAGAAAAAAACACACGCTTGGAGAAAGACTTTTTAGGAGTTAAAGAAGTTCCTGAGCATGCTTATTACGGTATTCAGACCTTGCGTGCCGTTGAAAACTTTCCAATCACAGGTTATCGGATTCATGAAGAGTTAATTAAAGCATTTGCTATGATAAAAAAAGCAGCAGCTCTTGCTAATAGGGATGCCGGTCGGCTTTACAAAGACCACTGCAATGTAATTGTCGAAGCAGCAGATGAGATAATAGAGGGGAAAAGGAGCGATCAATTCATTGTGGATCCAATTCAAGGTGGTGCAGGAACATCAATAAACATGAATGTGAATGAGGTGATAGCTAATAGAGCACTCGAAATACTTGGGCACAAAAAAGGAGACTATGTCCATCTTAGTCCAAACAGTCATGTTAATATGTCCCAATCAACAAACGATGCATTCCCAACTGCTATTCACATCGCCTCTTTAAAACTATTAAAAAAACTTCTAACAACGTTAAGGGTCATGCAAGACATTCTTCTTCAAAAAGCTGTTCAGTTTGATGATGTGATTAAATTAGGACGTACACATTTACAAGATGCTGTGCCAATTCGTCTTGGACAAGAATTTAAAGCATATAGTAAGGCGTTAACACGTGACATTGAACGTATACAACAATCTTGTCAACATCTATATGAAGTAAATATGGGTGCCACTGCAGTGGGAACAGGATTGAATGCAGATCCCTATTACTGTGAAGCAATTATTAAACATTTAGGGCACATTAGTAAGTTGCCGCTTAGAAGAGCAGAACACCTCGTAGATGCGACACAAAATACTGATGCCTATACAGAAGTATCAGCTGCATTAAAAGTTTGCATGATTAATATGTCGAAAATGTCAAATGATTTACGTCTGATGGCTTCTGGTCCTCGTGCAGGGCTGGCTGAAATTTTTTTACCGGATCGTCAGCCTGGCTCGTCAATAATGCCTGGGAAGGTTAACCCAGTTCTTCCTGAAATGATAAATCAAGTTTCATTTCAAGTGATAGGTAACGATCATACCATTTGTTTAGCTTCTGAGTCTGGTTAATTCGAACTCAATGTCATGGAACCTATAATTGTTTTTAATTTACTTCAATCGATTAGTATAATGAATAATGCATGTAAGTCCTTCACGGAAAACTGTTTAAAAGGTATTGAAGCAAATAAGGAACGCTTAAAAGAGTATGTAGAAAAAAGTGTAGGAATTATTACAGCAATAAATCCTCATATTGGTTATGAAATGACATCACGTATCGCACGTGAAGCTATCTTAACAGGAAAAACAGTTCGTGAATTATGCTTACAGTTTGACATACTAACAGACTCCGAATTAAATCTTATACTAAATCCTTATGAAATGACATATCCTGGAATCGCAGGAAAAACACAAATGCAATGTTAGAGCACTTAACAATTAAACAACATATATATGAGCGATATATTTCGCTCATTTTTTTTATCTGCAACCTGTTGAGTAATTAACCTAGATTCCATATAATTTTATCTTTTCTAAATTTTGTTCTATAAAATAAAAGCGCTTTCGAATATTTTTTTATAGATATTGCATATTTTTATAGAAAATCGAAAGTTAATCATCTATTTTTTCGTTGTATCCGTTGATACCATTTAATTAATCCAAAAACGAAGAAAGGATGAATGAAATGACAAAAACAAAATACAAGCAAGTGAAACAATACACGGGATCAGATTTGAACACAAAAGGCTGGCTTCAGGAGGCAGCTCTGCGGATGTTGAACAATAACCTTCATCCAGACGTGGCAGAAAATCCAGAAGATCTCGTCGTATACGGGGGGATTGGGAAAGCTGCTCGTAATTGGGAATGTTACGAGGCGATTGTTGATACGTTGAAAACACTTGAAGATGACGAAACATTACTGGTTCAATCCGGAAAGCCCGTTGCAGTCTTTCCTTCCCATAAAGATGCCCCTAAGGTGTTGATTGCAAATTCTAATCTTGTACCGGCTTGGGCAAACTGGGAGCATTTCCATGAGCTTGATCAGAACGGCTTGATGATGTATGGACAAATGACGGCAGGAAGCTGGATTTACATTGGAAGTCAGGGGATTGTCCAAGGAACCTATGAAACGTTTGCAGAGTGTGCAAAACAGCATTTTGGTTCAGACATGAAAGGGTCAATTACGGTAACTGCAGGGCTTGGCGGCATGGGTGGAGCTCAGCCATTGGCCGTAACAATGAATGGCGGAGTGTGTATTGCAATTGAAATTGATCAACACCGAATCGATCGTCGTATCGAAACTAAATATCTAGACGTTTCGACAGATAGTTTAGAAGAAGCGGTGCGTTTAGCGAAAGAAGCAAAAGAGAATAAGCAGGCTCTTTCTATTGGATTATTGGGAAATGCAGCAGAAATTTTGCCAAAAATGAATGAATTAGGATTTATACCTGAAGTTTTAACGGACCAAACGTCCTCACATGATCCGCTCAATGGCTATGTTCCCGCGGGTATGGATTTGCAAACGGCCATTGAGCTTCGTGCTAAAGATCCAGATCGCTATATAAAGCTTTCGAAACAAACAATTGCATCTCATGTACAGGCTATGCTTGTTTTGCAAAAACAAGGAGCCGTTACATTTGATTACGGAAATAACATACGCCAGGTTGCTAAAGATGAAGGCGTTGAGAATGCTTTTAATTTTCCTGGGTTTGTGCCAGCTTATATTAGGCCGCAGTTTTGCGAAGGAAAAGGTCCATTTCGCTGGGTAGCGTTATCAGGAGATCCAGAAGATATTTATAAAACGGATGAAGTTATCTTAAGAGAATTTAGTGAAAATGAACATTTATGCAATTGGATACGTATGGCTCAAGAAAAAATTAGTTTTCAAGGACTTCCTTCCCGCATTTGCTGGCTTGGTTATGGAGAACGGGCTAAGTTTGGAAAAATCATTAATGATATGGTCGCCAGCGGGGAATTAAAGGCGCCGATTGTCATTGGGCGTGATCATCTTGATTCAGGATCTGTGGCATCTCCAAACCGGGAAACAGAATCCATGAAAGATGGCAGTGATGCAGTTAGTGATTGGCCAATTCTTAATGCGCTTATCAACAGCGTAGGCGGCGCAAGCTGGGTTAGTGTCCACCATGGCGGAGGTGTTGGCATGGGTTACTCCCTTCATGCTGGAATGGTAATCGTAGCAGATGGAACGAAAGATGCAGAAAAGCGCCTTCAACGAGTTTTAACAACAGATCCGGGAATGGGTGTGGTTCGGCATGTGGATGCTGGTTATGAACTTGCCGAAAAGACAGCTCAAAATAAAGGGATTCAAGTACCAATGCTTCGTAAATAAAAAGAGGAGGGGTAGTGCATGACACAAAAAATGTTTATTACAAACGCTGCACAATTGATTACGATGGCTGGCAGCACGGATGGTCCAGCTACGAGAGAAGCTATGTCTCAATTAAACTTGATTGAAGATGGAAGCCTTTTTATGGAAGACGGTAAAATCGTTGAAGCGGGTCCTGATAAGGAAATTCGTGAAAAATACCAAGAGCATTTTCAGTCTGCTGAACAAATAGATGCGACGGGAAAGATAGTTGCTCCAGGACTAGTTGATCCCCATACCCACCTTGTTCACGCCGGAACGAGAGAAAATGAATACGCCATGCGTCTAAAAGGACGAACGTACATGGATATCATGCAGGCGGGCGGCGGTATTCACGCAACTACTCGAGCAACTCAGCAGGCTAGCCATGAGCAGTTGTATGATGAATCAAAAAAAAGATTGAATCAATTTCTTCTGCATGGTGTAACTACAGTGGAAGCAAAGAGTGGTTACGGATTAACGCTTGAACACGAGCTCAAACAGCTGGAAGTGGCAGAACAGCTAAATAATGACCATCCGGTTGATCTTGTTTCGACCTTTATGGGTGCTCATGCTATTCCAATGGACGAAAAAAATAACCCTGATAAGTTTGTTGATCGTGTGATTCAAGAGATGCTTCCGGAAGTAGCTGATAAAAAGCTGGCTGTATTCAATGATGTCTTTTGTGAAAGAGGCGTTTTTACTCCGGAACAATCGAGAAGAGTCTTAGAAGCTGGAAAAGAATACGGGCTGATACCAAAAATTCACGCAGACGAAATTGAACCATATGAAGGAGCAGAATTAGCGGCATCAATAGGAGCTATATCTGCGGATCATCTACTAAAAGCTTCAGAGAATGGGATAAAGAAAATGGCTGAGGCAGGGGTAGTTGGTGTGCTATTGCCCGGAACAGCATTTTTCTTGATGGCTGAATTTGCCGAAGCAAGAAAAATGATTGATGCCGGTGTAGCAGTGGCTTTATCCACCGATGCAAATCCGGGATCTTCTCCAACGATTTCACTTCCATTCATTATGAATTTAGGCTGCTTAAAAATGGGTATGACACCGGAGGAAGTATTGACAGCGACTACCATTAATGCCGCTCACGCAATTGGGTGCGCATCAGAAGTCGGAAGTCTTGAATCGGGAAAAAAAGCGGATGTCACCATTTTTGATGTGCCAAACTATCTCACATTATCGTATAAATATGGAATGAATCACGTGGATACGGTTGTAAAAGCTGGGATTCCGTTAGTAAGAGGAGGGCAGTTGCAATGAGCAGCTACCCGTATCCAATGTTAGACAAACCGAGTATGATCTGGTCTCGTCAAACGGATAAAAGTAAAGATATAAAAGTACATGAATGGATTGAAACGGCAGGGGAAGCCGAACCTAATTGGGAAGATTATGACGTGACTATTCTAGGAGTCCCTCTTTCAAAATCATCCATCAGTACTTCTGCTGCTAGTGAAAACCCGGAAGCAATGAGGCAGGCGTGGAAGGCATTTAGTACCTATAACTTGGATGAAGAAATCGACTTGGCTCAGCTAAAGGCTATCGACCTTGGAAATGTAAAGCAACATGTGACTAATATTGAATATACACATCAACAAATCCAAGACGCTATGGTCGCTATGCGAACGAACCATCCACATACATTGCCAATTTCAATGGGCGGCGATCATTCCATTACAGCGATGCTGGTCAAGGGCTGGAAGCAAGCCCATCCGAATGAAAATATTGGGATACTGCAGTTAGACACGCACTTTGATTTGAGAGACCCTAAATTAATCGGCCCAGCGAACGGCACACCAATACGCAACCTGATTGAAAGTGAAACCATTCAGGGAAACCACGTCCATAATATCGGATTGCATGGTTTTTTTAACGCTAAGGAACTTAAGGATTTCGCAGACAAAGCTGGACTTCACTATACAACGATGAAACAGGCAAGAAAAAAGGGAATTTCTAATGCTATCAATTATGCTTTACATCAATTGGAAGAAGAAGTAGATACCATTTATTTGACTGTAGATATGGATGTGTTAGATATCGTACATGGCCCGGCAGCTCCAGCAGCAACACCGGGAGGAATGTACTCAGAGGAATTGTTTGAAGCTGTTCAAATTGCCGGACAACACATCAAAGTAAAGGCTATGGATATTGTTTGTTTAGACCCGAGAAAAGACGTTGGAGAACAATCAGTCAAAAGCGCTGTCCATACTATGCTGTCTTTTTTAACGGGATATTGTAAAAGGTGAGGGATAATTAAGATCCCTCTCCTATTAAAAATATTTCTATATGGGGAGGCATTTATATGGAAAATCATCAAAAGAAGTCCCCGGCTGAGTACCAAGAACAGCAATGGACGAGCAATTTATTAAAATTTATTGTTTTTAGTCTAATCGGTATTTTTACTTTTTTTATTCCAATTAAGGTAAATGGAACTACTTCTATTGCTCTCGATCATTTCGTTACCTATATTCAAACGACATTTACTGCTTTTGTTCCATACTATGTATTACTAGTTATTATTTCTGGAGCGGTCTATCCTTTTATTAATCATTCATGGAATAAAGATTTGGCTAATATAATTTTATCCATTTTTAAAATTTTCGGGGCTGTCGTTGCTGTTATGCTTGTTTTCCAATTTGGTCCTCATTGGCTGTTCGACCCGAGTATGGGACCATTTCTTTTTGAAAATCTTGTCATACCGGTTGGTTTACTGGTGCCAATTGGTTCTGTTTTTCTTGCTTTATTGGTTGGATATGGGTTGTTAGAATTTATAGGAGTTGTTTTGCAGCCTGTAATGCGACCGATTTGGAAAACGCCCGGACGGTCTGCCATTGATGCTGTGGCCTCATTTGTGGGCAGTTACTCGATTGGTTTATTAATTACAAACCGAGTTTTCAAAGAAGGAAAATACACGATAAAGGAAGCGACAATTATTGCAACCGGTTTTTCCACCGTTTCAGCAACATTTATGATTGTTGTGGCAAAAACACTTGGTTTAATGGAAATTTGGAACACTTATTTCTGGGTGACCTTATTCGTAACCTTTCTTGTAACCGCTATCACTGTTAGGATCTGGCCGTTAAGTAAAGAGAGTGATCAATATATCAATAACCGGGAAGGCCGTCCTGAGAACATCATTGAAAAGAATCGTCTAAAAGCTGCCTGGTTTCAAGCTATGAAAGCAGCAGAATGTTCTCCATCGCTTCTAAAAAACGTTTGGCTTAATTTAAAGGATGGATTGATTATGACAATGGCTATTTTACCATCCATTCTGTCGGTTGGGCTGCTTGGATTAGTACTTGCTGAATACACTCCTATGTTTGATATCTTGGGTTACATTTTTTATCCATTTACTTGGATGATGCAGGTTCCTGATCCATTGCTTGCAGCTAAGGCATCGGCAGTCTCCATTGCCGAAATGTTTCTCCCGGCTCTTCTGGTTACAGAAGCACCAATGATTACAAAATTTGTAATTGGTACGTTGTCAGTTTCAGCTATTTTGTTTTTCTCAGCGTTAATACCATGTATTTTATCTACGGATATCCCAATAAGTATTCCGAAATTAATTGTGATTTGGATTGAACGTGTGGTATTAACGATTATAATCACAACTCCTCTGGCTTATTTATTACTTTAAAGCTAAAGTTGCGACCAAAAATGAAATCAGGGAAACGATAAAAGGGGTAATAGTATGAACGCAGTAAGTGTCAAAAGTACGGCTGAACAGACAGATCTACTATCAGCAACACAGCATGAAATAAAACATGCTTTATCAAAGCTTGGTTATAAAGAAGAAGTATATGAACTGCTTAAAGAACCTGTTCGCACATTGACCGTTCGGATACCGATAAGAATGGACGATGGCAGTGTCCAAGTTTTTACCGGATATCGTTCTCAGCATAATGACGCAGTTGGTCCAACGAAAGGCGGTGTTCGATTCCATCCCTCTGTAACGGAAAATGAAGTAAAAGCTTTATCAATTTGGATGAGTTTAAAGTGCGGCATTGTCGATGTGCCTTTTGGCGGAGGTAAAGGTGGAATAGTTTGTGATCCTAGGGCGATGTCTTTTTTAGAAACGGAGCGGTTAAGTAGAGGGTACGTGCGGGCAATAAGTCAAATCGTAGGACCGACAAAAGATATTCCAGCCCCTGATGTATTTACGAATTCGCAGATTATGGCTTGGATGACGGATGAATACAGCCGGATTCGTGAATTTGACTCACCTGGTTTTATTACCGGAAAACCAATTGTTCTTGGTGGTTCAAATGGCCGTGAAACGGCGACAGCCATGGGAGTAGCCATTTGCGTTGAAGAAGCAGCGAAGAAAAAAAAGCTTGACTTAGATGGTGCAAGGGTGATTATTCAAGGATTTGGTAACGCAGGAGGCTTTTTAGCGCAAATTCTTAACGAACGAGGCGCCCTAATTGTGGGAATATCTGACGCAGATGGCGCATTATATGATAAAGACGGGCTGGATATTGACTATTTACTCGAACGGCGTGATTCTTTCGGAACAGTAACCAATTTATTTTCGAACACAATTACAAATGAAGAACTGCTCGAATGTGAATGTGATATTTTAGTGCCGGCAGCTATTTCAAATCAAATCACCGAAAAGAATGCATCAAACATTAAAGCTGAAATTGTCGTTGAAGCCGCCAATGGTCCGACAACATTAGAAGCTACGAAAATTTTAACAAAACGAGATGTGCTGCTTGTCCCAGATATCCTGGCTAGCTCCGGGGGTGTCACTGTTTCCTATTTTGAATGGGTGCAAAATAATTTAGGGTACTACTGGTCTGAGGAGGAAGTATTAGAAAAACTGAAAAAGAAAATCGTTACTGCTTTTCATAATGTCATTGATACAGCAAAACTTCATCATGTGGATAATCGTCTAGCCGCTTATATCGTTGGTATCCGAAAAATGGCGGAAGCTTCAACATTTCGCGGATGGGTGTAAAAAAGGGGGAAAAAGAGATGAGCAGCTATCGAACAGTCCAAAGTGAATACCAAGGAAAAGTAGAAAAAGTTTTCGTTAATCGAGGAGGATTCGTTCATGAATGGGAACCTCTTTTTTCTATTAAAACTGCTCACGGTTCAGTCAAAAAGGTAGAAATAAGCAGCTGCGGAATAGTTGAAAAAGTGAACGTACGTACCGGAGACATCGTAGTAGCGGATATGACATTAGCTATACTAAAAGAAGATCAATTACCTAGCGGCAGTGATTAACGCACGGAATATCCAGGTATTAAACCACAAAAAAATGTATTGACATGGTTTTGAAAAAACGCTTACAATTACTATTAGTTAAAAGCTGTTAGTTATTAGTTATTAGATTTGTCTGAAGTTATCAGACCGAGATGGAAAAGAGTGTTAATAATGTCCTTAAGTAAGGATTCTCGTATTGGGAGAAGTGCTATTCTCCTAGTGCTCAGCGATGACAAGAGCGAAGAATTAGAAAAGATAAAGCAATTAGATTGGAAATGCTGTACAGGAAAAGTTGGCTCGATGGAAGCTCATAAAGTGGTAGCAGCTATCGAGACAGCAGCGAAGAAGAATGAAATTGTAGAAACCGGTCTTTATCGTGAAAGTCATGCATTGTACCATGCCATTATCGAATCACTGCATGGTGTAACCCGAGGGCAGGTTCAATTAGGATCAATGCTGCGTACAGTGGGACTAAGCTTTGCCATTGTCCGGGGTACACCCTATGAAAATAAGAACGAAGGAGAATGGATTGCTGTTTCCTTATATGGCACGATCGGTGCACCAGTAAAAGGGGCCGAGCATGAAACAATTGGATTAGGTGTTAATCACATTTAAATAAACTGCCCACAGTTATTAGTAGAGTTTAGGGGGCTATATCATTGCAACCGTTAACGTTGCATTGATATAGCCCCCTTTTTATTGGCACTTTAACCAAGTAAAGAAACTAGAGGAGTGAGAAACATGGTGACATTAACAGGGCATTCACTTAATTTTACTGAAATGAAACAAGTATTGTTTGAGGGGGAGAAAGTTAAAGCTGCAAAGGAAAGCATAGAGGATGTGAAAAAGAGTCGTGAAGCTGTAGAATCTATCGTGGAGAATCAAGAAATTATTTATGGTATTACGACTGGTTTTGGAAAATTCAGCGATGTGCTAATTCAAAAGGGGGATGTGGAAGTACTCCAAAAAAACTTGATTCATTCGCATGCGTGCGGAGTTGGTGAAGCTTTTCCAGAAACCGTTTCACGAGCCATGCTAGTGTTAAGGGCTAATGCCCTCCTGAAAGGGTATTCTGGTGTGCGTCCGCTTATTATTGATCGTCTGCTAGAGCTTGTAAACAAACAAATTCACCCAGTCATTCCTCAGCAAGGGTCTCTTGGGGCAAGCGGAGACTTGGCGCCATTGTCTCATTTAGCCTTAGTCCTTCTCGGGGAAGGAGAAGTGTTTTATAAAGAGGAGAAAGTACCTGCCATACATGCTTTAACACAGGAGAAAATTAAGCCTATTACTTTAACAGCTAAAGAGGGTTTGGCACTTATTAACGGTACACAGGCGATGACAGCAATGGGAATTATTTCCTATTTAGAAGCAGAAAACCTTGCCTATCAATCAGAAATTATTGCTGCAACCACAATAGAAGGGTTGTGCGGTATAATGGATGCGTTTGATGAAGAAATTCATATGGCACGCGGCTACCAAGAACAAGTAGAGGTAGCAGAACGAATTCGAAAATACTTGAAAGACAGCCAATTAACAACAAAACAAGGAGAGTTGCGTGTCCAAGATGCATATTCTCTCCGTTGCATCCCGCAAGTGCACGGGGCGACATGGCAAACGCTTCATTATGTTAAAGAAAAGCTTAAAATTGAAATGAACGCAGCGACAGATAACCCGCTTATCTTTAATAATGGAGAGAAAGTAATTTCCGGTGGGAACTTTCATGGCCAGCCCATTGCATTAGCAATGGATTTCATGGGAATTGCCATGGCGGAGCTGGCTAACATTTCCGAGCGCCGAATTGAACGGCTTGTTAATCCTCAGCTGAATGATTTGCCTCCGTTTTTAAGCCCGGAACCAGGATTGCAATCTGGTGCCATGATTATGCAGTACGTGGCAGCATCACTTGTTTCAGAAAATAAGACACTGACTCATCCGGCAAGTGTTGACTCCATTCCTTCTTCTGCAAATCAAGAAGATCATGTCAGCATGGGAACAATCGCTTCGAGGCATACAGCAAAGGTAATTGAAAATGCATCCCGAGTGTTAGCGATTGAAGCAATCTGCAGTATGCAGGCAGCTGAGTATCGCGGAAAGAACAAAATGGCACCTATGACAAGAGCATTTTTGGAAGCAGGCCGGACAATTGTTCCGTTTATTGAATCTGACCGGATGTTTTATAAAGATATAGAAGCTATGTACAGATGGATAAAAAAAATTCCAATAACATCTGTTGGAATGGAAAATGAAACGGTGCATTCTTAAATTTCACAGGTGAAAGGAGAGGGTTATTTGTTTAATGCAGTAGTGATATCTGTTTTAGTTATGGTGATTTTAAGTTTGTTGCGGCTAAACGTTGTGTTAGCGATACTGTTTGCAGCCCTTTCAGCAGGGGCTGCTGCTGGGTTATCATTTTCGGAAACGATTGAAATGCTCGTTTCTGGAATGGGTGGACAGGCTAACACCGCCTTAAGCTACATTTTACTTGGAGCATTTGCTGTTATGATCGGTTACTCTGGAATAACAGGATTTCTCGTTAAACACTTAATTAATATTTTAAAAGGGAAAAAAGCCGTGTTACTACTAACTATTGCAGGTGTGGCATGTTTGTCGCAAAACGTCGTTCCTGTACACATTGCTTTTATTCCTATTTTGATCCCGCCGCTCCTGCACTTATTTGATACTATGAAGCTGGATCGCAGAGCTGTAGCGACCGCTTTAACTTTCGGCTTAAAAGCGCCATATGTCATGATTCCTGCGGGTTTCGGTTTGATTTTTCATGGAATTATTAGAGACGAAATGAATGCGAATGGCATGTCAATCAATCTTGGGCAAATCCCAATTGCATTGCTTTTACCAGGCATTGGAATGTTATGTGGTCTATTGTTTGCTATATTTATAACCTTTCGAAAAGATCGAGAAACATCAGTCCAGCAGATGAGAGATATATCAGCAGCAGAAGAGACTGCCGCAACGACAGAAAAGAAAATGATATTTACAATGTCTCACTTTTTCACCATAGTTGCTATTATTTCTGCTCTTGCCGTGCAGTTAGCTACAGACTCACTAATTTTGGGAGCGCTTACTGGTATTATTCTAATGTTAGTATTCAGGATCGTTCCGTTTAAAGAAGGAGAAAACATAGTTAACGACGGCATTAAAATGATGGGGATGATTGCGTTTGTAATGCTGGTTGCTTCTGGGTATGCTACCGTTTTGCAAGATATCGGGGCTGTAGAGGAGTTAGTCGAAACATCTTCAACTATTGTCGGTGATAGCAAATTTTTGGGAGCTGTTGCAATGCTTTTTGTTGGAATGATAATAACGATGGGAATTGGCTCATCTTTTGGAACCATTCCTATTCTCGCTGCGCTGTTTGTACCTCTTTGTAGTGCGCTAGGCTTTTCTCCGCTAGCAACGGCTGCATTAATTGGTACAGCGGGAGCAGTTGGTGATGCAGGCTCTCCAGCTTCTGACAGCACCCTTGGGCCAACATCTGGTTTGAATGCAGATGGGAAGCACAATCACATTTGGGACACGTGTGTTCCAACATTTTTACATTTTAATATTCCTCTCTTAATTTTTGGATTAATCGCTGCATTAATTTTATAACGATCTTCCTTTTAGGCCAGCGAAATATTAAGAATCAATACACTCAACTCTAGTTAATAGAGCTGTCATTGTAATGTGTTAAAAAAAGGATGCTTTCCTATAGGAGCAGCATCCTTTTTTTATAGGATAAGAAAGTATAAAATGTTGCGCATTGATGTCTAGCTTCAGCGCCCAGCCTTTCGGAGGCCCGCGGCGATTTAAGAAACGTTTGCTATAATCGCGAACATCGTGTTCGCACCGGAAAAGTCAGCCCATCCTGTGCAAGCCAGTTCGGCGTTCTTACAGGACGTGAGTAACTTAGCCGAACGTCTTAAAAACAAGAGCGCTTGCGCTTTTCTTATTTGTACGAGCAGCTAACAAACAAAATGAGAAGATTGATTCGATTAGACAAAGAAATACATAGATTTGTCTTAAATTGAAACCTTTATTTTTTCTTTTTCGTAACAAATGAATAAGATGTTGAATGAAGGCAGGTGAGAAGAAAAAAGGGTAAGGGACTAGAGGCGAAATTCCCTTATGCATTTATTTTATTTTTACCAATTGATTGGTTATGTACAGAAAGTCATGTTTACCCTTAACTTTAATTAAAGGAGGAATAGAGATGATTGAAGGTTTATTTATGATTATTTTGTTTATTCTTATTTTCTTAGCCGTTATCGCGGGGGTCGTGACATTTATTATCTTTCGAATTCGCTATAAAACAGCAAGTTCAAATGAAGCGCTGATAGTCACCGGTCCAAATTTAGGAGATCCCGAAAAAGAGAAAAATGTGTTTGAAGATCAAAATGGGCGTTCTGTGAAAATTATTCGCGGCGGAGGGTATCGTCTTCGTATGTTTCAAACGGCTACACCGATTGATTTAACATCTTTCCAGCTGCAAGTAGACTCAGAGAAGGCGTATACAAAAGAAGGTATTCCTGTACGAGTGGCTAGTACGGCTGTCATCAGTATAGGCAGCGAATTAGAGATAATGGCAAACTTTGCAGAGAAATTTTTAGGGAAAAAACAAAATGAACGAGAATCTGAGTTAAATGATGTGTTAAATGGTCATTTGCGTTCCATTATTGCTTCCCTTCCGATTGAGAAAATTTATAATGACTTTAAAGAAGTCAATACACAAGTAAAGAAAATCGCTGAAGCGGATCTGAAAGGGATGGGCTTTGAAATTACGTCATTTGCCTTAAATGATGTAGAAGATGTGGATAAAGAAAACGGCTATATTGATGCGCTAGGGCGCCCTCACATTGCTGACGTACAGAAAAAGGCTAATATGGCAGAGTCCGATGCAAAGAAAGAAACACGTATTTATCAAGCAAAAAATGATCAGGAAGCACAAGATGAAGAAAATCGCCGGTTAACAGCCATCGCCGCTTCCAAAAAAGAAAAAGATATTAAAGAAGCTGAATTCCAAAAAGAAACAAACCGAGCGGAAGCGAATGCAGCCCAGGCCGGTGAGCTTGAAAAACAAAAATTAGCTCAGCAGGTGAAAGAAGAAGAACTCCAAGTACAATACATAGAAAGACAGCGGGCTGTCGAGCTAGAAGAAGAGGAAAATAAACGTCGGCGTTCCATCGCTGATGCACAAGCTTATGAAACAACGAAAAAAGCCCAGGCCGAAGCAGATAAAGAACGCATAAAAGGGGAATCTGAAGCAGAAGTGATACGCCAGCGTGGTATTGCAGAAGCAGAATCTAAAGAACGTATGGCAAAAGCAATGGAGCAATACGGGGAAGCTGCTATAGTGGAAATGCTATTAAACGTGCTGCCTGATTATGCGGAGAAAGTTTCTGCACCGCTTTCACAAATTAAGGATATGAAAGTTATTGATATGGGTGGAAGTCATTCTCAAGGCGGATCTTCAAAAATAGCAAATAATGTCACTTCAACGATGCTTGGTATTCAAGAGTCTTTGAAGGAAGCAACCGGTATGGACTTGAAGGCTATGTTAGAAAGCTATGTTTCGCGAGGAAACATCGATAATGTTGGTTCTTCCAATGAAGCGTATGACCAAGGAGTAGCCGCAACCAGGGAAGAGGATGAAGAAATAAAAAAGACAGAGGAAGATAATATAGTAGATGATTCTAAAAACGAAAACACAAATTCGGATAAAAACTAAATGACACTACTTCAAATAGGGTTCTTCAATCAATGGGTGCAATTTTAGAATAAAAAATTGCACCCTGTTTTCATGTGGGTTTAAACAATGGAAAGTGATGAGTATATGAGTTTTATCGTTACTAGGCGAGAAGACTCCTACTTCAAGGAGCGTTAGCGAGTAAGTGGGAGATAAATCGCCTTCGGACAAGAGATGGCTTTAGCTATCTCTATTGTCTGATAATTCCCTCCGTCTCCTTGTTAAGACAGCCAAAATATTTTGAATAGAAAAGAGAATATATGCCCTTTTTCGTGCCAATGTCTTATAATAAGAGTAGCTTCATGGGGAGAGGTGGGGGAAATGGTGGTTCACAAAGCATATAAACTCCGGATCTATCCAACCAAAAAACAGGAAGTACTTATTGCGAAAACCATTGGTTGTAGTCGTTTTGTGTTCTATCATTTCCTTGCTAAATGGAGAGGCACGTATCAAGAAACAGGCAAGGGATTAACGTATAACGCTTGTTCCAAACAGTTAACACAACTCAAGAAAGAATGGATTTGGTTAAAAGAAGTGGACAGCGTTGCTATTCAATCTTCTCTTAAAAAACCTTGCCGATTCATATACGCGATTCTTCAAGAAAGAGAACAAAGCACCACGATTTAAGTCGAAAAAGAACAGAATGCAATCTTATACGACGAAACAAACAAATTGATATTCTTCCCTTAATGGGTTACCGCTGTATTGGCATAGACTGGAGGGGCTTTGGTAATTCAGATAAACCAATAAACGGCTATACTTATAACAGACTGGCTAATGATATTCGTATCATAGTGGGTACGCTTCAATTAGACAATTTTACGCTCCTAGGCCACTCTACCGGGCAGCACAAGGATATTAAATAAATCCGCAAATATTATGATCAGCGAGAAAATTGTCGGAACAAGCAAAAATTTTGTCGTTTTGCTCGAACATCTACATTTTATCAGCGAACAGCTTTTTTAACTCATCCAAATGCTTATAAACATCGGTTTCCAAACTGCGTCTATAAAGCACAGCTGCTGGATGATAAATCGGAAGAACAGCATACGTTTTCGTTGAAAAACAATAGGTATTTTTCTCCCAATCATCCAAGCAGCGGACAGCAGTCTCAACAGGAACCCCAGTCACTTCATCCATTCGTGGAGAGTTTCCCAACAAACGCCAATACGCGATGCGCCCCATTGGTACAATGATTGGAGGATTTGTCCATTTTATCTCCGCATCAAGAATAGGTGCATGGGCTGCAATTTCTTTTTGATTTGGGGTGCGATTATATTTACGAGCTTCTTTTCCACGACGCTTTTCCCATTTATAAGGCCGGCTGCGAACGGCACTTGTAATGTAAATATCTTTTCGCGATAAACCGAGATACTTAAGGTATTGATTAAAATGCTTCCCCGCTCTTCCGCTAAAAGGAATACCGTTGTTTATTTCTGTTTCCCCTGGAGCTTCACCAACAAACATGACGGCAGGATGCTGGGGCCCTTTTCCGTATACAAATCCTTCACAATCAAAAGGTTCTATTCGCTTTTGGCATTGTTT